>JASJBD010000063.1 GCA_030066665.1 Gammaproteobacteria bacterium
GTGCGCCTGGTCCAGATGGAGGCGGAGCGGGACCAGTGATTACCCTGGGCCACTACCTGGGATTGTCCGCTGCATTGTTCGTCCTGAGCATTGCCGGCATTTTCCTCAACCGCAAAAATGTCATTCTGCTGCTGATGTGCGTGGAATTGTTATTGCTCGCGGTCAATTTCAATTTCATTGCGTTCTCGCGGTATCTCGGCGATACCACGGGGCAGGTTTTCGTGTTCTTCATCCTGACCGTCGCTGCTGCCGAGGCGGCAATTGGGCTGGCAATCCTCGTGGTGTTGTTCCGCACGCGGCGCACGATTGAGGTTCAGAGCCTGGATGCGTTGAAGGGCTAGCGCATGACGAATATCTACCTCGCTATCGTCCTGGCGCCGCTGACCGCCGCGTTGATCGCCGGACTATTCGGCAAGCAGATTGGTCGTGCGGGTGCGCATAGCGTGACCATCCTCGGCGTCGGCGCGTCCTTCGTGCTGTCGGCCTGGGTGCTCTGGAACCAGTTCGTGAACAACGCGCCGGCCGATAATGTGAGCGTCTACACCTGGATGGTGACCGACGGCGTGCGCATGGAAGTCGGATTCCTGATCGACCGGCTCAGCGCGCTGATGATGACCGTCGTCACCTTCGTGTCGCTGATGGTGCACATCTACACCATTGGCTACATGCACGACGATCCGGGTTATCAGCGCTTCTTCAGCTATATCTCGCTATTCACCTTCGCCATGTTGATGCTGGTGATGGCGAACAACATGCTGCAGCTGTTCTTCGGCTGGGAAGCGGTCGGCCTGGTGTCCTATTTGCTGATCGGTTTCTGGTACACGCGGCCGACCGCGATATTCGCCAACCTCAAAGCCTTCATCGTGAATCGCGTGGGCGACTTCGGTTTTCTACTGGGTATCGCAGTGCTGCTGTATCTCACTGGCAGCCTGGACTATGCGGAGATTTTCGGCCAGGCGGCGAGCCTGCAGGGCGAAACGCTGGAGGTCGTCGATGGCCGGCCTTGGTCCGCGCTAACGGTGGCCTGCATCCTGCTGTTCGTCGGGGCCATGGGTAAGTCCGCGCAAGTGCCGCTGCACGTCTGGCTGCCTGATTCGATGGAAGGCCCAACGCCGATCTCGGCACTGATCCACGCGGCCACGATGGTCACTGCGGGCGTCTTCCTGGTTGCCCGCATGTCGCCGTTGTTCGAATACTCGGAAACGGCGCTGACCGTCGTGCTCGTCATCGGCGCAATCACGGCCCTGTTCACCGGGTTTCTTGGCATCGTGCAGAACGACATCAAGCGGGTCGTGGCGTATTCAACACTGTCGCAGCTCGGCTACATGATGGTGGCGCAGGGCGCATCCGCTTACGCGGTCGGCATCTATCACCTGATGACGCATGCCTTCTTCAAGGCCCTGCTGTTCCTGGCCGCGGGTTCGGTGATCATTGCGCTGCACCACGAGCAGGACATTCGGCGCATGGGCGGTTTGCGCAAGTACCTGCCCATCACCTACTGGACCTCGCTGATCGGCTCGCTGGCGTTGATCGGATTTCCCGGCTTCTCCGGCTTCTTTTCCAAGGATGCGCTGATCGAGGCAGTACATCTCGCCGATATCCCTGGCTCGACCTTTGCCTACTATTGCGTCCTGAGTGGGGTGTTTGTCACCGCGCTTTACTCATTCCGGATGTTCTTCCTAGTCTTCCATGGGCCGGAACGGATATCGGACGATGCGCGCGGGCATTTGCATGAACCCCCGGCCGTTGTTACCGGGCCATTGATCATGCTGGCTATTCCGTCGCTGTTAATCGGCTGGTTCACTCTCGGGCCGGTTGTGTTCGAGAACTTTTTCGGCCGGAGCTTGTTCGTGCTGCCGGCACACGACGTCATCCGCGAATTGTTGCCGGAATGGCACGGCCCGCTGGACTTTGTCCTGCATTCGTTTGCATCGCCGGTGTTGTACCTGGCGCTGGGCGGTGTGTTTGTCGCCTGGTACCTGTACCTGTACAAGCCGAGTATTCCGGAACAATTGCAAGCCCGTCTCAGCTGGCTCTACGGGTTACTCGACAAGAAATACTATGCCGACGTCATGGCCGAGCAGGTCATTCCCGCTGGCGGGCGTGGCATCGGCCGACTGTTCTCGCAGGTCGGCGACGTTGGCCTGATCGACGGGCTCGCCGTGAACGGTAGTGCCCGACTTATCGGCTGGTTCGCGAGCATCGCGCGCCGCGTGCAGCGCGGTTATCTGTATGACTACGCCTTCGCCATGATCCTCGGGTTGTTCGCGATGGTCACCTGGTTCCTGCTTACCTGACGCCATGACGATTGGTTTGCTTTCATTGCTGATTTGGCTGCCGATCATCGGCGGCATTGCCGTAATCCTGCTGGGCGGCAGGTTCGGCAGCGATCGCTGGCTGTCGCTGGGCGTCGCCGTGACGACTTTCGTGCTCAGTTTGCCGCTGTGGGCCGGTTTCGAGACCGGCACCGCGGACATGCAGTTCGTCGAGCGCATGCCGTGGATACGCATGTTCCGGGCCGAGTACTTTCTCGGCGTTGATGGCTTCTCCATGCCATTGATCATGCTGACGACTTTCCTGACGCCGATCGTCGTGCTGGCCGGTTGGGAGATCATCAAGGTCAAACCGGCTCAATACTTCGCTGCGTTCCTGATCATGGAAGGCCTGATGATCGGCGTCTTTGCGGCTCTCGACGCATTGCTGTTCTACGTCTTCTGGGAAGCGATGCTGGTGCCGATGTTCATCATCATCGGCGTCTGGGGTGGGGAACAGCGTGTCTATGCCACGGTCAAGTTCTTCCTCTACACGTTTTTTGGCTCGGTCTTCATGCTGCTCGCGCTGATTTATCTCTACCTGCAGACCGGCAGCTACAGCATCCTGGAGTTTCACCAGGTGCCGCTCAGTCTGAATGAGCAGATACTGATCTTCCTGGCTTTCCTGATCGCGTTTGCCGTCAAGGTGCCCATGTGGCCGGTGCATACCTGGTTGCCGGATGCGCACGTGCAGGCGCCGACCGGTGGTTCCGTGATCCTTGCGGCCGTGCTGCTGAAAATGGGTGGCTATGGATTTCTGCGTTTCAGTTTGCCGATCGCACCGGACGCCAGCCAGACGCTGGATGTGCTGATGATCGCATTGTCGCTGATCGCGGTCGTGTACATCGGTTTCGTGGCCCTGGTGCAGCAGGATATGAAGAAACTCATCGCGTACTCGTCGATTGCGCACATGGGTTTCGTGACGCTGGGGTTCTTTATTGCCTGGGCGATCCTGGCACGGACGGGTCAGGATGCCGGTATCGCCATGGGTCTGACCGGCGGCATGGTGCAGATGGTGTCGCATGGCTTTATCTCCGGCGCGCTATTCCTTTGCGTCGGGGTCATGTATGACCGGCTGCACAGCCGTGATATCAACGCTTATGGTGGTGTGGCCAATACCATGCCGAAGTTCGCGGCCTTCATGGTCCTGTTCGCGATGGCCAACGCGGGTCTGCCGGGCACGTCGGGTTTCGTAGGTGAATTCCTGGTCATCCTGGCCAGCTTCAAAGCCAACGTCTGGTACGCCGTGCTGGCAGCGACCACGCTGATTCTCGGCGCGGCTTATACGCTGTGGATGGTCAAGCGTGTGATCTTTGGCGCCGTTGGCAATGACAAAGTGGCGGCGCTGGAAGACGTGAACGGCCGGGAGTTTTTGCTGCTCGGCCTGCTGGCGTTGTTTGTCCTGGCACTCGGTTTGTGGCCCGCGCCGTTGGTCGACGTTATGAATGCCACCGTCGACAACCTGGCGGCCCACATTACGCAATCGAAGCTGTGACGCTATGGACTTGATACCCGCTGAATTCCTGCCTGCCTTGCCCGAGATGGCCCTGGCCCTGGCGATCTGTGTTCTGCTGCTGGTCGATCTCTACGTGCCCGATCGGCTGCGCGATCTCAGTTATCTTGTTGCGCTGGGCGGCCTGGTGCTTACCGCCCTGGCGGTCGGCGAGTCGGCGGTCGACGGACGCGTGGAGATCTTTACCCGCAGCTACGTCAGCGATCCGCTCGCGCGCTTCTTGAAGCTGGTCGCGCTCGTCATGGTCGCCACCGTATTCCTTTACTCACGTTCGTACCTGCGCGATCGGGGCCTGTTCAAGGGCGAGTACTACCTGTTGGGGTTGTTCGCGACGCTCGGCATTTTCGTAATGATATCGGCGGCCAGCCTGCTGACCATGTACCTCGGGCTGGAGATGCTGTCGCTGTCGCTGTACGGCCTGGTCGCCTTTGATCGCAATAACGCCACCGCGGCCGAAGCCGCGATGAAGTACTTCGTCCTCGGGGCGATTGCCTCTGGCTGCCTGCTGTATGGCATTTCGATCATTTACGGTGTGACCGGCTCGCTGGATTTCGGGTCGGTCGCAGCAGCGCTGGGCCGTGGTGAAACCGAGGATCTCGGTGTGCTGGCCGGCATGGCGCTAATTATCGTTGGCATTGCGTTCAAGTTTGGCGCGGTGCCGTTTCACATGTGGTTGCCCGACGTCTATGAAGGCGCGCCGATGAGCGTGACGCTGTTCATCAGCACGGTGCCGAAACTGGCGGCCTTCGCGCTCACGCTGCGCGTGCTGGTGGAAGGCCTCGGACCACTGGCCGACGGGTGGGAACCGCTGCTGGCGACCCTCGCTGTGATATCGCTGGCGCTCGGTAACGTGGTTGCCATAGCGCAGACCAACATCAAGCGGATGCTGGGCTATTCAACCATCGCGCATGTCGGCTTCATTCTGCTCGGCTTTGCGGCGGGATCACGTGACGGGATCGAAGCGGCGCTCTTTTATACGGTCGTCTACGTGCTGATGGCGGCCGGCGCGTTCGGCGTGCTGATATTGAGCAGCCGGGCCGGATTCGAGTGCGAGAATATCGATGACCTGAAGGGCCTGAACCAGCGCAGCCCCTGGTTTGCCGCGATGATGCTGCTGCTGATGGTCAGCATGATCGGGGTGCCGCCACTGGCAGGCTTTTACGCCAAATGGTGGGTGCTGGCGGCACTGATCGATGCCGAAATGCTCGGTCTGGCGATCGCCGGGATGGTGTTCTCCGTCATTGGGGCGTTCTATTACCTCCGCGTCGTCAAGGTCATGTATTTCGACGATTCGGACGGGGGCGCGGAACTCGTTCCCGGCCTCGATCTGCGTGCTGTGGTGAGTCTGAATGCCTTGCTGGTACTCGTTCTTGGCTTGTCACCAGAGTTCCTGATTCAGCTTTGCACAGACGCGCTGGGCTGATGGATACCGCGTCGCAGCGTACTTGCCCGGGTAGGGCGAAATGGGTAGTATTCCCGCCCTGCGGATGCGGGGTGGAGCAGTCTGGCAGCTCGTCGGGCTCATAACCCGAAGGTCGCAGGTTCGAATCCTGCCCCCGCTACCAACTACTGGTAGAAGATGGCCCCGCATGGGGCTATTTTTTTGGTCGGCAAGAAGCTTGCCGGAGGCCGGAAAAGAGCCGGACCAGGAGAGTGATAGAGGAGTGGGCCATGGGCCCATTTTTTGTTTGTCCGCCCGGATTTGCGGGACGGTGTAAGCGGTGAGTCGGCGACAAGAGGAAGTGCGACGCCTGCTGGAACCCACGGTCGAGGCCATGGGCTACGAGCTGGCGGACCTGGAACTGCGGCTCGGCCGGGGCAATGGGCTGCTGCGTCTGTTTATCGATAGCGAGGCGGGCATCGGTCTCGACGATTGCGAACAGGTGAGTCGCCAGGTGAGCGCGGTGCTGGACGTAGAAGACCCGATACCGGGTAACTACAACCTCGAGGTGTCGTCGCCGGGGCTCGACCGACGCCTGGCGAAGCCAGAGCACTTTGACCGGTTCGCCGGTTGCGACGTGACGGTTCGCTTGCGTCTCCCACTGGAGGGGCGACGTAAGTTCCGTGGTTCGCTGTTGCGGCGCGATGGTGATGCGGTTGTCGTCGAGTGCGACGGCACCGAGTTTGTATTGCCGATGGATGGCATTGAGATGGCTCGGCTGGTGCCGGACCTGAACAGCGTATAGACGAGATGAGGACCCGTGTGGGCGGGTTGATGGTATGAACAAAGAGATCCTGATGGTTGTCGAGGCCGTGTCCAATGAGAAGGGCGTCGAGAAGGAAATCATCTTCGAGGCAATCGAAGCCGCGCTCGCGTCTGCGACTCGCAAACGCTACGGCGATGAGGACATCGATGTTCGTGTAGCCATCGATCGTGAAAGCGGCGAGTACGACACCTTCCGGCGCTGGAAGGTGTTTGCCGATGATTCCACCGAGCTCGAATTCCCGGAAAAAGAACTGCGCATGATCGACGCTGTGGAAATGAAGCCCGACGTGCAGCCGGACGAGTTTGTCGAAGAGCCAATCGAATCCGTCGAATTCGGCCGCATCGGCGCCCAGACAGCAAAGCAGGTCATCGTGCAAAAAGTGCGCGAAGCCGAGCGCAAGATGGTGGTCGAGGAATACGAAGATCGCGTGGGTGAGCTGCTGGGCGGCATCGTGAAGCGCGTCGACCGCAATGGCGTGTACATCGATCTTGGTGGCAACGCCGAGGGTTTTATCCCGCGCGAACAGATGATTCCGCGCGAACCTGTGCGACCAAACGACCGTGTCAAGGGGTTGCTCTACGAAGTGCGCTCGGAACCGCGCGGACCGCAGCTTTTCATGACACGCACATCACCTGAATTCCTGTTGTCGTTGTTCCAGATCGAAGTGCCGGAGGTTGGCCAGGGCTTGATCGAGATTCTCGGTGCCGCGCGTGATCCGGGCCTGCGCGCCAAGATTGCGGTCAAGAGCAACGACCGGCGTATTGACCCCGTCGGCGCCTGCGTCGGCATGCGTGGGTCGCGCGTGCAGGCCGTATCCAATGAGCTCGCCGGTGAGCGCGTCGACATCATTCTATGGGACGAGAATCCGGCGCAATTCGTCATCAATGCGATGTCGCCCGCCGACGTGACTTCTATCGTGGTGGACGAAGAGGCTCACAGCATGGACGTCGCCGTGGAAGAGGACAAGCTCTCCCAGGCAATCGGCCGTGGCGGGCAGAACATCCGACTGGCCAGCGAGTTGTCGGGCTGGGAGCTGAATGTCATGACCGAGGCCGACGCGGAGGAAAAGAGCGAGTCCGAGGCCAAGGAACTGCTGCAGAACTTCATGAAGCAGCTCGACGTGGACGAGGACGTCGCCCTGATCCTGGTGCAGGAGGGCTTCTCCAGCATCGAGGAAATAGCCTATGTGCCGGCGGCCGAGCTACTCGCTGTCGAAGAATTCGACGAGGGAATCGTGGACGAGTTGCGAAATCGCGCGCGTGACGTTTTGCTGACACAGGCAATCGCCAGTGAGGAAATCATCGATGAAGCCGAGCCGGCCGACGATTTGCTCGCGCTGGATGGGATGACACGAGAGACCGCGTTCCTGCTCGCAGCCAAAGGGATCGTGACGCGTGAAGACCTGGCAGAGCAGGCCACCGATGACCTGTTGGAAATCGAGGGAATGGATGAAGAGCGCGCGGGTGCGTTGATCATGACGGCGCGGGCGCACTGGTTCGAGAACGAAGAGCAGGCAGCGAGTTGAGAGTGCCGGGGTTCGAAGCGAGGCAAATCAAATGTCGGATGTGACCGTAGCGCAGTTCGCTGAAGTCCTGAAGGTCCCGGTGGATCGGCTGATCTCCCAGCTCGATGAGGCCGGGATCAAGGTCAGTGGCGCCGACGATGTGATTAGCGACGACGCCAAGATGGAGTTGCTGTCGCATCTGCGCCGCAGCCATGGCCGCAAGGAAGAGGCGGTCGGGGCTGCGCCCCGGCAAATTACGCTGAAACGCCGCTCGCAAAGTGAACTGAAACTTTCGGGTGGTCAGAGCCGGGCGCGCACAGTCAATGTGGAAGTTCGTCGCAAGCGGACGTACGTGAAACGCGACGTGCTCGAGAAAGAAGCGCAAAAGCAACAGGAAGAACTGGACGCGAAGCGGCGCGCCGAGGAAGAGGCGGAGCGCAAGAAGCAGGAGGCGGAGCGCAAGAAGCAGGAAGCCGAGGCACAGCGCAAGCAGGAAGAACAGGAGCGCGAGCAGCGTGAACTCGAGGCCCAGCAGGCCGAGGAAGAGCGCAAGCGGGAGGAAGCCGAACGCGTGCGGCGTGAGGCGATGGAGGCGGCCGACAAAGCGCGCCTTGAAGCTGAGCGCCAGAAGCGTGAGCAGGAACGTGACAAAGGCAAGCCGTCGCGCCCAGCGACGAAGTACGGCCGTAAAGAGCTGCACGTCGACCGCGACGTCAGCGGCCGCCGTAAGAAGCGCCGGACCCGGCGTCGTCCCGTGTCGGTGTCGGTGGATGCCCAGCATGGTTTTCAGGCGCCGACCGAGCCGGTCAAGCGTGAAGTAGAGATTCCGGAATCCATCACCGTCGGCGAACTGGCACAGCGGATGGCTGTCAAGGGCAACGAAGTCATCAAGCAGATGATGAAGCTTGGCGTGATGGCCACCATCAACCAGACCATCGATCAGGATACGGCCACGCTTGTCGTGGAAGAGATGGGCCACGTGGCGCGTCCGGTCGCTGATCGCAGCCTCGAAGAGGAAATCCTCGAATCCCTGCCGGCCAGCGGCGACGAGAAACCCCGTTGGCCGGTGGTTACGATCATGGGGCATGTCGATCACGGCAAGACCTCACTGCTGGATTACATTCGGCGTACCAAGGTCGCCGCGGGCGAAGCTGGCGGCATTACCCAGCACATCGGCGCCTACCACGTCGAAACCGACAAGGGACAGATCACGTTCCTCGATACCCCGGGACACGCGGCCTTTACGGCGATGCGCGCGCGCGGTGCGCAGGTGACGGATATCGTTATTCTGGTCGTCGCCGCGGATGACGGCGTGAAGCCGCAGACAGAAGAGGCAATCGAGCACGCGAAGGCTGCCGGTGTGCCGATCGTGGTCGCCGTGAACAAGATCGACAAGAGTGACGCCGATCCCGAGCGGGTCCGCAATGAACTCGCGGCCAAGGAAGTGATTCCGGAGGAATGGGGTGGTGAGCATCTGTTCGTGAACGTGTCCGCCGTAAACGGCGAGGGCATTGATACGCTGCTCGAAGCGGTCTTGCTGCAGTCGGAGGTTCTCGACCTGCGGGCCGTTGACGAAGGCCCCGGTGCCGGCGTGGTTATCGAGTCGAGCCTGGAGAAAGGCCGCGGCGTCGTGGCCACGGTCCTGGTGACGCGCGGTCTGGTCAGCCAGGGCGATACGATTCTGGCCGGCCAGGAATACGGCCGGGTCCGGACCATGCTCGATGAGTCCGGGCAACAAGTCGATAAAGCAGGTCCGTCGATGCCGGTCGCGGTGCTGGGCCTCTCTGGCACGCCGAGTGCCGGTGACGAGGTCCTGGTGCTCGAGGATGAGCGCAAGGCGCGCGAACTGGCGCAGCTGCGTCATTCCAAGACGCGTGACATGAAGCTCGCCCAGCAGCAGGCAGCGAAGCTGGAAGACGTCTTTAGCCAGATGCAGGCCGGGGCAACCGAAACCGTGCAGGTCATGGTGAAGGCCGACGTTCACGGCAGTTCCGAGGCTTTGCGGGATGCCTTGACCAAACTCTCCAGCGATGAGGTGCAGGTCAAGGTCATCAGCGCCGGCGTCGGCGGGATCACGGAGAATGATGTGAATCTCGCGGCCGCCTCGCAGGCTATCGTAATCGGTTTCAATGTGCGGGCCGATGCTTCGGCACGGAATGCAATCAAGGAAACCGGTGTCGACGTTCGTTACTACAGCATCATCTACGAGGCGATCGATGACGTGAAGGCCGCGATCAGCGGTTTGCTGTCGCCGGAAATTCGCGAGGAGATTGTCGGGCTGGCCGAGGTTCGCCAGGTGTTCCGGTCGCCGAAAATGGGTGATATCGCGGGCTGCCTCGTTGTCGACGGCTATGTCAGACGCAGCAACCCGATCCGGGTCCTGCGGGACAACGTTGTAATTTACGAAGGTGAACTCGAGTCGCTGCGGCGCTTTAAGGATGATGTGAACGAGGTGCGTGCAGGCACCGAGTGTGGTATCGGCGTGAAGAACTACAACGACGTTAAGGAAGGCGACCAGATCGAGTGCTACGAGCGGGTCGAAGTCGCCCGTAGTGCCTGACGTCGGGCAACGCCCCCGGTCTATCCCATGCCACGGGAATTTCCGCGCAGTCGTCGGGTCGAGGAGCAGATTCAGCGGATACTAAGTGACGTTTTGCGGGAGGCGCGCGATCCGCGCCTGCAGCAGGCTGTCATTACCGGTGTGCGCGTCAGTCGCGATCTCAGCGTGGCGTGGATCTACATCAAGTCGCTCGATCCGACGCACCAGCCGACGGAACTCGAGCGGGGCTTCCGGCATGCGGCGGGATTCCTCCGCAGTGCACTGGCCAGAGAACTCACGGTGCGCCAGGTGCCGGAACTACGGTTTGACTACGACGACATGCTGGAACGCGCGGCCGACATGGACGAATTGATCGATTCGGCCGTAGCGCGGGATCGCCGCGCGTCAGGCCCTGCCGACGACGACGCAGATGAATAACTGCCCTGCGGAACCACCAACGAAGCGCTCCAAGCGGGCGCGGCAGCCGCGCCGGCGTGTCGATGGCCTGGTCTTGCTCGACAAGCCGGTTGGTCTGTCGTCGAACCAGGCGCTGCAACAGGTCAAGCGGCTCTATCGGGCGGCCAAGGCGGGCCATACCGGCAGTCTGGATCCGTTGGCGAGTGGGCTGCTGCCGCTGTGCCTCGGGCAAGCGACCAAGGTGTCGGCCTTTTTGCTCGACGCCGTCAAGGAATATGAGGTAACGATCGCGCTCGGTGTGCAGACCGCGACCGGTGATGCAGAGGGCGAGCCGGTGAAGGAATCGTCCCTGACTCGCATCGAGGCTCGCGTTGTTGACGCCGCACTATCGGCTTTTCGCGGCGAGATCCAACAGATTCCGCCAATGTACTCGGCACTCAAGCACGAAGGTCGGCGATTGTACGAGCTGGCCCGGGCCGGCCAGGCCGTGCCGCGCGAGCCGCGGACCGTCATTGTCGAGGAGCTGACGTTGCTGGGCTTTGACGAAGACCGCCCCCGGTTGCGAGTCCGCTGCAGCAAGGGGACCTATATCCGGACACTGGCCGAGGATATTGCCGCGGCCTGTGGCACTGTGGGCCATGTTGCGGCACTGCGGCGCACGACCGTCGGGCCGTTCACCACGGAGCAGATGGTGACGCTGGCGGAGCTGGAGCAGGCGGCGGCGGCGGGGCTCGCCGCGCTCGACGCGCGGTTGCGACCTGCCGACGAGGCCCTGGCTGACTGGCCCGAACTCGAGCTGGGCCCGCAGCAGGCTTACTACCTGATGCAGGGCAATGCTGTTAACAGCGGGCCGGGCTGGCAGCCGGGACGGGTCCGCCTGTACGGCAAGGAACGGCGCTTCCTGGGCATAGGCGAGGTCCTGCGGGATGGTCGCGTGGCCCCAAAAAGGCTGTTCGTCGGCGCCGAATCGAAGCCCCGCAACGGCGTGTCATGAGACTGTCACTTGCCCGCCAGTGCAGGTACAATACCGCGCGTTTTTACAGGGCAAACAAGAAGCTGTAGCTGATTAGGAGAGCTCAGGAATGTCTCTTACCGGAGAGCAAAAGACGAAGATTATCGAAGAGTATGGTCGCGAGGACGGTGATACCGGATCACCGGAAGTCCAGGTGGCCCTGTTGTCGGCGCGCATTAACGAGCTGACCGAACACTTCGGCACTCACAAAAAAGATCATCATTCGCGGCAGGGTCTGCTGCGGATGGTCAACAAGCGACGCAAGCTGCTCGACTATCTGAAGAAAAAAGATAGCGACCGCTATCGCAAGTTGATCGAAAGTCTCGGCCTGCGCCGCTAGGTTTTCGTTACCCCCAGATACCTCACGATTCGGCCTGGTCCCACTGATCAGCTGTCCGCGCCGTATCGCAGTTCAAGTCACAGGAATTAAACGTGATCTCTATCAAACGAGCATTTCAATTTGGTGACCGCGAAGTCACGTTAGAAACGGGCGCGCTAGCGCGTCAGGCCAATGGCGCCGTGCTGGTCAGCATGGGCGACACCGCATTGTTGGTGACTGCGGTTGGCAGGAAAGAGGCCGACCCCGGTCGTGACTTCTTTCCATTGACCGTCAACTACCAGGAAAAGACTTACGCCGCCGGCCGGATCCCGGGCGGGTTCTTCAAGCGTGAAGGCCGGCCGAGCGAAAAGGAAACTCTGACTTCGCGACTGATCGACCGTCCGATCCGACCGCTGTTCCCCAAAGGTTTCCGGAATGAAGTCCAGGTTATTGCAACCGTGATGTCGGTCGATCCCGACATCGATCCGGATATTCCGGCGCTGATTGGCACTTCGGCGGCGCTGGCGCTGTCCGGCATGCCATTCAATGGCCCCATCGGGGCTGCGCGGGTCGGCTACATCGACCAGCAATTCGTGCTCAATCCGACCATCAGCCAGCTCACTGATTCGCAGCTCGACCTGGTGGTCGCCGGCACCGAGAACGCCGTGCTGATGGTCGAATCGGAGGCCGAGATGCTCCCCGAGCAGGTGATGCTCGACGCGGTGATGTACGGCCACGAGCAGATGCAGGCAGCGATCGCTGTAATCAAGGAGCTTGCGGCCGAGGCCGGCAGGCCTGTATGGCAGTGGCAGGCACCGGAGGCCGATCCGGCGCTCGTTGATGCCGTTGCGGCGCAGGCCGGGTCGGACTTTTCCGAGGCCTATACGATCCAGGAAAAGCAGCAACGCTATGCGCGCATTGGCGAAATCAAGTCCGCCGCCGTGGAGGCGCTCGCGGGCGCCGAGGATGCCCAGTGGTCGACGGAACAAGTGTCGGGAGCGCTTGGCAAGCTCGAGAGCAAAATCGTGCGCGAACGCGTCCTGACCGGCGAGCCGCGCATTGACGGTCGCGATACGCGCACGGTGCGGCCGATTCATGTCAGCACTGGAATTTTGCCGCGCACGCATGGATCGGCGGTCTTCACGCGTGGCGAGACGCAGGCCATTGTCGTGTCCACGCTGGGCACCGAGCGGGATTCGCAGATTATCGATGCGCTGGCTGGCGAATACCGCGACCGGTTCATGTTGCACTACAACTTCCCGCCGTTTTGCGTCGGCGAAACCGGTTTCATCGGCTCGCCCAAGCGTCGTGAAATCGGGCATGGTCGCCTGGCCCGCCGTGGCATCAAGGCGGTGCTGCCGGACATGGAGAAGTTCCCGTATACCGTGCGGGTCGTGTCGGAGATCACCGAGTCCAACGGGTCCAGTTCGATGGCGTCAGTCTGTGGCACCAGCCTGTCGCTGATGGATGCCGGCGTGCCGATCAAGGCCCCGGTTGCGGGTGTGGCCATGGGGCTGGTCAAGGAAGACGAACGCTACCAGGTGTTGACCGACATCCTGGGTGACGAAGATCACCTGGGTGACATGGACTTCAAGGTCGCCGGCACCGCGGATGGCGTCACAGCCTTGCAGATGGATATCAAGATTGACGGGATTACCCGCGAGATCATGGTCGATGCGCTCGACCAGGCGCGTGAGGCTCGCCTGTACATCCTCGGCGAGATGAACAAGGTCATCGCCGCACCACGCGAGGAAATGTCCGAATGGGCCCCGACGATCATCACCATGAAGATCGATCCCGAGAAGATCCGGGACGTCATCGGCAAGGGTGGTGCGACGATTCGGGCGATTACCGAGGAAACCGGGGCGACCGTCGATATCGACAACGATGGCACGGTCAATATCGCGTCGGTGGAGGGGTCGGCCGGGCGCGAGGCCAAGCGGCGCATCGAACTGATAACGGCCGACGTCGAGGTCGGGCGGATCTACGAGGGTCGCGTCGCGCGCCTGATGGA
>JASJBD010000071.1 GCA_030066665.1 Gammaproteobacteria bacterium
GGCAGCTCGATTACGCGCCCGTTTCGAATCACGATCCGCAGGGTGTCCTCGATCAGTGAGGCTGACGCCGGCAACGGCGCGTCACTGTCTGCCGTGACTGGTGATTGGTTTGCCAGGTAGTCGACCGTCCGGTCAGCGAACGGCTTCAGATTGGTGTACTTCCAGTCTTCATGCCGCTGACTGGGGAAGCCATGTGCGGCGAACTGCTGCCAGGCACGGGACCGCGTGGCATGCAGCCACGCACCCGCCTTGTCGCCTGCGGTCAGGCGGGTATGCGCGTCGCCAAGAGCGTCAATACTCACTGGTTGGCTGCCTCCGCCAGGACCCAGTCGTACCCCTGGTCCTCGAGCTCGACCGCAAGCGCCTTGTCGCCGGTGCGCAGGATCCGGCCATCGGACAACACGTGCACGTAGTCCGGCTGGATGTAGTCGAGCAAACGCTGGTAATGCGTGACCAGGACGAACGCACGGTCGTTGCGTCGCATGCTGTTGACGCCGTTGGCCACGACCTTCAGCGCATCGATGTCGAGGCCGGAGTCGGTTTCATCGAGCACGGCGAGCTCCGGTTCGAGCAAGGCCATCTGAAAAACTTCATTGCGTTTCTTCTCGCCACCGGAGAAGCCTTCATTGACGCCCCGGTTCAGGAAGCTCTCGTCCATCTTCATCAGCCGGGCTTTTTCGCGCACCAGCTTCAGAAAATCGATGGCGTCGATTTCCGGCTCGCCGTGTTGGCGGCGTTTCGCGTTCAGCGCTGCCTTCAGCAGGTAGACGTTGTTGACGCCGGGAATCTCGACCGGGTACTGGAAGCCCAGGAATACGCCGGCCCAGGCGCGCTCCTCCGGTTCCAGCCCCAGCAGGTCTTCGCCCTTGTACAGCACGCGGCCGGACGTGACCTCGTAACCCTCGCGACCGGCCAGCACATGAGCGAGGGTGCTCTTGCCGGAGCCGTTCGGCCCCATGATCGCGTGCACCTCGCCGGCACGAACCTCGAGGTTGACCCCGGTCAGGATTTCCTTGTCATCCACGCTGGCACGCAGATCCTCTATTTTCAGAATAGTCGTCATTCGTCTGGTCTCTCGGTTCAGCCCACGGCGCCTTCGAGGCTGACGTTCAGCAGGGCCTGTGCTTCGACGGCAAACTCCATCGGCAGCTCGCGGAAGACTTCCTTGCAGAAGCCATTCACGATCATGTTCACCGCGTCCTCCTCCGACAGGCCGCGCTGCCGGCAGTAGAACAGCTGATCGTCAGCAATCTTCGACGTCGTTGCTTCGTGTTCGATAATGGCGGACGGATTCTTGATTTCCATGTACGGAAACGTGTGGGCACCGCAATCCTTGCCCATCAGCAGTGAGTCGCACTGCGTGTAGTTGCGCGCGCCCTCGGCCGTCGGGAATACCTTGACCAGGCCACGATAGGACTGCTCGGCGCGTCCGGCAGAAATGCCCTTGGACACGATGGTGCTGCGCGTATTGGGGCCGATGTGGATCATTTTCGTGCCGGTATCGGCCTGCTGCAGATTGTTCGTCACGGCCACCGAATAGAATTCGCCGACCGAATTCGCACCGCGCAATACGCAGCTCGGGTATTTCCAGGTGATGGCCGACCCGGCTTCAACCTGGGTCCAGGAAATCTTGGAATTGTCGCCGCGGCAGTCGCCGCGCTTGGTGACGAAGTTATAGATGCCGCCGCGGCCTTCCTCGTCCCCCGGGTACCAGTTCTGCACCGTGGAATATTTGATCTCCGCATTCTCCATCGCGACCAGCTCCACCACGGCCGCATGCAGCTGGTTCTCGTCGCGCATGGGCGCGGTGCAGCCCTCCAGGTAGCTCACGTAGCTGCCTTCTTCCGCGACGATCAGCGTGCGCTCGAACTGGCCGGTCTTGGCCTCGTTGATGCGGAAGTAGGTCGACAGCTCCATCGGGCAGCGTACGCCTTTCGGGATGTAGACGAAGGAACCGTCGCTGAATACCGCGGAATTGAGGGCCGCGAAGAAATTGTCCCGATAGGGCACAACCGTCCCCAGGTAGCGCTCGACCAGCTCCGGATAATCCCGGACGGCTTCCGAAAACGGGCAGAAGATAACGCCGGCATCGGCCAGTTTCTCCTTAAAGGTTGTCGTGACCGACACGCTGTCGAACACGGCATCAACGGCAACGCCGGCCAGCGCCGCCCGTTCGTGTAACGGGATGCCCAGCTTCTCGTAGGTTTCCAGCAGTTTCGGATCAACCTCATCGAGGCTCTTCGGTCCGTCTGTCGGTGCTTTCGGCGCCGAGTAGTAGGAAATTTCCTGGTAGTCGATCGGCGGATGATGCAGCTTCGCCCAGCGGGGTTCGCGCATCTTCTCCCAGTGGCGGAACGCCTTGAGTCGCCAGTTCAGCATGAACTCCGGCTCTTCTTTCTTGCGGGAGATGAGCCGGATCACATCCTCATCGAGCCCCGGTGGTACGGTGTCCGACTCGATATCCGTGACGAAACCGTGCCGGTATCTCCGGTCGACGATGTCTTTGACTTCTTTGTTTCGAGTTGCCATGTCTGCTGTCTATCGTTGTTGCCGGGCAGTCACGCCGGCCGTTTTGTGCGCGGGGGTTCGAGCTGCCGGCGGCGGACAATCGAGTTCATCAAGCGTGACATCCGCCAGCGCATCCCGAATGGCCTGATTGATGCGCTGCCAGGCGCCGCCCGTATGGCACATCGATTCCAGCTCGCACTGGCTGGCCTCGGTGCTGCATTCCGTAATTGCGACCGGACCTTCCAGCGCATCGACGATTTCCGCGGCGGTGATACTCGATGGCGGTCGCGCGAGGCAATAGCCACCCTCCGAACCGCGTGTGGATTCGACCAAGCCTGCTTTGGCCAGAACCTTCAGGAGCTTTTGAGCGGTGGGCAGCGCCACATGGGTTTCGGCCGCCACGTCGCTGGCGGAGCACAACCGGTCACCCCGCTGGGCGAGGTAGACCAGGATTACAGTGCCGTAATCTGTCAGTCGGCTGATGCGTAGCATGGCGGGCTCCTCAATATCGGACTATTTTAGTCCAATATGTTCCCGCGGCGCAAAAGCCATCCGGTCCACCGGCCCGGCCCCGGGGCTGGCGGCGAAACCTGTTATTCTGAGTGTCGCGATCGGGGCGATGGACCGCCAGAGGCGAACCATCAAGCCAATCGTTGTCTAACCACGCGTCTAACCGGGTTTGGAACCGGCGAAAAACAACAATGCGCTTGCTGCTTTCTTTTTACATAGCCTGCCTGATCGCCATGCCGGTGGCGGCGGCCGACACCGGTTCGCCCCACAGCGTGATCGAGTCCACGGCGGTCCGGGTGGCGGAGCGGCTGGAGGGCCGCCGCGACTTCCTCGCCGACAATCCCCGCGAACTCTATGCGCTGGTCGACGAGATTCTGCTGCCCAGTTTCGACAAGCGCTATGCCGGTTTTCTCGTGCTGGGGCGGAAGAACTGGCAGGCCGCGACCGCCGAGCAGCGCGATCGCTTCGTCGACGTGTTCTTTGACTTCCTCGTGCGCAGCTACGCGACCGGGCTGCTCGATTTCGATCCGGATAGCCTAATCGTGTTGCCCGCCGAGACGCCGCCCGACGGCAAGCGCTATCTGGTCAAAACGGAAATGGAACTGGACACCGGGAGGCGCGTGCCGGTGGATTACCGCCTGCGCCTGACGAGCGCGGGGTGGAAGGTCTACGACGTGCGGATCGAGGGCGTGTCCTACCTGCAGAACTATCGCAACCAGTTCAACGCCGAAATCGATGCCCTCGGGTTGGATGCCCTGATTACCCGGCTCGAGACCGAAACCGACACGGTAGCGATCAGCCCCACTGATCCGACCCAGGGATAAGGGTCGTCAGGGCTCGTCGAATTCGTCAAAGTCCTCGGCGAATTCCTCCTCAAATTCCGCATCAAACTCGTCTTCGAAATCATCCTGCGGCACATTGCCGTCGAAGAGCAGGAATTCGCGGTTCTGCAAGTAGGCATCACGGACGAAGGCATACTCATCAAAGGCCAGCGCTATCTGCTCGTCAACGTTCAGCAGGGTTGAGCGCGTGTGGATGATCCACAGGATGTTGACCTTGTCTTTCACGTTGGTCGGAAACAGCCAGCGCTGCGGGTGATACGCCCAGTCACCCAGCGTGCCGACGGCATGGCGCGTGGTCCGCGGTCCCAGTAGTGGAATGACGAGATAGGGGCCCTTGGGGATGCCCCAGACACCGAAAGTCTGGCCAAGGTCCTCGACATGCCGCTCCATACCCATCTCCGAGGCCACGTCCAGCAGCCCGGCCAGCCCGACCGTGCTGTTGAAGAACAGCCGTGCTGCATCCGACAACCCTTCGCGGGGTTTGCCTTGCAACATGTTATTAGCAAAGTGCCGTGGCTCATTGAGATTGTTGAAGAAATTGTTTATCCCGGTGCGCATGAACTGGGGCAGGAGCCAAGCGTAGCCGGCGGCAACGGGGCGTATCACGAAGGTATCCAGGCCATCGTTGAACTGGTAGATCACCCGGTTCATTGGCTCCAGCGGATCGGCTTCGACCGGGGAGGTGCGCGGCTGGCTGGCGCAGCCAGCGGTCAGCAACAGGAGGATGGCAAGCAGGACTCCGAGCCGCGCGGTACGCCCGCCGGTTGGCCCTGCCGCAGAACTCACTGACGAGATCCGCTGCGCTGACCGCCCCGGTTCGCTTGCTGTCTCGGCGTCAGCACGGCGTTCACCTGGTCCAGACGCGAGCGGAAACGTGCCTTCTGCACAGCATCGAGCCCCGGAATGCTGAGGGCCAATCGGAGCTGGTCCGTCGCCATCGTCAGGTCACCGTTCAACAAGTGATATTCCGCCATATAGTAATGCGCATCCGCGGTATCACCAGCCGCGCTTGCGGCCAGCGCGAGCTGTCGCACCTGTTCGGGCGTGGGCGGGACCTGATTATAGAGGTCGAGCAGAATCTTGTGCGCCTGTTCCGGATTGTCGTTCTGGACCAGCGCCTCGGCGTAGCGAATCGTCAGCGGTCGGTTTCGTGGGAACAGCTTCATGGCTTCTTCGTAGGTGCGCTCAGCACCGCGACTGTCGCCGACGGCCAGTTGCGCCGCTGCCAGACCGGTGTGGAAGTGAATGATCTGCGGGTGCGACGCCAGCAGGGTCTGGAAATCCTCCAGCGCTTCCACATTGCGGCCCAGCTGCAACTTGGCCAGCGCCATGCCATACGGCACGCCCAGGTCGCCGACGCGGTCGGGATCCCGCTCGTCACCCGCGAATTTTGCCATGGCCTTTTCCGGTGTCGGCGCTGACAGGAGCTGGAGTCGGGCCCGCGTCAGGGAATAGCCGGCGGCGTCCTGCCGCTCTACCGGCCCGTACTCTGCCGCGCGGTTGCGGGTCTCCGCGATGCGATTGGTGGTCACCGGGTGCGTTCGCAGGAATTCGGGTGCCTGCGCCGCCAGCGGCCCAGTCTGCCGACCGAGCGTCTCGAAAAACGCCGGCATGCCGTTCGGATCGAAACCCGATCGGGCGAGTATGCCAACGCCGACGCGGTCGGCCTCGTACTCGTTTTCCCGGGTGAAATTAATCTGCTGCTGCGCGGAGATGCCCTGGGCCGCCATGATCGCGCCCTGGGTTGCATCGCTGCTGCCACTGGCCGCGCCCAGAAGGATCGCGCCCAGCATTGCGGCCATCGTCAGGATGCTCATCCGCTGGTTCGCGTAGATGGCGCGCGAGATGTGGCGCTGGGTCACGTGCGCGATTTCGTGCGCCATCACGCCCGCTAGCTCGCTTTCGTTCGCCGTGGCCATTAACAGGCCGGAGTGGATGCCGATATACCCGCCCGGCAGCGCGAAGGCGTTGATCGCTGGATCGTCGACGACGAAAAAGTTGAACTTGAACCCGCCATCCTGCGCATTGACGACGAGCTTCTGCCCCACATCCTGGATGTACTCCTGGATTTCCGGGTCCGACACGACGCGGCCCGTGTCGCGCAGGCTGCTGTAAATCTGCCGCCCAATCATCAGCTCCTGCTGTTTGGACAACACCGAATCGGCCGGACTGCCAATGTCCGGCAAATCGTCGTTCACGCTCTGCGGCCAGGCCGTGCTGTTGGCGAGCAGCGCGAGGCAGGCAATCGCGCTCGTCGTCTGTCGTGACAGGGTCGTCATGCGGGGAGGGTCCCGCCCCTAAAGGGCTTTGACCGCCTCGAGCACGTCGTCCACGTGACCTTTGACCCGGACCTTGCGCCATTCCTGCCGCAGCTTGCCGGCAGCATCGATCAGGAATGTGCTGCGCTCAACGCCGATGACTTTGCGGCCATACATGTTCTTTTCCTTGATCACGTCGTAGGCCTGACAGGCCTTCTCGTCCGGATCCGACACCAGGTCGAACGGAAAATTCTGCTTGTCGCGGAATTTGTCATGCGAGGCGACGCTATCCCGGGACACGCCCAGAATAACCGCGCCGGCCCGTTTGAAGGCGGCATGCTTCGCCTTGAAATCCAGCCCTTCCGTCGTACAGCCGGGCGTGCTGTCCTTCGGATAGAAGTAAAGTACTACAGCTTTACCTCTTAGGCCTTTGAGTTCTATAGTTTTATCGCCCGTTGCCGGCAATTTGAAATGTGGTGCAACGCGGCCAATTTTCGGTGCGCTCATCAGCTCCTCCGTGAGTGTATAGCTTAACCCGCGACGGGCTCAGCGCTGTGCCGGTTCTAGCACGGCATCCAGATTTTCCGCGTCGCAGTACGCAAAGAACTCTTCGCGCAAACCGGCCATATGGACGTTGGCCGGCACGTTGACCGTCAATTGGACCGAAAACATGACCGCCCCGGTGTGCGGCGCATTGTAGCGGCGGGTGTTCAGCTCGGCGATGTCCAGGCCGCGGGTGGCGAAAAAACCGGATAAACCGAGAATGATGCCCTCATGGTCCAGCGTCACCACATCCACGAGATACGGTGCCGAATCGGTATGGGCGCGCACCTCGGCATCGCGGAGAGTGACGGTCAGCTCGGTGGTTTCGTGCAGGCTGCCCAGGCGTTCGCGCACCTTGCCCACGGCATGCCAGTTGCCGCCAACCAGCATGAGCATAGCGAACTCCGAGCCCAGCGCCATCATGCGGCTTTCATGGATCATGCAGCCGGATGCGGTGACGACCTCGCTCAGATCGCGAATGAGGCCGGCCCGGTCGGGACCAATAGCCGTCACGGCCAGTAGTTTTTCCATGCTCAGCCACCCGCGCAATGCTCGCGAACGCCGAAGTTTAGCCGGTCGCGAAGCCCGACAACACAGCGGTCCCGCAGTCGCCGCGATCGCTTGCGATCACAGGGGCCCGGCAGTACCATCGCCCGCCTCGCGGGGGTCGATACACACATGTATTCAGGCAGTTTCGTAGCGCTGGTCACACCGATGCAGGCCGACGGCAGTGTGGATTTTTCCTGCCTCGAGAAGCTGATCGACTGGCACGTGGAGCAGGGCACCAATGGCCTGGTGATCGTGGGTACCACCGGCGAGTCCCCCACGCTCGAACACGCCGAACATGCCCGGGTCGTGCGGCATGCGGCCGAATACTGCGACCGCCGGTTACCAGTCCTGGCCGGGACCGGGTCGAACTCGACGCGCCAGACCATCGACCTGTCGCTGGAAGTCGCCAGCGCGCCGATCGATGGTTACCTGGTCGTGACCCCGTACTACAACAAGCCAACGCAGGATGGCCTGGTGCTGCATTTCCAGGCCATTGCAGATGCCGTTGACCAGCCGATCATGCTTTACAACGTGCCGGGCCGCACTGCCGTAGACCTGCAGCCGGAGACTGTGGCGCGGCTCGCCGAGCATCCGCGCATCTTTGCGATCAAGGAAGCCACCGGCGAGGTTGATCGGGTCAACGTGCTGCGCGAACTGTGTGGCGAGGATTTCGACCTGTTCAGCGGCGACGATCCGTCAGCGCGGCAATTCATGCTGGCCGGCGGGCAGGGCGTGGTATCGGTGACCGCCAATGTCGCCCCGGCGGCCTTCGCGGCCATGTGCGAGGCGGCCGTTGCCGGCGATCGCAGCAGAGCCGAGGAGCTTGACGCCCCACTGGCAGGTTTGCATCGTGATCTGTTTATCGAGGCCAATCCCATCCCGGTGAAATGGGCGCTGGAGCGCATGGGCCTGATTCCGCCCGGTATTCGACTGCCGTTGACGCGGTTATCGGCAGCGGCGCGTCCCGCAGTCGAAGAAGCGCTGCAGCAGGCCGGCGTCCTTTGATGAACGGACTGCGCGTTGCTGTCGTCATGGGCGGCGCATTGACTCTTGTCGCAGCGCTGTCGGCCTGCGGAGGTGACAAGAAGACCGCCGCCGATATCTGCGACAAACCGCAGGAGTATCAGGCCAGCCGGAGCGTCGACGATCTAAGCATTCCAAAAGACCTCGACGAGCCGGATCGGAGCGGGGCGCTGGTCATTCCAGATGAGCACAAGGCCGGTGTCTATCCGGACGGCCGGCCGTGCCTGGAGCGTCCCCCGGATTACTTCGGTCGCTAATCCGGCCCCACGTCAGCCTTCTGAAGATGCCGTTGTTCGTGCGACCGCGTTGAACAGGGATCCTGTCATTCGCTATGGTCCGAGCTTGCGATTCGGGAACTCGTCCATGCGTGCCTGGTGGTCGTCCACCATCTTCAGCATTGGCTCCATGGCCCACAGGTACTGGCGGCGATTCGAGAAGCGTTCATTCGGGTCTCGCATCACGTTATAGATATCGTAAGTCGCCGGATAAAACTTAATGTTGCGCCAGCGCACGGCTTCGAGCCGGCTGCGGGACTGTGAGCCGAACACCCCGTACTTGTACAGAAACAGGTAGTCACGCCGCGAATGTCCTTCGCCATTGAAGAGCAGCGCGCTCTGGTCAACGCCATCGATGATGCGGTCCGTCGGCACGTACTTACTGGCGCCGGTCAGTCGGGCGATGGTGGTGTACCAGTCTGTGACATGCACCAGATCGATGGGCTCGGATCCGGCAGTGATGGTGCCGGGCCACCAGGCGATTGCCGGCGTGCGGACGCCACCCTCGCGCACTTCGTGCTTGCGGCCGCGGAGATAGCTGAAACCGGCCGATGGATAGAAACCGTACATGGGCCCATTGTCGCTGGCCCATACGAGCAGCGTATTTTCGGCAATGCCAAGTTCCTTAAGCTTCTCCCGAATGCGGGCGATGTTCTTGTCATGCTGGTACAACTGCGCCGCTTGGCAATTGTTGCTGTCCACGTACTTCGCGTCACGTTCTTCGGGCGGGCAGGCGAAAACTTGTTGCGCATTGCTGGCGAAATAGGCGAAGAAGGATTGCTCTGCTTTGACGCTTTCCTCGACAAAACCGATTAGCTTGTCAGTCAGTTCGTTGTCGTGACGGTTGTAACGTTTGAGAGAGAGCTCAGCGACTTCTCGCGGCGTCCCGCCTTTGCGGGATTCATAAATGCCAGGAATCTCGACGCCGAATACTTGTTCGTAATCCTTTGGCATGTCCAAGTTGTAAGGGATTTCGCCGACGACCTCATTGTCGGCATCGAAAAACTCTGCATTCTCGCGCCACGGCCAGACGCCGCCATTGACCAACGTGTAAAACGCATAGTCGAAGCCCTGCTCGGTCGGGTGATTCTCGGCATTTTCTCCGAGATGCCACTTGCCGAACATCGCGGTTCGGTACCCGGCTGCCGACAGCAGCTCTGCAAGCGTCACTTCGTCGGCCACCAGACCTTTCTTCTGGCCCGGAAACAGTACGATGTCCAGCCCGGTACGCACCGCGAGGCGGCCGGTCATAAGTGCCGCCCGCGTCACGGTGCAGGACGGTTCCGAGTAGTGCTGCAAAAAACGCATGCCGTCGGCGGCGAGCTGGTCGAGGTTCGGCGTCGGCGTACCGCGCAACTTGCCGCCGCCGTAAGACCCCAGCTCTCCCCAGCCGATGTCGTCAGACAGGATGAAGACAACGTTTGGCGGTTGCCCGGTCGTGCGACGCAGCGACGCTAGTCGCTGATTCAAACCACGATCCTCCTTCGCCCATCGCTCTGCGTGGTCTTTCTGTAGCCGAAACTGTGCGGCATCCGCTTCGTAGCTCCACGCAACCGAAGGTGCCGTAACCAGTAATGCCGCGCACACACCAACGGTCAGAAAGTCAGCGGCGCCACGGTTTTTCTTCTCTCTACAAGTCAATGAACTCACGATTTTCGATCCTCTTGAGCATGGTGCGCATGGCTTCGATCCAGCGCTCGGAATCACCGCCGAGTAGGCGTTCCAGTTCAGCCTTTGCCGCGATTGTTACCGTCCGATTCGCCTGGTTGACCGCGCGGGCACCGGCGGCTGAAAGCCTGATCTCGCGCGCGCGCCGGTCTCGCGGGCTATCGCGACGCCTAATTAGACGTCGCTCTCGCAGCTTGCCGACAGTTCGACTGATCGAAGACTGCGGCAGCCGGGTGAAGCGGACGATGTCGTCGATGGTGGCTTTTTCCGCCCGCGTCAGGCACACGAGGGTACGCCATTCGGCGATCGTCAGGCCGAATGTATCCAGGCTGCGTGCCAGCAGGTCCTGGAAATGATGATTCAGGTTCGCGACCAGGTACGGAGCAAAATGTCCCAGGTCGATATGCGGGGCAGGCCTTGCCGAATCGACAGCGCTGACTGTTTGGGCTTGTTCCTTGCTCATATTGCACTTTGCAAACGTATCCTCGTGGATATATATTGTATCCGCGTGGATATATTAGGCCGATTAGCGCAATTCGACAAGGCGCAGGTCAGGGGGGTAACAGATGACTATCCATTTTCGTCGGCACAACCGTGCGTGCGGCGCACACCTGCCGAGTCTGATCGGTTCAGGGCTGATCTTGTTTGCAATCGGCGGTGCGATGCCGGTCACGGCGGCAACGATCGAAGATGTCGTTGTTACCGCCCAGAAACGCGCAGAAAGCATTCAGGATGTTCCGGTGGCGATTCAAGCCATCATGGGCGATACGATGCGTGCCGAGGGAATCGAGAAGCTCGAATCACTGGCCCCGACCGTGCCGTCATTCCATGTATCGGAAGCCTTCGGGGGCGACCAGGTGTTCCTGCGGGGTCTTGGCCCGGGTGTGAACTTTGGCTTCGAGCAGGCAGTTGGCCAGGTGGTTGACGGCTTCTTCTATGGCCGCAGCCGTTTCAGTCGCCTGCAGTTTCTGGATGTCGAGCGCATCGAGGTGCTGAAGGGTCCGCAGGGCGCCATCATCGGCAAGAATACGACCGCCGGTGCAATCAACATCACGACCGCCAAGCCGACGGAATCCCTCGATGCTTATATCACGGCTGCGCATGAATTCGAGGGGGCCGAAGGGCAGACGATAGAGGGCGCGATTTCGGGACCGCTCGGGTCTGACGTATTGAAAGGCCGGGTCGCGTTGCGCTACGAAAACAAGGACGGTTTTCTGGATAACCGCGTCACGGGCCGTGACGATCAAAGCCGCGACGATATCGCCGGCCGCATCAGCCTCTTGCTTGAACCCGGTGACAGTTTCAGCGCACTGCTGCAGTACGCATTCTCGGAAGTAGACAGGGTCGGCCGCAATATTCAGCCGACTTTTTGTACGGCGCAGATGCGGGCCGTATTGGCTGCAAACAGCATCGACGAAGACTGCACCCGGAACGACACGCGCAGCACGCTGGACGAACAGAATGGTGTGCCGGGATTCGAATTCCAGGACACAGAGGCTCAAACCGTGGGTCTAACCCTCAACTGGTACACGGATAACTTCACCATTACCTCGCTGACTGGCTATGCCGAATATGACTACCTGGATGGCGGCAATGCAACGTATACCGGGATCGAAAATTTCATGATCGACATCGAAGAGGACTACGATCAGATCAGCCAGGAACTGCGGATCGTGTCCAATGGCGGCGAACGCTTCGATTACATTGCCGGAATTTTCTACCAGGAGCACAATCTGGACTCTGACTTCGGGCTCAATATTCGGAGCCTCGGGCCGAATACTTTTAATTTGAATCGCTTTATCCAAACGCAGCAGGACGGCGACACCATTGGCGTTTTCGGCCAGCTGACTTGGCACATCAGTGATCAATGGGATATTTCCCTGGAAGGGCGCTACACGGAGGAAGAGAAGACCGGCCGCTCGATCCAGTATCCCGCTCCCCTGTACATGAAGGGCCCGCCGCAACCGGGTCCCGGCTCTGGCGGGCCGACCGGTGTATTTAACGTCCATGATGTTGCCGGTACGCGGTCCGAAGAGAACTTCTCGCCAGGCGCCACGCTGGAATGGCGTCCGACCGACGCAAGCATGTACTACGTGAAGGTACAGAAAGGCTTCAAGGGCGGCGGCTTCGATCATCAGCTGTCGGCCAACCAGGTCGACGCCAGCGACGGCCGATTCGATTTCGACGAGGAAGACGTTATCTCCGGGGAACTCGGCGGTAAGCTCGACCTTCTCGACGGTGCTGCCCGGTTGAGTTTTTCCATCTTCCGGAACGAGTACGACGATTTGCAGGTCAGTACTCTGATTGGCCCGGCTACCTTCGCCGTGGGTAACGCCGCATCGGCCATAACTCAAGGTGCCGAGGTCGATTTTCTATGGCGGCCGACCGAGGAATTGACACTTTCGGCTATCGTCGCCTACCTCGATGCGGAGTACGACAAGTTCCCCGATGCCCCCTGCAGCCAGTTTCAGATTGACAACGGCCTGTGTCCGACCGGGGTCCAGGATCTGAGCGGCAAGCCATTGCAGTATGCGCCGGAGTATTCTTACAACCTGACCGCCGAATATATTTGGCCGGTGACGGACAGTCTGGAGCTGATCGGTTTCCTGCGTGTCTACGGCGAGGACGACAAGGAACTGGCGCTGGATCTTGATCCGAATGTGCGCCAGAGCGCCTACACGAAGCTGGACGCGCGCCTGGCACTGGCCGATCGGGACGGCCGCTGGGACGTCGCGTTGATTGGCCGCAACCTGACCGACAAGACAACTATCGGTTTCGGCAATGACATCAACTTTTTCCGCGGCAGCTACTTCGGTATTACCGAGTCACCGCTAAGCGTGATGATCCAGGGTACTTACCGGGTCCAGTAAGCAGGTTGGAATTGCCATGATAGCCAGAACAATTGCAGCGAGTTCGTTGATCTTGCTGTCGACGCTGCCGGCCGGCCAGGCGGCTGCCTATCAGCCGGATGCGCCGTTTGCCACTGCTCGGGAGCGCAATGCCGATGCGTGGGCGGACGAAAACCGGGATTTGACGGCGCGCCTTGACAAACTGCGCAAGAAATTCGGCAAGCGGCCGAATATCATCTACATCCTGGCCGACGACATCGGCTGGGGCGAACTAGGCAGTTTCTTGGGCGGCGCGGCCCGGGGCACCCCGACACCGAACCTCGACCAAATGGCAGCAAGCGGCATGATCTGGATGTCGCACTACTCGGAGCCGTCCTGTACGCCAACACGGCTCGCGTTGCTCACCGGTCGCTACCCGGTGCGCACCGGCGTGGACATCGTGCTGTGGCCGGGCCAGACCCAGGGGCTGGAGCCCGGAGAGGTTACGGTTGCGGAGATATTGTCCGAGGCCGGTTATCACACCGCCATGTTCGGCAAGTGGCATGTGGGAGACCTGGAACGCCATGCGCCCGAGCGGCAGGGTTTCGACATTGCCTACTATGGCCTGTACAACGGCGCGATTTATTCCTGGTTCAACCAGGATGTCTTCTACAGCGGTGAGACTGTGGACGGGGCCGGGTATTTCTATGACATGCCGGGCACGTTCGAAGAGTACGAGAAGCAATTCGGCATCAAGATCCGCGGCCATTTCGAAGGCGTCAAGGACGAGGGCCGCACCGAGGTTGAGCCGATCTCTGCAACGTCGATGGAAGACATGGAGCGGAATGCAATCGGCCGCATCAAGAAATTCATCAAGGAAAAAGCAAACTCCGATCGACCGTTTTTCCTGTACTGGGCAAGTTACGCCCAGCAAATGGCAGGTTCGCCGAAGGAGTATCGACTCCAGCC
>JASJBD010000070.1 GCA_030066665.1 Gammaproteobacteria bacterium
GCGAATCACAGCGGTGGATTCGCGCAGGATGAGCTCGACGGCGCGCGGGTCTTTGTCTGTTTCGGCGGCCAGTTGCCGAGCCTCGGCCGAGGGTTTGACGGTGCCGAGGTCAACGATCCGACCCTCGGCTTTGGACACGATCTTCTGGGCGAGCACGACAATATCGCCGGGCAGCATTTGCAGCCCGGCATCGTCGACACCGGCCGCGATGATCGCGGCCAGGTCGTCACCCGTAGCCACGAGCGGCAAGCCGGGAAGCCGATATAGGGACAGGTCTGCCGGGTCCGTCATGTCAGAATCCGCGCCGCGCCTGGGACCCGCGATGGTATCGGCCGGCCGGACGCGGGTCCACGAGCCCCCGTCGGGCTGTGGTTATACACTATAGTTATTGGGGGATTTACAGCAGCCAAAAAAAACTTCCCGGCGGATGGAGATTTATAAGGAGTTCATCTTCGAGGCAGCCCACGTGTTGCCTCACGTTCCGGAGGGCCACAAGTGCGGCAGACTGCACGGGCACTCCTGGAAGGGCACTATCTATGTGCGCGGCGAGATTGACCCGCACACGGGGTGGATCATGGATTTCGCCGATATCAAGCGCGTTTTCGAACCGATCTACCGGGAGCTCGACCACAATTACCTGAACGATATCGAGGGTCTCGAGAACCCGACCAGCGAGGTGCTGGCTCGCTGGATCTGGAGGCGCCTCAAGCCGGAGCTGCCGCAGCTGTGCCGGGTCGTGATCAATGAGACCTGCACGTCCGGCTGCGTCTACCAGGGCGAGGATGACAGCGACTGATGCGGCGCACATGGGGCTGGCCCTGGAACAGGCACGCCAGGCCCTGCTGGCCGGAGAGGCGCCGGTCGGCGCCTGCCTGGTGCATGGTGCGGCCGTAACAGCCGGCCGCAATGAAGTCATTGCCAGCCTGGACCCAACCGCGCACGCGGAGATGCAGGTCATTCGCGAAGCGGCGCGCGCGAACCGGGGCCTGCGCCTGGACGGCGCGCGCCTGTTCGTCACCGTCGAGCCCTGTGCGATGTGCCGCGGCGCCTGTTTCTACACGGGCATTGCGGAGATCGTGTATGCCGCGAGCCTGGAGGATATGCGGGCAATTACCGGTCACGAGTCGCACTCGTTGGATACGGCCGCCGAGACGTTCCGGATGACGGGCGGAATGATGCGCGCCGAGAGCCTGGATCTGCTCCAGGCCTGGGCGGCACGTCAATCAGCGTGATGGCGGCACAGTACGACCGCATCGCCGAGCCCTATCGTCGCACGCAGTCCTCACCGCTGCGGCAGTGGGTCGAGGTGCCGAGTCTGTTCAGCCGGCTCGGCGATATATTCGGCTGTCGCGTGCTGGAACTGGCCTGCGGTGACGGATTCTATTCGCGGCAGCTCGCCGCCGCGGGCGCGACGGTACTTGCCGTGGATATTTCGCCGGCAATGATCGAACTCGCGCGCGCGGCCGAGCGAGACGATCCCCATGGTGTCGAATACCACTGCGCGGATGTGGCATGCCTGCCCGACTTCGGGCAATTCGATCTGGTCGTCGCGACTTACCTGTTGCACTATGCGCCTGACCGCACGCAGCTGGCAGCCATGTGCGCGAATATCGCGCGCAGTTTGCTCCCCGACGGTTCGTTCATTGCGCTGAATGAGAATCCCGCGCAACCGGCCGAGCCGGGCGGTGCCTATGCACGCTATGGGTTCAGCAAATCGGTCGAGGAGCCAGTGCAGGATGGCGCGTGCATTACCTACCAGATGCTGGCCGGACGTGAACTGTTCAGTTTCTCGGCGCATTACTACAGCGCGGCCACGTACGAACAGGTTTTGCGCGACGCCGGCTTTCGCACCATTGCCTGGGCACCGCTGCACGTCGATTCTGTTGGCGAAGCCACGCTTGGCGCGGAGTATTTCTCGGCTTACCTCGCCAACCCGCCGGTGTTGTTGCTCGAGTGTCGCCTGTGACCGCACGCTTCTTGCACCAACACTTTGCAGCCCAGGCCCGAGTTCGTCCTGATGCGCTGGCGCTGTCCGGTCATGGTGGTGAACTAACTTACGGTGAGCTCGATCGCCGCGCGCGAGCACTGGCCGGTCGACTGCGGCGCGAAGGCATCGGCGCGAAGGACCTGGTCGCGCTGTGCCTGGACTGGCCCCCGGATTTCTTTACCGCGATGCTGGGCGTCCTGTATGCCGGCGCCGCGTGGCTGCCGATCGAGACCTCGCAGCCAGCGGTGCGGATCCGCGGCCTGTTGTCCGCGACGCAACCGAAGCTGGTGTTGACGAACAGTTTCCTCGCGGAGACCTGCGCGACTGGTGTCACGCTGGTCTGGACGGTCGATGGCATGGTCGATACCGAAATTCCCGTAACGGACCTGGCGAGCGTTGCGGCAAATCAACTGTGCTATGTCGTTTTCACGTCCGGGTCGACCGGTCAGCCGAAGCCGGTGATGGTCAGTCATGGCAATGTCGCCGGGTTGTTTGATTATTTCCAGTCGCGATACGGCATCGGGCCGTCCGATGCCTGGTCGCAATTCCACAGTTGTGCGTTCGGGTTTTCGATCTGGGAAATCTGGGGCGCATTCCGACATGGTGGTCGCCTGGTTACCGTGCCGCCGAAGGCACGGACCGACCCGACGGCCTTGCGGCGTTTCCTGGAGACGGAAGCCGTCACCATCCTGAGTCAGACACCCGCCGCGTTCCGGCAGCTGCTGCTCGATCGTGCCTTTGACTCGCTCGACGGCCTGGCCCTGCGACTCATCACTTTGAGCGGTGAGGCGTTGCCAGCGCCGGATCTGCGGCGCTGGTTCGCGGCTCACGGCGACCGGGGGCCGGTGCTGATCGATACCTATGCGCTGACCGAGACCGGCGGCCAGGTCAGTTGCCGCGAATATCGCGACGCCGACGCAGAGACATCACTCGGCGACCCGCTGCCCGGCGTCGAGTTGCGTGTGCTGGACGAGAACCATCAGCCAGCAATCGTCGGCGAGCTGTTCATTGGCGGGCCGGGTGTGGCGCTTGGATATCTCGGGGACGCCGAGACCACGGCGCGCAAATTCGTGCGGCTGGACGAGGGCAGGGCCCGGTTTTACCGCACGGGAGATCGCGTCGAGCGGTTGCGTGACGGCCAATTGAGATTCCTGGGGCGGACCGACAGTCAGTTCAAGTGGCGCGGTTATCGCATTGAACCCGGCGAGATCGAAACTGCGTTGCGCAATTGTCCCGGTGTCAGCGACGCGGCTGTTGCCTTACATGGTGCCGGTGACCACGCGCGCCTCGTGGCCTATTACGTCCCGGCGGACGACCACGAGCCAGGATGGACTGACGATGCCACGGAGTTCTGGCCTTCGATCGGCCCTTACCAGGTCTACGATGAGTTTCTCTACGACCTGATGAGCACGGACACGGCGCGGCTGGCTGGTTATCGCCGTGCCCTCCAGCAATTGTCGCCCGGCAAGATCGTGCTGGACATCGGTGCAGGAGAGCATGCGGTGCTGGCGCGGTATGCCGCCGAAGCCGGCGCACGGCACGTTTATGCCGTTGAGGTCTTGCCCGAGGCCGCGGCGCGGGCTCGCCGTCTCGTCGAGAAACTGGGGCTGGCGGATCGCATCACGGTGCTCGCTGGCGACGTGGCCGACCTCGAGCTGCCAAACCCGGCCGAGGTCATTACCCAGGGCATCATTGGCAACATCGGCAGCGCCGACGGCATTGTGCCGATCTGGAATGCGGCTCGCCGCCTGATTGCAGACAATGGCACGCCGGTGCCGGCGCGCTGCGATACGCTCATCGCGCCGGTCGAGTTGCCGGATCGCCTCCGACAGCAACCGGCCTTCGGTCCGATGGCGCGTCACTATGTCGACAAAGTTTTCGCCCAGGCTGGCCGCCGGTTTGATATTCGCCTGTGTGTCCGCAACCTCCCGGCGTCGAGCCTGCTGGCACCTCCCGCCGTCTTCGAGAGCCTCGATTTCCGGATGCCGCTGGTCGCAGATGCAGCCGGCGGACACGAATTTCAGGCGACGCGAGCCGGCCAGCTCGATGGTTTCCTGCTCTGGACCGTTGTTCAGACGGACGGCGAAACCACGCTCGACAACTTCGCCTCCAACAGAGCCTGGTTACCGGTCTTTATGCCGCTGCCCGATGAGAGTATCGACATCACGGCCCGCGCGAGCATTGGTCTGCGCTGGGCACGCATGACCGGCGCGGGCATTTGTCCCGATTACCGGCTCGAAGGCAAGGTGGACGAGCAAGCCTTCGTGTGTCTCAGCCGTTATCAGGAAGACCAACTGAACGGTACCCGTATTCATCGTGCCCTGTGGAGTTCTGCAGGGCGTGAATCATCGGGCCGCGGATCGCAGGGGTTGCAGGACTGGTTGGCGGCGCGCCTGCCCGGATACATGTTGCCCACATCCTGGCAGCGGTTGGCTGGTTTGCCGCTCAATGCGAACGGCAAACTGGATCGAGGCGCGCTGCCGGAACCATCGCGCGAGCGCCCGGCACTGGGGACGCCGTACCGGCCACCCCGACCCGGCATCGAGCAGCGCATCGCAAGCGTCTGGACCGATGTGCTCGACCTGGACGACGTGGGCGCGGACGATAACTTTTTCGAGCTTGGCGGTGATTCGATCGCCGCGGTGCGCCTGGTCAGCGAATTGCAGCGCGCGGTCCAGCATGACCTGAGCCTGGCCGCCGTGTTCGATGCGCCGACCGTGGCCGGCGTGGCCCGGCTTTGCCAGACCATCGCGGCGCCGGCGTATGACGAGGGCGAATTGTGACCGCGGCGGGGTTGTTGGCTGAATTACGCTCTGCCGGCGTCGAAATCTGGGCCGACGGCGACCGTCTGCGCTACCGCGCGCCGCGAGGCGCGCTGGACCGCGATCGACGCGACCAGTTGCTGGCTCTGAAGCCGGAACTGCTGTCGCTATTGCGGGACGCCGGGCCGGCGCCGCTGACCTGGCAACAGCAGAGTTTCTGGTTGCTGGAGCAACTCAACCCGGGCAGCACCGCGGCCAACGAGCAATTCGTGATCCGACTGTCAGGGTTGTCAGGTGAGCTGGACATCGACAGGTTGCAAAGCGCGTGGCATCAGCTGCTGACTCGTCATGACGCTCTGCACTGCCGCATTCAACATTCTGCGGCAGACATAGGACAGATTCCCGAGCAATACCTGCAGCGTCACCCCATTCTTGTCGAACCCGGCCGGCAGGACGCCGAGGCACTGCTCCGCCTGGCGAGCCAAGACATCAATGACCCATTTGATCTGCATCGCGGGCCATTACTTCGGGCCCGTTTGCTCGACTGCGACACCGGCGATCATGTCTTGCTCGTCACCGCGCACCACATTTGCGCCGATGGGTTGTCGGTCCCGTTGATTCGTGACGAACTGGCGCGGCTCTATGGCGGTGAAACGCTATCCGCCGCGCCCAGCTACCAGGACTATGCCCGTCGGCAACGGGCTGCCGACGACGACGCCCGGGCGCTGGACAATTTGCGTTACTGGCGGGAGCAGTTGGAGGATTTGCCGCCTGCCGTTGCATTGCCGCGGCGGGCGCAGACGACAGCACGACGTTTACAACATCGTGTGCGGGTCGAATTGCCGGTCGACGTCGCCGATGATCTGCGACGCCTGGCACGCCAGCAGCAGGTCACCAGTTTCATTCTGCTGCTCGCAGCCCTGCGCGCTCTGATCGCCCGGCTCTCAGGACAACACGACGTACCGATCGGCTCACCGGTAACCGCGCGCGATAGCGCGCTAACGGCCGGAATGGTCGGCTGCCTGGTGAACAATCTCGTCTACCGGTCCTCCACCGCCGGTAATCCCGGTTTCGACGAACTCCTGCGGCGCGAGCGGGCCACGGCGCTGGCGGCCTATGACCATCGCGAGCTGCCGTTCGAGAGAATCGTCGCTGAACTGAATCCGGCGCGCCGGGCCGGTGAGCACCCGCTGTTCCAGGTGCTCATGCTTTACGACGCGGCGGTCAGCGCCGCTCCGGTTGGTGGTGACGTCGAATTCGCGCTGGAAGCGTGGTTGCCGGAACGGCAATCATTTTGGGACCTCGAGTGGAACTTCCATGACAGCGGCTCCGGTGGCCCGCTGGCGATCACGCTGGGCTATTGCCGCGAACTATTCGACGACTGGTTTGCCGACACGTTACCGGCGCGACTTGCGGTGCTATTGCGACACGTCTTGCGTGATCCGCAGGCCCGGTTGTCCGATCTCGACGTCCTGTTGTGGGGCGAGCAGCAAAAAATCCTGTTCGGCTGGAATGCCGGTGAAGTGCGGGAGGCTGCGAATCTGACGCTGGATCGCCTGTTCGCCAGGCAGGCAACGGCAACACCGGATGCCATTGCGATCGAATACCGCAATCGTCAGGTCAGCTACAGGGAACTGCAACAGCAAGCGGCGCAGCTTGCCGCGGTATTGCAACGGCGCGGCGTGGCACCGGGGCACCGGGTCGGCCTGGCCCTCCCGCGGTCGCCGGAACTGGTGGCCGCGATCCTGGCAGTCCTGAGCCGCGGTGCGATCTGCGTGCCGCTCGATCCCGGATATCCGGCCGAGCGACTGCGTCGCTACGCAGAGATGGCTGAGCCAAAGGTAATTTTTGGCTGGGGCGCAAACCGACGGTCGCTGTACACGGATCACGATGTGATCTGGCTCCATGAGTTCGATTGGGTGGGCGAAACGGGATCCGTCGACGAATCGCTGGCCCGTCCAGATGATCCCGCCTGGTTGCTGTTTACGTCGGGATCGACCGGTGAGCCGAAAGGCGCGCTGGGATCACATCGTCAGGCGGTGCAACGCTGTTGCTGGATGTGCGATGGCTTCGATTTCCGCGCTGACGATGTGTTCGCCCAGCGCAGCAGCCTGAACTTTATTGATGCGTTCTGGGAAATCTTCGGCGCGCTCAAGAGCGGCGCGTCGATTGCGATCATCCCGGACGAAGACGTACGCGATGCGGCGCGCTTCCTGCAACAGCTCGCGCGGTGCGCGGTGAGTCACGTCGTGCTGGTGCCGGCATTGCTGAAAGCTTTGCTCGACACAGCGGCAGACATTCGCGCGGCGTTGCCCGAACTGCGTCTCGTTATTTCCAGCGGGGAAGCCTTGCCACCGGAATTGGTGCAACGTTTTCAGCGCGCGGCCCCGGGCATACGGCTGTTGAACACCTACGGTACGTCCGAGGTCTGGGATGCCAGTGTCGCGGATTTGACCGCAGCGAAGGTCACCTCGCGCCGCATCCCGATCGGCCGGCCGATACCCGGCCGGCCGGCTTACGTGCTCAGTGATGCGTTGCAAATACAGCCGCCCGGCGTGGTGGGCGAATTATTCATTGGCGGCGTCGATAGCGCGGCCGGTTATTGGCGCGACCCGGTACGGACTGCCAGTCATTTCCTGCGCGACCCGCATCGGCCAGGTGAGCGGATTTACCGCACTGGCGATTTGGCGCGCTGGTTGCCCGATGGTGCACTGGATTTGCTGGGTCGCCGCGACCGACAGGTCAAACTGCAGGGGCTGCGAATCGAACCAGGCGATGTCGAATCGGCGCTGGTCCAGCACGCGGGCATTGACGCAGCCGCGGTGGCTGTACGGTCGGACGGACGCTCGCAAAAGAGACTCTTTGCGTGGGTCGTGCCGGTCGCCGCGGGGGTGGCGGAGACGCGCGCATTGCGGCGTTACCTGCTGGAGCAGTTGCCGGTTCAGGCCCTGCCGACGGTCATTACCGTCGTGGACCAATTGCCGCTCCTGCCGAACGGCAAACTCGATTACGAGGCATTGCCGGATCCGCCCGCCAGCGCCGCATCGCGGCCTGGCAAACTGTCCGGCGTCGAGCGTGTCATTGCATCGTCGTGGCGGCAGTTGCTGGATACCGGGCCGCTGGATCGCACCGCGGATTTCTTTGCCCTCGGCGGGCAATCGCTGCTGGCGACCCGAATGCTCGCGGACCTCAATGGCCGCCTCGACGTCGAGCTGTCACCCCGGGACCTCTTTCTCGATCCGACCATCGAGGCTCTCGCTGCCGTGATCGAGCGTCGCCAACGGCAAACCGCTATCGATTCGCAGCTCCCGGCACCGCGACCGCGTGAACCGTTGCCGCTGTCCTGGGGCCAGGAACGACTCTGGTTCCTGGAACAGCTCGACCCCGGCAGCCCCGCGTACCACATTGCGTTCACGATCGACCTGGAAGGCGACCTGGATCGCATGACTCTCGCGGCCGCGGTTCAGGATCTCGCCGACCGGCACGACAGTCTGCGAACCGTGTTCCCTGCGTCTCGCGGGCGGCCAAGTCGTCGCGTGCTTGACCACGTCGACCCACCGATCACGCTCTGCAAGAGCGATGCGGAATTTGCAGCAATGGCCAGCCAACCGTTCGATCTGGTTGCTGGCCCGTTGATCCGCTTCGGGATTGCTACCGCGGGTCTGCGGCAGCACCGCTTGCTGATCGTCGTGCATCACCTCGTCTCGGACGGACAGTCCAGCGGTGTGCTGCTGCGGGACCTGGCGGAGCTTTATGCGGCCCGCCGCGAATGTCGCGCAGCGAAGTTGCCGGTTCTGACCACGGGCTACTGCGACTTTGTCACCTGGCAACGCCGCGCGCTGAGTGCTGCAGCGCTGGCGCGACAAGTCCACTTCTGGCGTGAACAACTGGCCGGCGCGCCTGCCTTGCTGGAACTTCCGAGCGACCGCCCGCGACCGGCCGAGCAGGGCTTCCACGGCGCCTGGGTGCGGCGGAACTGGCCGGCGGAACGGCTGCGCAGTCTGCGGCGATTTGCGCGGCACCGTCATTGCTCACTGTTCATGCTGCTGCTGGCCGCCTTTCATCTGTTACTGCAGCGCTACTCCGGCCAGACAGATATTTGTGTCGGCACGCCTGTTGCGGGCCGGCCCCGCGCCGATTTCGACGACCTGGTTGGCCTGTTCATCAACACGCTCGTCATTCGCCTGCGGCTCGACCCGGCCAGCGACACCGATGAATTGCTCGCGATGACTCGGGCCGCCGTCCTGGCGGCGCAAGCCCACCAGGACGTGCCGTTCGAGCAACTGGTCGACGCGCTCCAGCCGGAGCGCAGCTTGAGTCACGCGCCGCTGTTCCAGGTGATGTTCAACCTGACCGCGGTCCCGGATACCCGGTTGTCTGCGGGCGATGTGACGTGGCGGCTCGGCGGATTGCTGGAGCACGGCGTCAGCAATTTCGACCTGAGCCTGAATATCGGCGAACACGCTGACGGTGCCGCACTGATATTCGAATACGACCGTGACCTGTTCGATGCCGTCAGCATCGAACTAATCGCGGACTGCTACGAACGATTGCTCGATGAAATGCTTGCAAGGCCGCAACAGATGATTGGCACGCTGGCGCTGCTGGATGCCGAGTCTCGCGCGCGATTGCTGCTCGACAATGTAGCGACACGGCCGTTCGAGACACCGGTCCACGAACAGGTCGGTCGCTGGGCGAACGCGACGCCGAACGCGTGTGCAGTCGTTGCCGACGCGGGCTCGCTCACATACGCAGAACTCGACGCCGACGCCGAGCGGCTGGCAACGGCGCTGGTCAGCCGGGAAATCGGGCGCGGTGACGTCGTGGCCGTCTGCGGCGACGCCGAGCCCGCGCTGCTCACCGCCATACTCGCGATCCTGAAGACCGGCGCGGCGTTTCTGCCCCTCGATTCCCGTGCACCGGCGGCGCGACTCGGTCAAATGCTGGAGCTCGCGAACCCGGCACTGCTACTGACGACTTCACCAACACCGGTAGCGGTATCCGGATTCTCCGCGCTGGATACACGCGAATTGCTGGCGCTGTCGCAGCCCGCGGCGCGCTGCGCTCAACAGCCGGTGTTGCCAGACGATCCGGCGTACCTGTTGTTTACGTCCGGCTCGACCGGTGCGCCGAAAGCCGTTAGCGTCAGTCACGCCAGCCTGGCTGCCGCGGCCGACGCGTGGCGTGCGGCGTACGACCTGTTACCGCAGGACCGGCATTTACAAATGGCGAATCCGGGCTTCGACGTATTTACCGGCGACTGGGTACGCGCGTTGACGAGTGGTGCAACGCTCGTCATGTGCCCGCGGGAGCGTCTGCTGGATCCGGCCAGCTTGTACGCCTACCTGTGTGAGCAGGCGGTCACTTGCGCGGAGTTTGTGCCGGCCGTCGTGCGTTTACTTATCGGGTATCTGCGTGATTCGGGTGGCGATCTGGCGCACTTGCGTCTGCTGATTGTCGGTTCCGATTACTGGACCGGTCGCGAATACAACGCGCTGCGCGATCTCGTTGGTTCGAATACGCGCATTATCAATTCGTACGGTGTTGCCGAAGCGACCATCGACAGCAGCTGGTTTGAGTCCGGTCAGCACTTGGCGGAAGACAAGCCCGTGCCGATTGGCCGGGCATTCCCGCACGCGTGTCTGTATGTGTGCGACGACAAGCTGCAATTGCTGCCGCCGGGAATTCCCGGCGAGCTGTGTATCGGTGGGCCAGGTGTTGCTCAGGGCTATGTGAATAGTCCCGCCCTCACCGCGGCGCGTTTTGTCGCGGATCCGTTTAGTGCTGAGTCGGGGGCGCGGCTGTACCGCACGGGTGATCGGGCACGCTGGCGGGCGGATGGCGAACTGGAATTGCTGGGTCGGCTGGACGGCCAGCTGAAGCTGCGCGGTTTTCGCATCGAACCGGGCGAGATCGAAACGGTATTGAGCAGTCATCCGGGGGTCGCGGCCGCGGTGGTTGGCCTGCATGGCGACGGTCCGGCGGCGCGGCTGGTGGCGTGGGTGGTCCCGCGCGGCGCTCTGGATCTGGCTGACCTGCGCGGGCACGCGGTGGCGGTACTGCCGGACTACATGGTGCCGGCCGGCTGGTCGGTGCTGGACCGCTTGCCGCTGACGCCGAACGGCAAGCTGGATCGCCGGGCGCTGCCGGCGCCCACTTGGTCGACGCAGCGGGCGCTGTCGCGGCAGGCGCCGGTGGCACCGGGGACGGCGGTGGAGGCGGCGCTGTGCGAGTTGTTTGCAGCGGTGCTGGGTACGGCGGTGGTCGGTGTGCAGGATGACTTCTTCGCGCTGGGCGGCCATTCGTTGCTGGCGACGCAGCTGGTGTCGCGGATCCGGGATACGCTGGAAGTCGAGTTGCCGCTGCGGGCGGTGTTCGAAACACCCACGCCCGCCGGTATTGCCCGATGTCTCGATTCCGCCAGTCTCGACGACCGCGCCGCCCGACTCGTTGCGACGGACCGTCGAGGTAACACCGCGCCGGCATCCTTCATGCAACAGCGCCTTTGGTTCGTGGACCGCCTGCAGCCGGGCAGTCCGGTGTACAACCTTGTGTGGGCATTAAGACTCCGCGGCGACTTCGATTTGCCGGCTTTCGAAACCGCGTTGCAGGCGTTGCTGCGGCGACATGAAAGTCTGCGGACAGTATTCGCCGAAAAAGATGGTGAACCGGTGCAGCGACTGCTGGCCGAATGCAACCTCGACTTGCATCGGCAGACGCTTGATTCAATAACGCAGGCAAACCGCCTCGAAGCATTTGTCGAGCAACCTTTCGACCTGGCAGCCGGACCGCTGCTGCGCGTCGGGCTGTTCGACATCGCGCCTGACGAACAATTCCTGGTCCTGGTCGTTCATCACATCATTGCGGACGGCTGGTCGCTGGGTGTGCTGTTCAGCGAACTGGCGGCCTTTTACAACGCTGCACGCCGCGGCATACCAGCAGGATTGCCGCCGTTGCCGCTGCAGTACGCCGATTACGCGCAGTGGCAACAGGGTGCTCGCCATCAGCATGACCTGATGCGGCAGTTGGACTACTGGCGCGAGCAGCTGGTTGGCGCGCCGGAGCGGCTGATGTTACCGCTCGACTTTTCGCGTCCGGCGCAGCAGGCGCATCGCGGTGCGTGGATTCAGCAGCGTTTGCCGGCCGATTGGCGGCAAGCCGCCGAAGCACTGGCGGCGGAACAGGGCGTGACATTGTTCATGCTGCTGCTGGCGGCGTTCGGCGGGGTGCTGGGGCGCTGGTCGGGCAGCGCGGACGTGGTAGTGGGGACGCCGATCGCCGGTCGCAATCGCAGTGAGCTGGAAGGCTTGATCGGGTTCTTCGTGAACACACTCGTGCTGCGCACCGACCTGTCGGGTAACCCGCGCTTCACGGAGTTGCTGGCGCGCGTGAAGCGCACCGCGCTGGATGCCTACGCGCATCCCGATCTGCCGTTCGAACGTCTCGTCGATGAACTGCAGTTGCCGCGCAACACCGGCCGCACGCCAGTGTTCCAGGTGTTGTTCAACCTGCACAACGAACCAGCGCGCACGATCAGTTTCGATGGCCTGTTCTGCGAACCGGTCGCCGTGCGCCGGCACACGGCCAAATTTGATTTGAGCGTGTCGGTGACAGAAAGCGAGGCCGGTCTGCACGTGCAGGTCGAGTACGACACCGATTTGTTCCAAGAGGCCACCGTCGCGGCAATCCTGTCGAGTTACGAAGGCGTCCTGAGGCGCGTAACCGCATCGCCACAATGCCGCTTAAGTGACTGGCTGGCTGGTGAGGAAGGTGAGGGAGTGGCAATTGCGTCGCCGCGGCGTTTTGCTGTGCCGGACGTAGGCGGGGTGTTTGCGCAGGTGGCGGCAGCGGTGCCGAAGCGGCTGGCGGTGGCGAGCGGTGCGTACCGGTGGAGTTATGGCGCGCTGGCGGAGTATGCGCGGCGGGTCGCGGTGGCGGTGGTCTCGGCGGGCGGTGCGGTGGGTGACCGGATCGGCCTGGTGGCGGCGCATGATGCGCCGCTGGTAGCGGGGTTGTTGGGTATCGTGCAGGCGGGTCGGGCGTATGTGCCGCTGGACCCGGGGTATCCGCCGGCGCGGCTTGAGGCGCGGTTGGCGGATGCCGGGATCACGGCAGTGGTCACGGACACGGCCAGCCGGACGGTGGCCGCGCCGCTGGCGGCCACCGCCGGGGTGCCGCTGCTGGAGATTGATGTCGGCGTGCGCGAGCCGGCGACGGTGGCCCCGATCGTGGCGATCCCGGCGGACAGTCCGGCGTATGTGCTGTACACGTCGGGGAGCACGGGCGCGCCGAAAGGGGTGGTGCAGAGTCACGCGGGCTTGTTGTCACAGCTGGGCCGGTATAGCGGCGCGCTGGGTCTGGATGCCGACGACCGGCTGAGCTGGCTGTCGGGCTATGGCTTTGATGCAGCGGTGCAGGACATTTTCGGGGCCTTGCTGAGTGGTGCGTCGCTGCACCCGGTGGACCTGGGCAGCGGCCTGGCGGCGAGTGATGCGGTGGGGCGGCTGGCGGATGCCGGGGTGACGGTGGTGCATGCGACGCCGACGGTATACCGGCATTTGTTTGGCGGTGAGCTGACCTGCCGGCATGACCTGGGGGCGATCCGGCAGGTGGTGCTGGGCGGCGAGGTGGCACGGCGGTCGGACTTTGAGCTGTTCTGCAGCCGGTTTGCGGACGGGGCGCGGTTCATCAATGGCTACGGGCTGACCGAGTGCACGGTGGCGTGTCAGTGGGTAGCGGACAAGACCACGCCGGTACGGGGCGAGACGCTGCCGCTGGGCACGCCGGTGGGGGACCTGGCGGTCGTGTTGTTGGACGACTCGGGTCAGCCGGGCTGGCGGGGCGAGATTGTGCTGCGGGGTGCGGGGCTGGCCGGCTCTTGGCTAACGGAGGGGCCGCACCCGTCCGATCAGGCGCCGCGGGAGTATCGCACCGGGGACCTGGGCTGGCGGCGGGCCGATGGCGAGCTGATGTACCTGGGGCGGGGTGATGGCCAGGTGCAGCTGCGGGGCATGCGGCTGGAGCTGGATGAGGTGGCCGTGGTGCTGGCGGCGCATGGCGGGATCACGGCGGCGGCGGCGGCGCTCAAGCCGGGACCGGGGGGCGAGTCGCAGCTGGTGGGTTATTACGTGGCGACGGCCGAGCTGGCGGCGGACGGTTTGGTGGCCCATTGCCGGGATCGGTTACCGGGCTGGGCGGTGCCGGCGGTGTGGCAGCGGCTCGATGCTCTGCCGCGGCTGGCGAATGGCAAGCTGGACCGGGCGGCGTTACCGGTGCCGGCGCGCGCCGGCAATGGGTCGCTGCCGCCGCGCACCGAGCTGGAACAGGCCCTGGCGGCGTTGTGGATCGAGTTGCTGGGCGTCGATCAAGTACACCTGCACGACGACTTCTTCGCCCTTGGTGGTCATTCCCTGCTCGCCACCCGCCTCATCGCCAG
>JASJBD010000075.1 GCA_030066665.1 Gammaproteobacteria bacterium
CTGCCGGTGCCGATGATGAATATCATCAACGGCGGCGCGCATGCCGACAATAGCGTGGATATCCAGGAATTCATGATCCTTCCGGTCGGTGCGCCCTCTTTCAGCGAGGGGCTGCGCCACGGGGCCGAAATTTTCCATGCGCTGAAGTCCGTGCTGAACGCCCAGGGCCTGAACACGGCGGTCGGTGATGAAGGGGGTTTCGCGCCGGACCTGCCGTCGAATGCGGCCGCGCTGGACACGATTCTGCAGGCAATCGACAAAGCCGGATTTCGCGCGGGTGAAGACATCTACCTGGGACTCGATGTTGCCAGCTCGGAATTCTTCGCGAATGGCACCTACACGCTGGAATCCGAGAACAAGCAATTCGATGCACCCGCCTTTGCGGACTACCTCGCAGGACTGGTGGACAACTACCCGATCATCACCATCGAAGACGGCATGGCGGAAGACGACTGGGACGGCTGGGCGGCGCTCACCCAGGCCCTGGGCGCTCGCATCCAGCTCGTCGGCGACGATCTGTTCGTAACGAATACGAAAATTCTCGCGGACGGGATTGCGCGGCAGATCGGTAATTCCATCCTGATTAAACCGAACCAGATCGGTACGCTGACCGAGACGCTGGCGGCGATCGACATGGCGGTGGACGCGGGTTACAGTGCAGTCGTCTCGCATCGATCCGGTGAGACGTCGGACGCGACGATAGCCGATATCGCAGTCGGTACGCGGGCGACGCAGATCAAGACTGGATCTTTGTGCAGGTCGGACCGCATGGCGAAATACAATCAACTCTTGAGGATTGAGGAAGCGCTCGGCACGGACGCCGAATATGCCGGTGCCGGCGCGTTTCCGGTCCGGCCCCGATAGATGGACAAGCGTCGTCCAATGGTCTTGCGCGTGCTGTTGATCGGGCTGTTAATAGCCGCCGTCATGTTGCAGGCGCGGCTGTGGGTTTCGGACGACGGTTTCATCGAAGTCCAGCGCCTGGGTGAGCAAGTCGAATTGCAGCGGCGCGAGAATGCGGAACTCAGCGAACGTAATCGGCGATTGGAAGCTGAAGTGCTGGACCTGAAAAAGGGATTTACGGCGCTCGAGGAGCGGGCCCGCTCCGATCTCGGATTGATCGCGCCGAACGAGACCTTTTTCGTATTCGGCAACACCGGGGACCTTGGCCCAGACACCGGTCCCTGAACCCATCCCGCCGGCGGAAGAGCTGGGGCGTTTGCGCCGGGCGGCAGACTTTGACCTATTGCCACGCGCCGCGACCGCGCCTGCAGTCAGCGGCGTAATTCGGCGTCGGCCTCAGGACTTTGCCGTCGTCGAGCAGCTGCCATTCGAACTTTCCGGTGAGGGCGAACATCTCTACTTGCGGGTTCGCAAGACGGGACAAAACACGCGCTGGGTGGCGAAGCGACTCGCTGCGGCCGCTGGCCTTGCGCCTGTTGCGGTGGGTTATGCCGGCATGAAGGATCGTCGTGCCGTGGCCGAGCAGTGGTTCAGCCTGCACCTTCCCGGGCGCCCGGACCCGGACGACATTGCCATCGAGGGCGTCGAAATCCTCGAGAAGGTTCGCCACAACGCCAAGCTCCGGACTGGCGCAGTCGCGGCGAACGATTTTCGCATTGCGGTCACGGCTCTCGCCGGCGATGTGGATGCGTTGCTGGCACGGGCTCCCACATTGAGTGCGACGGGTGTGCCGAATTATTTCGGGCCGCAGCGCTTCGGTCACGATGGCGGCACGCTGGACTTGCTGCGCAACCCGCGGCAACTGAATCGCGAGACTCGGGCGTTGGGTCTGTCGGCATTGCGCGCGGCGCTTTTCAATGGCTACCTGGCGATGCGCGTCACGGACGGCAGCTGGCGCGACGCGCTGGACGGTGAAATCGCGGCGCGGGGAGACAATCTGGGTAACACGAGCGGCTTGCTCTGGGGCAGTGGCGATAATCGTTCCGCGGGGACGGCGCGAGCCCGCGAAGACGCCTGGTTCGAGATGTTTCCAGGTTGTGTTGCTGTACTGGATCATTATCGTCCGCGCATGATGCGGCGGGCATTGACGGTCATGCCCCGCAACCTGCGCTGCCGCCGGGAACCGGAGCGCGCCGTCATCAGTTTCACCTTGCCCCGGGGCGCGTATGCGACCATGGTGCTGCGTGAGCTGGGCGACTTCAGCGCGGCGGACCCGGCCTGACGAGAGGAGCGCTGGTATGTTGGAATTGAGTGAGAGCGGGCAGATCGCCGTGCTGCGGATGAATCGTCCACCGGTGAATGCGCTGGACACCGAGTTGTGTGCCGCGCTGTCGGACGCCATTGCACGGGCTCAGGCCGACGGCGCCGGCGGCGTTGTAATCGCGGGACAGCCGGGTATCTTCAGTGGTGGCCTCGACGTACCGGCCTTATTGGAACTCGACCGCGACGCGATCCGGGAATTCTGGACGCTGTTTTTCGGCGTGTTGCGCAGCATTACGGCCAGTACGGTGCCGGTGGCGGGCGCCATCACGGGGCACAGTCCGGCCGGTGGTGCCGTCATCGCGTTGCAGTGCGATTACCGCGTGGCCGCGGACGGTGATTACAAGATCGGTCTCAACGAGGTGCAGGTCGGTTTGCCGATACCCGCGCCGATCGTTACCGCGATGGTCGAACTCGTCGGCTACCGCACGGCACGCCGCCTGACAACGCGCGGCCTGATGATACCCATGGCGGAAGCGCAGGCGCTGGGCCTCGTGGACGAGTTGGTGCCGGACGAGCAGGTCGTGGGCCGTGCCATCGCCTGGTGCGAAGAGATGAATGACTTGCCACCCATCGCGATGAACACCACGAGGCAGCAACTCAATGCGTTCCGGCTCGCCAGCCTCGACAGCCAGTACGACGTGGACACGGTAACCAGTCACTGGTTCAGCGACGAAACCCAGGCATCGATGCGCGCGCTGGTTGCCCGGCTCAAGGGATCAGAGTAACGGGTCAGAGTCGTGACTGTGACCCTGCATTAGCGGCGCAGCAGGACGTAGACGGCACCCGTGCCGCCATGGCGAGGCTGAGTCGAACAGAAGGCCAGCACCGGATCCCAGCGGCGTAACTCGCGGTTCACGAGTTTCTTCAACACCGGGCCCCCAGGTCCGGAGCCCAGCCCCTTGCCGTGTACGATCCGCACGCAGCGATTGCCCGCAGCGCTGGCCTCCGCGACGAAGTTTCTCAATGCGTCCGTGGCTTCGGCCGCAGTGAGTCCGTGTAAATCCAGCTCATCCTGAACTGCGAACTGCCCACGCCGCAGCTTGCGGTAGTCGCGCTCCGACAGCCCGGCGCGGCGAAAGCTGATTTCCTCACCGGTCTCGAGGTCGGCGCCCGCGGGTGGCGTCTCCAGGGATTCCTGCAACACGGCCTGGTCCGATGCGCGGCGCTGACTGGCCCGCGGCTTCGGCGGTGGCGCCGCCCGGTGTCGCCGCTGGTCCTTGATGGGCTTGACGTCCCGCATGGCGTCGCGGAATAGCTTGTCATCCGTGCAGTTGCTATCTTTGCCGCTTTCCTTGCCCATGTTCCTGTGCCGGCGGAGCCAGCGCGGCCGTCGCGGCGGCCTGCGGTCACCGGTAAAATTCGAGATACCCGTGAGAATACTGCTCAGTAATGACGACGGCTACCAGGCGGAGGGGCTGAACACCCTGGCCCTCGCGTTGTCGGATCTTAGTGACCTCGTCATTGTCGCGCCGGACCGGAACCAGAGCGGCGCGAGTCACTCCCTGACGCTGTCCACGCCGCTGCGGGTGTCGCAAACCCGCGATGGCGTGCACGTCGTCACCGGCACGCCGTCCGATTGTGTCCATCTTGCCATTACAGGTTTGCTGGATCGCGAGCCGGATATGGTCATCGCTGGCATCAACCATGGTGCGAATCTGGGCGACGACGTGTTGTATTCAGGCACGGTTGCGGCCGCAGTCGAGGGCCGGTTTCTTGGCCTGCCGGCCATTGCAGTCTCGCTGGTGGGCAACAACGTGCGCCACTTCGACACTGCCGCGCAAGCCGCGCGGGCACTGTTGCATCGACTGCAGCATGCGCCGCTGCCGTCCGACACAATCCTCAATGTGAACGTCCCGGATGTGCCTTTGGACGAACTGCGTGGCATGCAGGCGACGCGGCTCGGTCACCGACATCGGGCCGAGCCGATGGTGCCGGCGACCGATCCAAAGGGAAACACAGTCTATTGGGTTGGTCCCGCCGGTCCGGGGCAGGATGCCGGACCGGGGACCGACTTCCACGCTGTGGAGCATGGCTTCGTGTCGGTGACGCCATTGCAAATCGATTTGACCCGCCACGAACGGGTCGACTCTCTGGCGGAGTGGCTGCCGCGCGACCTGGAGCTGTGAGGAGCGGCGCCAAATCCGCATGACGGCCGATACCAGATCGCAGGGCATTGGCATGACGTCGGCGCGTACGCGCGATCGGCTCGTGCGACGCCTGGCGAGTCAGGGTATCGATGAGCCCACGGTGCTCGAACGCATTCGCAGTGTGCCGCGGCACCTGTTCGTGGATGAAGCGCTCGCCAGTCGCGCTTATGAAGACAGTGCATTGCCGATCGGCCACGGTCAGACGATTTCGCAGCCATTCATCGTGGCGTTGATGACGCAAGCCGTGATCAGCGATGAATCTGGCACGATACGACCGGAGAAAGTGCTCGAGATCGGCACCGGCTGTGGTTACCAGACCGCGGTGCTGGCGCCGCTGGTGGGTCAGCTCTTTACCATCGAACGTGTTGGCAGCTTGTTGCGGCAGGCGCGAAGCCGCCTGCGGGAACTGGGCATTGGCAACGTCCGGTTTCGGCATGGTGACGGGATGGAAGGCTGGCCGGGGCAGGCGCCCTTCGACGGGATTCTCACCACGGCAGCGCCTGAACGCATTCCGGATACGTTGCTGAGGCAGCTGAACATTGGCGGACGGCTGATCATTCCGGTCGGACCACCGGGTTGGCAGGAACTCATGCGCGTCACTCGGACGGAAGACGGATTCGACAGGGAAAGACTATGCGGGGTGTCATTTGTCCCGTTGCTTGGAGGCACTGAGTAATGCGGCTGTTTTCCGCGCTTTACGACCGGGTGCTCGCCTGGTCGGGGCATCGGCATGCACCGGTCTATCTGGGTGCACTGAGTTTCGCAGAGTCGTCGTTTTTTCCAATTCCGCCAGATGTGATGCTGGCGCCCATGGTGCTGGCCCGGCCGTCCCGAGCGGCCTGGCTCGCGGGGCTGACGACCGCAGCATCGGTGCTGGGCGGGTTGGCCGGATATGCCATCGGTTATCTGGCCATCGACGCAGTCCTCCCGTTGCTGGAGCGGTTCGAATACATGGCGGCTTTCGACCGCGCCCAGACCTGGTTCGACGAATGGGGCTTCTGGGCAATATTGCTCGCCGGGTTTTCGCCGATTCCTTACAAGATCTTCACGATTGCGGCCGGCGCGCTCTCGATGCCTTTTCTGCCCTTTGCGGTGGCCTCAGCGGTGGGCCGCGGTGCGCGCTTCTACCTGGTTGCGCTGCTGGTTGCCTGGGGTGGCCCGAGGGTCGAGGCACGCTTGAAGCGTTACGTCGATGCGATTGGCTGGGCCTTGGTCGTGCTGCTGGTAGTTGCGTACTTCCTGTTGCGCCATTGATTCGCTGCCTGCTCCTCTGTGTGTGGCTCGGTCTCGTGGCTGGTTGCAGCAGCGCGGTGCGCTGGGTTCCGGATTACCACGTCGTCAGGCAGGGTGAGACCTTGTTTTCGATTGCGGATCGATATGACCTCGATCACAAGCAACTGGCGCGCTGGAATCGCCTCGGCGACGGCACGCTGATCTATCCGGGGCAACGCCTGAGTTTGAAAGGACCGGTCGCCGGCCCCGCCACGGCGGGTTCCGGCCGCAGTTCGACCGGCGGTCGCTCAAGTCAATCGACGCCGCCGCCGGTCCAGAAAGTGGGTGACTGGAGCTGGCCGACGAACGGCCCGGTCCTTGCGGCCTATGGCTCGTCGGCCAAAACGCAGTCGGGCATCCAGATCGGTGGCCGACAGGGGCAGGAGATCAAAGCTGCATCAGGTGGCGAGGTCGTCTACGCCGGCAGTGGCCTGCAGAGCTACGGACAACTTGTGATCATCAAGCACAATGCCAGTTTCCTGAGTGCCTATGGGCATAATCAGACATTGCTGGTCAAAGAAGGCGACCGCGTCAGCCGCGGCCAACGCATCGCGAAAATGGGGCAGGGCCCCGGTGCTAAACCGTTGCTGCATTTCGAAATCCGGCGCAACGGTGATCCGGTTGATCCGATTCGTTATCTGCCGCGGCGTTAGTCCGCGGGCCCCATGATTTTGCCGAACCGTTGCCACGAATTCGTCATTGGTCGCTGATCATCGGGATCCGGTGGTTCCGTGAACGCAGGATAGTTGCGCTCCACTTCGCGGCGCAGTTTTGCGGGCAGAGCGTTGAAACCATCCGGCACCAGCGCGCCGCTGCCGATATAGACGAGCTCACCCGGCCGACCTCCCATTGCCATCCATGGCGCCCAGGGTCCGACGCGAAAGTTACTGATTTGCATTTCGCGCAGGTCATCGCGATCCGCATCCAGAAGGTCGGTGCGATCAAAAAAGAACTGGAACACTTCCGTCGCGTGATACTGCCCGCCGACGTAGCGCTGAAAATCACCGCCCAAGGGGCTGTCGTACCACAGGAGTTTCTCGATCGTTAACCGCCCGGCAGTGCCATCGAATTCCGCCGGCAGCCGGTACGGCGTGCCGTCGCGCGCGATCGCAAACTGCGGGAATGGTGCGCTCATTGGATCGTTTACGATGTGCATCACGGTCGTATCTTTACCAGTGAACGGATTACGCCACGAACGCAGGACCTCCCCGGTGGCGGGATCGAGATACAGCATGACCTCGCGTGCCACAACCCGGAAGCCGTAACCACGCGCGGCGTCGGCGTGGCTGCGGCAGCTGCGAATACTGAACGCCAGCGTGTCGAACAAATGCCGATCTGCTTCCCCCGGCACGCGGCTGTAGACACGACCCTCCCAGCGATAAACCGTTGACACGTCGTCCGCGAGAGAACAGAAGACCTTCCGGAGGGCCCTCACCGCATCGTCAGGGTCGTTCAGGTCCAGGGTCGCAGCGGATCCGCACGGTGAGGCGAGCAGCAGCGTCGCCAACAGCGCGACCATCGGCCGGTGTAACGCAGTCAAGAACCGGCCCCGGACGGCTGGCGAACCAGCAGTGCCGCGGCCACCCGTCGGCCTTCACCGGCCAGCACGTTGTAGGTGCGGCAGGCAGCATCGGTGGTCATGGCTTCCAGACCGATGCCCCGGCGCAGGATCGTCGCCACTGTTCGGGCCGGTGGAAAGCGCTGTATATTGCCGGTTCCCAGTAGGACGAGTTCGGGGTCGTCAGCGAGCGCCTGGTCGAGGTCGTCGGGCTGCAGGGATTCGAGTGATGGTGGTGTCCATTCCCGCAGTTCGGCAGTCGCGGTAATGATGACGGACCGCGAGAAAGTCAGTTCACCGATCCGTAGTTCGCCTGGCGAGTACGAACGAATGACGAGTCCAGTGCTGGTATCGAGATTGAATTGCATGGGCGGATACGCTGTCAGCACCATATTAGCGCGCGTTACAGAGATGTCCCAGCCGGGCCAGGGTCTGACGGGTCCCGCATTTGATGTTAGCCAATAAATCGATTCGGCGTCGCAGCGCACCGCTCGAAGCGCAACAGCTGCTGCCGGCCACGGTCCATCCGGTCCTCCGACGTGTCTATGCGGCGCGCGATATTGGCGCCGATCAGGTAGACCTGTCTCTCCGCAGGATGCTGCCGGTTGGCCGGTTCGCGGGCGCCGTGGCGGGTGCCGGGCGACTTGCTGATAGTCGCGCCCGGGATGAACGCATCCTGGTCGTTGGTGACTTCGACGCCGACGGGGCAACGGCGACGGCGCTCACGGTCAGTAGCCTGCGCGCGTTCGGGTTTCCGGCGGTCGACTACCTCGTGCCCGACCGGTTTCGGTTTGGCTATGGCTTGTCGCCGGCGATCGTCGAGTACGCGGCGGAACGGCGTCCGGACCTGATCATTACGGTCGACAATGGTGTCTCCAGCCGGTCCGGTGTTGACCGGGCGCGCGAACTGGGGATGCGGGTCATCATCACCGACCACCACCTGGCCGGTGCGGCGTTGCCAGCCGCCGACGAGATCGTCAATCCCAATCTCCCGAACGAGGAGTTCGCCGGCAAAAGCCTGGCCGGTGTCGGTGTGGCGTTTTACCTGGTGGCCGCGCTCGGGCGGGAACTGGCGGCGCGCGGATTCATCGATGCCGACACCGCGCAGTCGGTGCCGGCTGCCGGGCTGGACCTGGTCGCGCTCGGGACGGTCGCCGATCTCGTGCCCCTGGATTACAACAATCGGGTCCTCGTATCTGCCGGGTTGCGCCGGATTCGCGCCGGACAGGCGCGACCGGGAATCCGGGCGTTGTTCGATGTCGCCGGTCGTAATCCCGCCCGTGCGCGCAGCAGCGATCTCGGCTTCGGCATTGCCCCGCGCCTGAATGCCGCCGGCCGACTGACCGACATGTCTCTCGGTATCGAGTGCTTAATGGCCCAGTCGGTCGATAGGGCGCGACCGCTCGCCGCCCGCCTGGATACCCTGAACCAGGAGCGCCGGGCGCTGCAGGCACGCATGGAATCCGAGGCCGGGCTGCACTTGGCGGCCGCGCAGGACGCCGTCGAGCGCGAGCCCGCGCCAGCCTATTGTCTGTTCGATCCCGGCTGGCATGAGGGCGTCGTTGGCCTGGTCGCGTCCCGCCTCAAGGATCGCAGCCGTCGGCCGGTCGTAGCCTTCGCCCGATCCGAAACCGCCGGTTTGTTGAAGGGATCAGCGCGCTCCATCGACGGCATTCATATCCGCGATGTGATCGATCGAATTGCAGTGGCCGAACCAGCACTTGTCACGCGCTTTGGTGGCCACGCCATGGCTGCGGGGCTGAGCCTTGAGGAGAGCAAACTCGCTCAGTTTCGCGCCGCGTTTCAGCACGAGATCGGTCAGTTCGACGACGCCCTCAGTCGCCCGGATGTCATCTGGAGCGACGGTGCGCTTGCGCCGGGTGACCTGAGCCTGGAACTCGCCGAAGCGCTAACGGCTGCGAGCCCGTGGGGACAGGGTTTTCCCGAACCGGTGTTCGATGACGAACTCGAAATCGTCAGTCTGCGTTTGCTCAAGGATCGGCATCTGAAACTGAGCCTGCGTCACCCTGATGCGTCGCGAGCGATTGACGCAATTGCCTTCAACCAGCCGGAACTCCCGGGCGGTGGACAGGCGGCGGTGCGATTCTGCTATCGACTGGACGTCAACGAGTTTCGGCAGGAGCGTCGGGCGCAACTGGTTGTAGAGCATATGCAATGCGACTAGCATTACGCGCTTTCGCGCCGCCGGATCGCGTGGTGCCATCGGGAAACAGGTATGGAAATCAATCCACTCAGAACCGCCATTCGGGATTTGCAGGATCGCAGCGCAGCCCTTAGGGGGTATCTTTGACTTCGAGGGCAAGCAGCAGCGTCTCGAGGAAGTCTCCCGGCAACTAGAAAACCCTGATGTCTGGAATGATCCAGCCCAGGCGGAGTCGCTGGGCCGCGAGCGCGCGCGTCTCGACGCCGTTGTCAGCGAACTCGATCGTCTGGCACGCGGCCTGGCCGAGGCCGCCGAGCTGCTCGAACTGGCCGAAGCTGAAAGCGACGCCGCGACCGTCGCGGAGGTCGGGCAAGATGTCGCCGGCCTGCAGACGGCCGTTGAAGGCCTCGAGTTTCGGCGCATGTTCGATCGGGACGCCGACACTGCCAATGCCTTCCTGGATATCCAGGCTGGCGCCGGCGGCACGGAAGCGCAGGACTGGGCCGAAATGCTGTTGCGGATGTACCTGAAATGGTGCGAGGCAAACGATTTCCAGCCGGAAATTATCGAAGCATCGGCTGGCGAGGTGGCCGGCATCAAGAGTGCGACATTGCGGGTCGTGGGCGACTATGCCTACGGCTGGCTGCGCACGGAAACCGGTGTGCACCGGCTGGTCCGCAAATCTCCATTCGATTCGGGCAATCGCCGCCACACGTCTTTTGCCGCCGTGTTCGTATCGCCGGAAATCGAGGATGATATCGATGTTGAAATCGACCCGTCTGACCTGCGCGTCGATGTTTATCGGGCGAGTGGGGCCGGCGGTCAGCACGTCAATCGTACGGAGTCGGCCGTGCGGATCACCCATATGCCCAGCGGCATCGTGGTGCAGTGCCAGAATGATCGATCCCAGCATAAAAATAAAGCTACTGCAATGAAGCAGTTACGAGCAAAACTTTATGAACTGGAGGAGCTAAAACGCCGGGCAGAGGCGCAGGCCACGGAGGACACGAAATCCGACGTTGGCTGGGGCAGCCAGATTCGCTCCTATGTGCTGGACCAGTCGCGGGTCAAGGATTTGCGCACCGGCGTGGAGAGCGGCAATCCGGACGGTGTACTGAACGGCGGCCTGAACCCATTCATCGAGGCGAGTCTCAAGCAGGGCGTGTAAGGCTGGCGAGCAGGGGCAGAGCAGAGTGAGCGACAGGAAAGGCAAGGGTACGGGCGACGAACATCGACTGGTCGCCGAGCGTCGTCGCAAGCTCGACGAGTTGCGGCAAAGCGGGTTCGCCTGGCCAAACCAGCGCCGGCGCACCGCGATGGCCGGGCAGCTGCACGCTACCTTCGATGGTTACAGCGACGAGAATCTGCTCGCGGAAAACTTCGAGGTGTGTATCGGTGGGCGGCTCATGGCCAAACGCGTCATGGGCCGGGCGAGTTTCGGCAAGCTCCGCGACCGATCCGGCGAAATCCAGATCTTCCTGAAGCGCGACATTCTCGGTCAGGACGTGTACCAGGCGTTCAAGACCTGGGATTTGGGCGACATTGCCTGGGTGCGTGGCACGCTGTTCAGAACGGATAGGGGTGAATTGACGGTACAGGCGGCCGAGATCGATCTGTTGAGCAAGAGCCTGCAGCCGCTGCCGGAAAAATTCCATGGCCTGACCGACCAGGAGCTGCGTTACCGGCAGCGTTACGTCGATCTGATCATGAATGAGGACTCGCGCCAGGTCTTCCGTCAGCGCACTCGCATCATTCAGTACATTCGCGCCTATCTCGACGCCATGGATTTCATGGAGGTCGAGACCCCGATGATGCACGCGATACCGGGCGGCGCGCTGGCCCGGCCGTTCGTGACCCATCACAACGTGCTGCATCGGGACCTGTTCCTGCGGATTGCGCCGGAACTCTATCTCAAGCGCCTGGTGGTCGGGGGCTTTGAGCGCGTCTACGAGATCAATCGCAGCTTTCGCAACGAGGGCGTATCGACACAGCACAACCCTGAGTTCACCATGCTCGAGCTGTACCTTGCTTACGCAGACTACGAGGTGTTGCTGGATCTCGTCGAAAACCTGATGCGAAGCCTGGCGTTGTCGCTGTTCAACAGCAGCGTGGTCCAATACCAGGGCCGCGACTACGATCTCGGCAAGCCTTTCGCCCGGTTGTCGGTCGAGGCAGCCGTAGCGCATTTCAATCCCGACCTCGATCCGGACCGCCTGCGCGACCGCGAGTACCTGCGGGACAGCTGCGACCGGCTCGAGATTCCGGTGCAGGACGGCTTCGGATCCGGCAAGTTGCTGATCGAGATCTTCGAAAAGACGGCGGAGCACCGGCTGGACGAGCCCACCTTTATTACTGGCTTTCCGGCCGAGGTGTCGCCGCTGGCCCGCCGTCGGGATGGTGATCCCTGGCTGACCGATCGTTTCGAGTTTTTCCTTTGCGGTCGGGAACTTGCGAATGGTTTCTCAGAACTCAATGATCCTGAGGACCAGGCTGAACGCTTTCACACCCAGGCCGCCAACAAGGCCGAAGGCGACCTCGAGGCGATGTACTACGATCACGACTACATCACCGCGCTGGAATACGGATTGCCGCCGACCGCCGGCCTTGGTATCGGCATCGATCGCCTCGTCATGTTCCTGACTGACTCGCCATCGATTCGCGACGTGCTGCTGTTCCCGCACCTGCGGGAACAGCAGGATGGTTGACGACGGCGTCAGGTCGCCGCCGGAACCTCGTAGGGCAGGCGCAGCGGAACCAGCGGGGCAGTGTCACTGGCGAGGCTCAGCGGCCGGCCGACCGCCCCAAGTTGCACGACTGCCAGCAGCTCCGGGCCATCCGGACCGGCCGCACAACGCACGATCTTGCCAACGGTGTCGCCGTCCGGATCCAGCAGCGCAGCTCCCGGTGCGGCCGATGCGGAAGCGCGGTATCGGAACATGCGCCGCTTGATGCGACCCAGATTCTGCGTTCGTGCCACGACCTCCTGCCCGACATAGCAGCCCTTCGTGAAACTGATGCCGTCGAGCAGGTCCAGGTTCACCATTTGCGGCACGAACGTTTCCGCGGTCGCCGCGCAGATGCCGGGCAGGCCAGCCGCGACATCGGCTGCGGCCCATTCCGGGTCGCCGGTGACCGTGTCCTGCAACTCCGGCAGGGCATCGGGATCGGCGGCCAGGAGCCAAGCCCGGGATGCGTCGCCCGCGACTCTTGCGAGTATCGCACCGTCATCGGTGATGACCTGCTGGTCCGGTTGCAGGGTCAGGGGACCAACGCGGCAGGTTTCCGGGGCATCGAAGACACCGAAAACGCTCAACGGCGCGACGCTGAGATCGACTGCGGCGCGCAGCACGAACATTTTCAGCCGGGCCGCGGCGGCCGGTACAAGTTCCTTGGGCAACAGCCACAGAATCTCGTCTGGCCCGCCAATCAGCTGGCCCACCGCCAGCAGCCGACCTTTGGGATTGCACCAGCCGGCCAATGGACTGTCGCCGGCATCGAGCCGCAGCAAATCCTGGGTAATCTGTCCCTGCAGAAAACTCTGGCGGTCGGCGCCAGCAAGCGACAGCACGCCGTACTCATCAAGCGAGGCAATCCGCATTTTTTCCTATGAGTGCCGCGTGAAAAGGAGCAGGCATTCTGGCACACTTCCGCCGATGTCAGCAGCGCGTCCGAAGTCGAACCAACAAGGGCACTCTACCGTTGGCGAACGCGTGACGGAAACGATGCCGGCGGGCGAGAACCCGTCCGGCGAAAGCAATGACACGAGTCCCGTCCGCCCCGTCGAGGTTGGCGGTCCATCCGGCCCTGAACCCACCCGTTACGGGGACTGGGAGCGACGGGGCCGGTGTATCGATTTCTGACGCGGCAAATTGCTGACATTTTCCATGCGATTGCCCGGTTGAGCCGGTTTTCTCTCGGAGTTTCGGTATGGCGCGCGCAGACAGACCCTTGTCCCCGCATCTGGGGATCTACCGCTGGCAAGTTGCCAACGGCCTGTCAATTCTTCACCGCGCAACTGGCGTATTCCTGTCGCTCGGCACGCTCGTGCTGATCGGGTGGCTGATCGCCGTGGCGTCCGGCTATCAGGCCTACGTTCGGGTGAATGACTGGCTGATGGGGCCATTGGGGGCGCTGTTATTGCTGGGTTGGACCTTCAGTTTCTTCTACCACCTGTGCAACGGCATCCGGCACCTCGGTTGGGACATCGGTCTGGGTTTCGACAAGGAGCGTGCTCGCATGACCGGGTGGCTGACGGTGGTCGTATCAGTCGTGCTGACGCTGGGTTTCTGGGCCACGGCGCTGGCAGGCGGGGGAGCGTAAGCGCATGAGTCTGCAAACGCCGCTGCGTCGTGTACTTGGGCTCGGGTCCGCGAAGGAAGGCTCCGGACACTGGTGGGCACAGCGTTTGACCGCAGTGGCGCTCGTCCCGCTTGGCCTGTGGTTTGTATTCGCGGCGTTGGGGCTGGAGCACGGGCAACACGAAATCGTGCGTGCCTGGATTGCCGAGCCGGCCAATTCGATTCTCTTGATCCTGCTGGTCATCACGTTGCTGTATCACTCCTATCTTGGCCTGCAGGTCGTGATCGAAGACTACGTGCACGGCGCGCTGAAAATTGCGACGCTCGTGATTGTGCAGTTCCTGCACGTATTGCTCGCCGTCGGCGGTATTTACGCGGTGATCAGCACGACGGCCGGAGGCGGATCATGAGCGACTACGAGTTCATCGATCACAGCTACGACATCGTCGTCGTCGGCGCCGGCGGCGCCGGTTTGCGCGCCACCTTCGGGTTGGCGGAGGCCGGCCTGTCGACCGCGTGCATCACCAAGGTCTTCCCGACGCGCAGCCACACCGTCGCCGCGCAGGGCGGCATGAGCGCCGCGCTCGGCAACATGGGCGAGGACCACTGGCTCTGGCACATGTACGACACGATCAAGGGCTCGGACTGGCTCGGCGACCAGGACGCGATCGAGTACATGTGCCGCGAGGCGATCCCGGC
>JASJBD010000076.1 GCA_030066665.1 Gammaproteobacteria bacterium
ACCCGGACTTGAAGGCGAAAAACACCCGTGCGCCGATTGCAAATGAGTCAGGCAACGGTTTGCAGAATCGCCGCCTGACCATCGCCATGGCGAGAACTGCCGATCCCCATTCGGCGGATTCCCAGTTCTCGCCATGGCGATGGTCAGGCGGCGATTCTGCAAACCGTTGCCTGACTCATTTGCAATCGGCGCACGGGTGTTTTTCGCCTTCAAGTCCGGGTCGTAGCCGCCGCCCTGGATGACGAAATTACCGACGACGCGATGAAAGATGGTGCCCTGGTAGAAACCGTCGTTCACGTATTTCAGAAAATTCTCCACGGTAAGCGGCGCCCGTTCGTCGTCCAGCTCGACGGTGAATGTGCCGGCTGTGGTTTCGATTCTGACCTGCGGGAATTCGCCGGCTTGCGAGGTTGGCCCAAAAAAGAGCAGGCCAAGAGCCGCAATGAGTCCGATTCGCACGGGCTGCCCTCCTTGTTTCACTTGATGGCAGATCTAGTAATCTTTACTCGCCCGCGGCCGCGCGTCCAGCAGTTTGCTGCCATGCTCCGCGGCAGTCAGGGTATTGACCAGCAGGGTTGCGACCGTCATCGGGCCCACGCCTCCGGGAACCGGCGTAATCCAGCCGGCGCGCTCGCGCGCCGGTTCGAAATCGACGTCGCCGCGGAGCTTGCCGTCCGGCATGCGATTGATGCCGACGTCGATCACGACTGCGCCGGGCTGCACCCACTCGCCGGGGACTACGCCCGGTTTGCCGACCGCGACGACGAGAATCTCGGCCTGTTCCACGTGACCGCGGAGATCGCGGGTGAAGCGATGGCAAACCGTCACGGTGGCGCCGGCCAGCAGCAGTTCCAGCACCAGTGGCCGGCCGACGTGATTCGACGCGCCGACAACGACCGCGTGTTTCCCTTTGGCGTCGATCCCGATGCGTTCCAGCAGGGTCATGACGCCCTGCGGTGTGCAAGGCCGCAAGACCGGGATACGTTGCGACAGGCGCCCCACGGTATACGGGTGGAAACCGTCCACGTCCTTGACCGGCAGGATTCTCTCGATCACCGCGGTTTCATTGACATGGTCGGGGAGCGGCAATTGCACCAGGATGCCATCGATCTCGTCATCCGCGTTCAGCTCGTCGATCAGGTTGAGCAATTCCGCCTCGGACGTCGACTCCGCCAGGTCGAACGAGCGCGATACGATGCCCGCGTCCTCACAGGCCTTGCGCTTGTTGCGCACGTAGATTTGGGAGGCCGGATCCTGGCCAACCAGGACCACCGCCAGGCCGGGGGGGCGATGGCCGGCGTTGAGGCGTTCGCTGATGCGCTCACGGACCTCGGCCCGGATGTCGGCTGCGATGCTTTTGCCGTCGATGATTTTTGCCGCCATTAGTTGAGTCCGGGGTCAGCGATCCAGAACAGGCAGGAAACATACCAGAGCGCTCCGGACGCCGGAAACCCTGCATTGACGCGGTCCCGGGGCAGACCTATCATCCAGCGCCTCGCCAGCCGGGCCGCTATAATTCGAGCGGTTTGGCAGCGAACCGGCACGGGGCATGGCGCAGTCTGGTAGCGCATCTGCTTTGGGAGCAGAGGGTCGGCGGTTCGAATCCGTCTGCCCCGACCAATCGACAGATATGAGTTTTCGGTGGCTCGTCAAGAATGAGAAACCGAGGAGGTAGCGAATATTCTCTAGTTGCGCCCGTAGCTCAACCGGATAGAGCATCGGCCTTCAATGAAAAGGAGCCTCTGGCAGGAAACACAACTGTCAGAGTGGACTGCACTGTAACGGGGAAACCTTAACAGGTAGAGCTGATGGCAACCCCGTGGAAACCCCCCTTGGAAACCCATGGTGTTGGGGATCCGTAGAGACTATACGTGCAGCACCTGAAACGGTGAAGAGATAGTCCAGGCCACAAACACTGGTTCGCCAGTGGCAGCGAAAGCTGTAGTGGTAAGCTAAGCCGAGGGTTGCAGGTTCGAGTCCTGCCGGGCGCGCCAATTTTTGGCGGGGGATAATCGCAAAGACAACGATGGTGGATGTAGCTCAGTTGGTAGAGCCCCGGATTGTGATTCCGGTCGTCGTGGGTTCGAGTCCCATCATCCACCCCAGATTCACCGGGTCAGTCGTCAGTCTGTCCGCTATTAGAACACACGGGCCGTTAGCTCAATTAGGCAGAGCAGTGGACTCTTAATCCATTGGTTGTAGGTTCGATTCCTACACGGCCCACCAGTTCCAGACTCTCACAGGCAGCGGAATCATGCTCACATTCTTCTATCGTGTAGCGCTGGTGGGGCTGCTCGCAGCCAGCGTGCTCTCGGCAAGCGGCTGTGCCAGCGACAGTTATGCAGCGAAAGGGGCTGTGCAGGGTGCGAGCGTCGGCGCCGTGTCCGGTGCGGTCGGCAGCATGGTTGGCGCGCTGGTATTCGGCGGTAATGTCGTTGATGCGGGTGTACGTGGCGCCGTCGTTGGCGGATCGGTCGGTGCCACGGCCGGCGCGATGAGCGGGACGCAGCGCGACAAAGCGGAAGCAGAGCGCCGTGCGCAGGCCCAGCAGGCCGATATACAGCGCCTGCGACGCGAAATCGGAGACGACGCTTTCAATGGCGTTGTCGCACTGGCCGAATGCAAGCATGGCATCGCACTGGCAAACGCCCAGGAAGCGCGGCGGTCGACGAATCGCGACTATCAGCTGGCCGGTCTATGGGTCGAGATCATCACCCGGGCCGATGAGCGTCGCGAGAGTGACGCGCGGGCTTTGTTTCCGGACCTGATCTCGGCTGACAAGGACATCAGGAATGACCAGCAGGCCGAGGAGGCCATGCGGCGCGCGTTGACGGACCTGACGAGCATCCGTCGGGAGTACGACTTGCCGCTGAGTTGTCCGGCGTAGCCGGCAGACTTCCGCCCCGACTCCCGCTCCCCTATCATTGGCGTTCTGCTCGGGTTGTTGGGACACTCAATGATAAACGGACGTTTGGCGACGCTCGGTCGCCGATTATCACTTTGTGCCTTTCTGTTGGTGTGCGCCGAGGCGGGCGCACAGGCGATCGACGAATATGCCGGCGTCGAGACCTATATGCGTTTTTGTGCCAGCTGTCATGGTGAATCGGGTCAGGGGGACGGACCGGTGGCCGAGGCCATACCGATCACCGTGCCCGACCTGACCCGCCTGCAACAGCGGGACGGGGAGCGTTTTCCCGCTGAGGTGTTGCGCAAGATCATCGACGGGCGGGAGCCCGTGATTGTGCATGGCACGCGTTACATGCCGGTCTGGGGTTACGAGTTCTGGGTCGAAGAGGGTGCGGACGAAGCGGCGCAGGAGCGGGTGGAGCTGATCGTCAACAATCTCGTCGAATACATCCGGTCGATCCAGCAGTAGCGCGGGATCCGCTGCTACGGCATGCGATCGGCAGCGATTTTGTCCAGCGCGGCTTCGTCGATTGTGTCTATCTCCATTTCATGCGCCGCCGCAACTATGCCTTGCAGTGCCTGCTTCAGGAATGGTCGGGGAATCGCGGTCAGTTTGCTGCAGGCAGCTTCCGTGAAGCGGACTTTCTCGTCCATGCGATTGGCCAGGTAGACCACGGCTTGCAACTCCTGACCTTCGACTTTCGGGATCGGAATCGAAAAGGGCTCCGCGTGTTCGCTGAACCAGAATCCGCTGTCGGTGCGATAGCCGTAGAACACCGGCATGTGCGGGATGCTCGAGCCATCGTCGATGCCTCCGGTGTAGCGTTCCTTCATCAGGATCCGGTCGATATTGAGAACGAAGTGCGCCGCTGCTGTCTCTTCCGTATGGCCCAGCTGGCCGTCAATGTCGATATTCCGGTCCCAGGTGCACTCGAAGATCTGGCAGGCTTCCGCAATGATCTGCGGCCGCGGGCCCGTTGCCGGCCCGTTGGGCGGAGGCTCGACGAGCGAGTAGGGATTGGCCTTGGCCTTCTCCTCCAGGCTCTGCCCCGGGTAGCCCATCGTGGCAATGCCTTTCAGGCTGTCATGGTCAAATTCGATGTAATTCAGGGCGCACAAACCGGTCCGGCGGATATTTGCGGCCGTACCGCTGTTGCCACGACTGATCAGCAGCATGGAATGTGGTGCAGTAATGCCGAACGGGTAGAGCAGCGCGTGAGGACCGATGCCGGTCTCGCCCGATTCGTGCACGGTCGTAACCAGCGCGAAGGACATCGGGATATAGGCACTGGTCTGATAGAAGTTGTCCTTCCTGGCGACGCGAACGAAGACGTCGTCGTTTTCCTGGTCCTGCCCCATGGTTTTCCCCGGCTTTCTGATGCCCGGGTCAACGCTACGGGCGCCGTGCGCACGGTTGCATCCGGAAAAGTGCCTATCAACGCTTCTAGACTTATTCTACAAAAATTTTATAACGCTATGTTATATATGATATTTACGGCTATCTTTCGAGCCTTCGTTGCAGCGCGGGCGCAATACCGGCGGTGCGGCGGGGATCCGACAGCTGCGCTGGTGACGTTGGCGCGTCGTGGCTTGCAGCCCGCCGGGCCAGCAGTACGCTTAGTTATAATGCACCTCGGGATTCTCATCGCTGGCGAAAGTGGCGGAACTGGTAGACGCGCAGGATTTAGGATCCTGTGGGGCAACCCGTGAGAGTTCGAGTCTCTCCTTTCGCACCACTGATTGCTGACAGCTGCACCCGGTAGCGATATGCCGGGGAAGACAACTGGATTTATATGAGCGAATTACAGATTTCGGTCGAGGCGGGTGACGGCCTGGAGCGCCGCATGCGGGTGCAGGTGCCGGCCGCGCGGATTGATGACGAGGTGACGATGCGGCTGCGCAAGGTGGGCCGGTCCGCGCGAATCAAGGGTTTCCGCCCGGGCAAGGCTCCCGCAAAGGTCATCCGGCAGCGCTATGGTGATCAGGTGCGCCAGGAAGTGCTGCAGGAAGTGCTGCAGTCGACATACAGCGAGGCGGTCAACCAGCAGCAACTGCGCCCGGTCGCCGGACCGCGAATCGAGCCGGAAGCGCTCGAGGAAGGCGCCGATCTCGCCTACACCGCGATCTTCGAGGTCTACCCGGAAGTCAGTCTTGCCCCGCTGGACAAGCTCAAGGTGACGCAGTCAAGCGTGTCAATTGGTGACGAGGATGTCGATGCGATGCTGGAGAAACTCCGCAAGCAGCGCGCCACTTGGACGCCCGTGGAACGTAAGGCAGCCGAAAAGGACCAGGTCCGGGTTGATTTCGCCGGCACGATCAAGGGCGAGCCGCTGGAAGGCGGGCAGGGCGAGGACGTACCGATCGAGCTCGGGGCGCGGCAAATGCTGCCGGATTTCGAGAAGAACTTGCGAGGCCTGGCAGCCGGCGAGGAGAAGACTTTCGACGTCAAGTTCCCGAAGGACTACCACGCCGAGGAACTGGCTGGGAAAAAGGCGAGTTTCAGTGTGACCGTGCGCGAAGTTGCGGAAAGCGTGCTGCCGGACATCGACGAGGAATTCATCAAGAGCTTCGGCGTGGATAGTGGTTATAAACAGGACCTGATGGCGGACATTCGCCGCAACATGGAGCGTGAGGCCGGAGCGAAATCGCGGGCGGAGGTAAAACGCCAGGTCATGGAAGGCCTGCTGGCTGCGAACGAGATCGTTGTTCCCGACGCGCTGGTTCGGCAGGAATGCAACAGCTTGCAGCAAGAGGCCATGCGCCAGATGGGCGTGACTGAGCCCGCCGATGCACCGCCCTTGGAGTCGTTCAATGAAACAGCACTACAGCGGGTGCGCTTGGGTATTCTGATCGGTACAGTCGTCGCCGAGGAGAAGCTGGAAGTAGACCGGGAACGTGTCAAGCTGAAGGTTAATGAGATTTGCGCGCCATACGATCAGTCTGAGGAAGTCGCGCGGATGTATTTCCAGAATCCGCAACTCCTGGCGCAGGTTGAGAATGTCGTGCTAGAAGAGCAGGTGGTCGATTTGTTGCTGTCAAAAGCGAAGATCACCGACAAGAATTGCAGTTTCGATGAGTTAATGCAGGCCTGACGCCGCGAGCCGCAGGTCGCTGGAGAGGAAAACAGTGAGTATGGAAACAAAAGCCCTGAACCTGGTACCGATGGTCGTCGAGCAGACGGCGCGTGGCGAACGCGCGTACGATATTTATTCGCGTTTGTTGAAAGAGCGGGTCGTCTTCGTCGTTGGCCCGGTCGAGGACTACATGGCCAACCTGGTCGTTGCCCAGCTGTTGTTCCTGGAGTCGGAAAATCCGGACAAGGACGTGCATTTGTATATCAATTCCCCGGGCGGATCCGTGAGCGCGGGCCTATCCATATACGACACGATGCAGTTCATTCGTCCCGATGTCAGCACGATCTGCGTCGGCCAGGCCGCGAGCATGGGGGCGGTCCTGCTGTCCGGCGGCGCGACGGGCAAGCGGCACTGCTTGCCCCATTCGCGAGTGATGATTCATCAACCAATCGCCGGCTTCCAGGGGCAGGCGTCGGATCTGGAAATCCACGCGCGCGAAGTGCTGGAAACACGCGACCGGCTAAATCACATTCTCGCCAAACATACAGGTCAACCGCTCGAGCGCATCGAGAAGGACACCGATCGCGACAATTTCATGAGCGGAGAAATGGCCGTCGAGTATGGTTTGATCGACGGTGTGCTGGAGCAGCGCGCCGAAATCGGTCCGGGCGAATCGGCGAGCTGATGCCGCGATGCCGGGAATGATGAATCGGGCTTTGCACCTGCGGTCGCAGGCGTGCTATACCTAACTTTATGTGGGGTCTCAAAGAGCGCGATTCCAGCGTTCTCAAGGGTTTAGGTCACTATGGCAGATGACAGCAGAGGCAGAAACGAAGACGGCAAGCTGCTGTACTGCTCCTTCTGTGGCAAGAGCCAGCACGAGGTTCGCAAGCTCATCGCCGGCCCATCGGTGTTCATCTGCGATGAGTGTGTCGAACTCTGCAACGACATCATCCGCGAAGAACTCGAGGACCGCACCGACCAGGGTGGGACAAAGCTACCCAAGCCGCATGAAATCAAATCCGTACTCGACGAGTATGTGATTGGACAGCAGCGCGCGAAGAAAGTCCTCTCGGTCGCGGTTTACAACCACTACAAGCGCCTGGAAACGCGCAGCGGCGACAAGAGCGAAATCGAGCTGGCGAAGAGCAATATTCTGCTCATCGGCCCGACCGGCTGCGGCAAGACACTGCTCGCCGAGACGCTCGCTCGCCTGCTGAACGTGCCGTTTACGATCGCTGACGCAACCACGCTGACGGAAGCGGGTTACGTTGGTGAAGATGTGGAAAACATCATCCAGAAGCTGCTGCAGAAATGCGACTACGACGTCGAGAAGGCGCAAACCGGCATTGTTTACATCGACGAGATCGACAAGATTTCACGGAAGTCCGATAACCCGTCCATTACCCGCGACGTATCGGGCGAAGGCGTTCAGCAAGCACTGCTGAAACTCATCGAGGGAACGATTGCATCCGTGCCGCCGCAGGGCGGGCGCAAGCATCCCCAGCAGGAGTTCCTGCAGGTGGATACCTCCAATATCCTCTTCATTTGCGGCGGTGCTTTTGCCGGCCTGGAGCGAATTATCCGCAACCGCTCCGAAAGCGGGGGCATTGGCTTTGTGGCCGAGGTGAAGACCAGCGACGAGGCGCCAAACATTGGTGAGCTGCTGAGCGACGTCGAACCCGAAGATCTCATCAAGTACGGGCTGATTCCGGAATTCGTCGGGCGTTTGCCGGTCGTTGCGACGCTGGACGAGTTGGATGAAGATGCGCTGATCCAGATCCTGCTGGAGCCGCGCAACGCGTTAACCAAACAGTACCGCAAGCTGTTCGAGATGGAGGGTGCAGAACTCGAATTTCGGGAAGATGCACTGCGCGCCATCGCGCAACGAGCCATGCAGCGCAAGACCGGCGCCCGCGGCTTGCGCACCATCCTCGAAGGCGTGCTGCTGGATACCATGTACGACTTGCCGGGAATGACCAACGCCCGAAAGGTCGTGGTGGACGAATCCGTGGTCACAGGCGAAACGAAGCCTTACATCATCTTCGAAACAGAAGATACAACGCCATTGATGACGGTGGATGAGGAACGATTGCCAACGGGCTCGGACCGGCCTTGATTTCCATCAACGCCGCCCCCAGATTCCCCGAGGCGGCGCCAAAACTATCACTGTCACTGCGATCCGGTTGTTGCGGCGCAGCTTTTTCATGGATGAACTTAGCCCCACCGAGGTAGAGAGACTATGACCGACCAGACCCCCGAAACTCGCAAAGGCGTGCCGATTCTGCCCCTGCGTGACGTGGTCGTTTATCCGCACATGGTGATCCCGCTGTTCGTAGGCCGGGAAAAATCCATTCTCGCTCTCGACGCCGCGATGGGCGCCGGCAAGCAGATCTTGCTGGTGGCGCAGAAACAGGCAGAGGTCGACGAGCCCGACCTGGACGACATTTACCGGGTCGGTACGCTCGCGACTATTCTCCAGCTGCTGAAATTGCCGGATGGCACGGTCAAGGTGCTGGTCGAGGGCGGTTCCCGGGCGCAGCTAGTGGAGACCCATGCGGGGGAGTACTTCACGGCCGACATCGAACTGCTGGCCGAGCCGAATGATTTCGAGGACCGCGAAGTCGATGTCCTGAAACGCTCGGTCATTACGCAATTCGAGAGCTACATCAAGCTCAACAAGAAAGTGCCGCCCGAGATTTTGACTTCGCTGTCAGGCATCGATCAGCCCGGCCGGCTGGCTGACACGGTCGCGGCGCATATGTCGCTCAAGCTGGACGAGAAGCAGAAAGTCCTCGAAATCGAGGAAGTTCGCGCGCGTCTCGAGCACGTGATGGGGCTGATCGACGCTGAGATCGACATGCTGCAGATCGAGAAGCGTATCCGCGGTCGCGTTAAACAGCAGATGGAGAAGAGCCAGCGCGAGTACTACCTGAATGAGCAGATGAAAGCCATTCAGAAAGAACTCGGTGAGATGGAAGATGCGCCGAATGAGATCGCCGAACTGGAGCAGCGAATCGAAGACGCGGGCATGTCCAAGGAAGCCAAGGAGAAGGCGAGCTCCGAGCTGAACAAACTCAAGCTGATGTCACCGATGTCGGCCGAGGCGACTGTGGTGCGCAATTATATCGACTGGCTGTTGCGCGCACCGTGGAAGAAGAAGTCCAAGATCAATAACGACCTGGAGCGTGCGGAAAATGTGCTCGAGGAAGACCACTACGGTCTGGAGCGGGTAAAGGAACGAATCCTGGAGTATCTCGCCGTTCAGCAGCGCGTGAAAAAGTTGAAGGGACCGATTCTTTGTCTGGTCGGCCCCCCTGGCGTCGGCAAGACCTCACTGGGTCAGAGTATCGCGCGCGCCACCAATCGGAAGTTCGTGCGGATGTCTCTGGGCGGAGTGCGCGATGAAGCGGAGATTCGGGGTCATCGGCGTACCTATATTGGTTCCATGCCGGGCAAGATCATTCAGAACCTGGCCAAGGTGACAACCCGCAACCCGCTGTTTTTGCTGGATGAAGTTGACAAGATGTCCATGGACTTCCGGGGCGATCCTTCGGCCGCCCTGCTGGAGGTGCTGGATCCCGAGCAGAACACGACCTTCAATGATCATTACCTGGAGGTCGATTTCGATCTATCCGACGTGATGTTCGTGTGCACCGCCAATACGATGAACATTCCGGCCCCGCTGCTGGACCGGATGGAGGTCATTCGCATCCCGGGCTATACCGAGGACGAAAAGCTCAACATCGCCCGCAACTACCTCGTGCCGAAACAGCTCGAAGCGAATGGCTTGCGCGAGGGCGAGCTGCTCATCTCGGACTCTGCGATCAGGGACGTTATTCGTTATTACACACGCGAGTCAGGCGTGCGCAACCTGGAGCGGGAAATCGCCAAGGTTTGCCGCAAGGTCGTGAAGTCGTTGCTGCTGCAGCCACGCGATAAGGCGACGCATGTCGTACCACGCGGTTTGCAAAAATACCTCGGCGTGCGCCGGCATCGCTATGGCCTCGCAGAGGAGAACGATCAGGTCGGGCAGGTAACCGGTCTCGCCTGGACCGAAGTTGGCGGCGAGCTGCTAACCATTGAGGCTGCAGTGGTGGCCGGCAAGGGCAAGCTGATCAACACCGGCCAGCTCGGTGACGTCATGCAAGAATCGATCCAGGCCGCGATGACCGTGGTCAGAAGCCGGGCCCAGGTGCTCGGCATCGACGCCGATTTCCACCAACGCTACGACATGCATGTGCACGTGCCCGAGGGTGCGACACCCAAGGACGGCCCCAGCGCCGGTGTGGGCATGTGCACGGCTCTGGTGTCAGCGCTTACCGATATTCCGGTGCGCGCGGACGTCGCGATGACGGGCGAAATCACTCTGCGCGGGGAAGTGCTCCCGATCGGCGGACTGAAAGAGAAGCTGCTGGCTGCCCACCGTGGTGGCATTACCACGGCCTTGATACCCGCCGAGAACGAAAAGGACCTGGCTGAAATACCCAAGAACATCAAAGACAAGCTCGACATTGTTCCGGTGCGTTGGATAGACCAGGTCCTGGAGTTGTCGCTGCAGCACATGCCGGTGCCGAAGTCCGGTGACGGCGATGCCGCGCACGAGAAACCTAAGAGTGAGTCCAAAACAGGTGGTAAAGGCGTGCATGCGCACTGAGAACGACTGCGCTTTGTTTATTGACAGCGCTTTTTGCACCTTGGTATAAGCTTTCCGAAGTCGCGGGTTCGGGTTCTGATCATCTAACTGTTGTCGGCTTCGGGTTCACTAAAGTGCGCTCGAAACTCTGGGTGTTCAAACTGACTCTGTGTACTAAGAGGGGACGGTCACAAGTCATCAATGTGCGGAGCTTGTGTACCGTAGGAGTTTCTTAAACCACTCACTAAAGGTGAATTGATGAACAAGGGTGATCTAATTGAAGCTGTCGCGGACAAGGCTGATATGTCGAAAGCGGATGCGACGCGTGCTATCGACGAGACTATCAGGGCAATCACCAAAGCACTGAAAAAGGGCGACCAGGTTTCTCTGGTTGGCTTTGGTACTTTCTCTGTCAAGAAACGTGCTGCACGGACGGGGCGTAATCCGCGCACTGGCGAAACCATTCAGATCAAAGCCAGTAAAGTGCCGGGATTCAAGGCTGGCAAAGGCCTAAAGGATGCCGTAAACTGACGCGCCTTTTCGCGCGGGAACCCGAGGGTTCACGCGTGTTGGCGGGGCTGCAGACCGCATTACCGGGCTGGCAAAATGGCTCGGTCTTGCGGTCTCGTCGATTGAGGCGCTGCCCTGCGGGTGCTTAGCTCAGCTGGGAGAGCGTCGCCCTTACAAGGCGAAGGTCGTGGGTTCGATCCCCTCAGCACCCACCATAGCCTCTGCGGAGTGGTAGTTCAGCTGGTTAGAATACCGGCCTGTCACGCCGGGGGTCGCGGGTTCGAGTCCCGTCCACTCCGCCATTATTGATTACGCCGCGCAGCGTCGCGGCGTTTTTTTTGGGGCGGTCTCGCTCGAGCCGTCGTGTACAATCGCGGGGCTCAGCGCGAGCGGGTTAGCGCGCAAGTCCGGGGGAATATTTCATGCTGCAGACAATTCGCGAGCGGCTAACTGGCTGGGTAGCCGGAGCCGTGATCGTCATCATTGGGCTCGCCCTGGTGGTTTCCTTCGGCAACATGAACACGGATGTCATTACCGCAAACGTGGCGGCGACCGTGAATGGCGCCGAGATTCCGATGGTGGAGTTTCGACAGGTCTACCAGAACCAACTGATGCGACAGCAGGAGGCGTTCCAGGGAGACCTGCCAACAGCTCTGCAGGAGCAGCTCCAGCGCAATGTGCTCGAGGGGATGATTCAGAACCGGGTCGTGGCTGGCTACGTCAGCGACAGCGGTTACCGGGTCAGCGATCAGCAGGTCGCAGATGCCATTCGCAGCCTGCCGGCCTTCCAGGTCGGTGGTGAGTTTTCCCCGCAAGGCTATATTGCCGCGCTATCCAGCCGGGGTTTGACGCCAGAGGCATTCGAGGCGGAGCAGCGCCGTTCACTGGAAATATCGCAGCTGCAGGCCGGCGTTGTCGATAGCGCGTTCTTTACGCCGACGGAATACCGGCGTTTCATCGAACTCGAACAGGAGCAGCGAAAAATCGCCTATCTGATTTTCGATCCGGCAAATTTCAGTGCCGGAGTCGAACTCGAGCCGGAGGCCGCGCAGACGTTTTACGAGGCCAACAGTAGTCGTTTCCAGACGGATGAAACGGTCGTGCTGGAGTACGTGGAGCTCAGACTGGCCGATATTGCCGCCGGTGTCAGCGTGGACGATGTCGCAGTTCGCGACTACTACGATGCCAATTCGGATCGGTTTACAACGGAGGAAGAACGGCGCGCCCGCCATATCCTGATTGTCGTCGAGGACGAAGCGCAGGCGGACGCGGCGGCGGCGCAGGCAGCGGACCTGTATGCGCAGCTTGCCGGCGGTGCCGACTTCGCAGCGCTGGCTCAAGAGTTCTCGGCGGACACCGGCTCCGCGGCGGATGGCGGCGATCTGGGCTGGGCCGGACGGGGCGTTTTTGTCACTGCCTTCGAGGATGCTTTGTTCGAGCTGGAACCCGGTGAAGTGTCCGAACCGGTCCGCAGTGAATTCGGCTATCACATCATCGAACTGCTGGAGCTGCGCTCCGGGACGCGCATGTCGTTCGAAGAGGTTCGTGACAGCCTGCGCGAAGATTTGCAGCGTCAGCAGGCCGAGGACGGCTTCTACGAACTGGCGGAGCGGATGGACGATATTGCGCTGGAGAATCCCGGCAGTCTCGAGCCGGTCGCGCAGCAGTTGGGCCTGGAGCTGCGCACGGTGGACGACTTCGGCCGATCCGGTGGTGGCGCGTTCGGTTACAACCAGGCCCTGGTTGATGCAGCGTTCAGCGCTGCCGTGCTCGAGGACGGCGAGAACAGCCCGCTGCTTGAAATCGAAGACGGTTGGGTGACAGTCATCCGGGTCGCAGATCATCGGCTGCCACAGCTGCGTCCGCTGGATGATGTGCGGGAACAGGTCGCCGAAGAGTTGCGGCTGATGCAGGCCGCAGAAATGGCTCGCAGTCGCGGTCAGGCGGCGCTCGATCGCGCCCTGGCGGGTGCCACGCTGGAGGCTGTGGCGGAGGAATTCGGTGCCTCCGTGGGCGGTGGTTCCTTTTATGCTCGTGGCAGTGATCAATTGCCGGCCGAGCTGTCCGCAGCCGCTTTCCGGGCAGGCGGCGCCAGCGTCATGCCGGTAACCAACGGTCTCACCACGAGTAACGGTGGTTTCGCGATCTACCGGGTGGATCAGGTCCAGCCCGGACGTCCCGAGGCCGTGCCGCGTGATCAACGCGACCAGCGCAAGGCAATCCTCGCCCGGCAGGCTGGGAACGCCGCGCTTGGTGCGATGGTGCTGGACCTGCGCGCCGATGCGAACGTCGTGATCTCACCCGACGCCTTCCCGGAACCCGACAGCTTTTGAGGCCGGCGGCCATGCGGCGGCTGAAACTTCACTGGCAAATCCTGATCGCGATCATCGCGGCCGCGGTGGTTGGTCAGCTAGCCGGCGAAACCGCGTCCATCGGTGCGGTGACCTTCGTGTCCATCTTCGAGTTCTTCGGCACGATGTTCATCAATGCACTGAAGATGCTGATCGTACCGCTGATCACATCGTCGATCATTGTTGGCGTCGCCGGCATCGGGTCGGGCGGCAATCTCGGCAAACTCGGTGGCAAGACGCTGCTGTTCTACGCCCTGACTACACTCGCAGCCATTCTCGTCGGTCTGGTTCTGGTCAATATCGTGCGGCCGGGATTTGTGGACGGTGAGCCTGCCCGTGACCTGCTCGCGCTGGACGGGTCGACGGCAGAGCTGCAGGCGCAGCTCGGTGATCGTGGTGCCGGCGACGTAGTGGAGATTTTCCTGCGCATGGTGCCGCCCAACATCGTCGAGGCAGCCGGCGAGGGCGAAATGCTGGGCATCATTTTCTTCTGCCTGCTGTTTGGCTATTTCATGACGCGCCTGGACCATAACCTGGCGGAGCCTCTGTATCGATTCTGGACATCGATATTTCAAGTCATGATGCGCATGACGGAATGGGTCATGATGTTTGCGCCGATTGGCGTATTCGGGTTGGTCGCGAAAACCGTGGCACGTACGGGGTTCGATGCGGCCGGTCCGCTCGTGAGTTTTGCACTGGTTGTCGCGGGTGCGCTGGTCCTGCATACCATCATTACCTTGCCAATCCTGCTCAAGGTCATCGGCCGGGTCTCGCCCGTTGCGATGTTCCGGGCCATGGCGCCGGCGATGCTGACTGCGTTTTCGACCGCATCATCGTCTGCAACG
>JASJBD010000007.1 GCA_030066665.1 Gammaproteobacteria bacterium
TGGTCATGCGCGCGTGGTACGACATCGAGCGCCTGGATGAGCACAATCGCGCCGACGAAGCCGGCATCCGTGCGACCGCAGCGGCCGTCGGCGCATTGATTGAGCGCGAGAATGATCGTGGCATCCCGGCCGACCGCATCGTGCTGGCCGGGTTTTCGCAGGGCGGCGCAGCCGTGCTGTTCACGGCACTGCGTTATTCGCAAAGCCTGGCCGCCGTCGTGGCACTGTCGTGCTATTTGCCGATGGCCAAAACACTGGCTGCCGAAATGCATGCTGCCAATCGCCAGGTGCCGATCTTCATGGCGCACGGTGAAGCGGACCATGTGGTTCCGTACTGGATCGGGGAAAACTCGCGCGATGCGCTGCTAGGGGCGGGTCTGGATGTGACCTGGCACAGCTATCCGATGATGCACTCGGTCGCGCCGGAGGAACTGGGTGATATTCGCGCGTTTCTCGATCGGCACATCAGTCCGCGATAGCGAAATCGAAACGCGACTCGCCTGCCGGCGCGCCGCCCGCACCGTGGCGCCGTTCGATGAACGTACAGTGACCTGACGTGGACACCGTGAATACAGTCGATGCACGGGTACCATACGTATCGCCCACGACGAAGGGCGCGACGGCAACCGCCGGCACGCCGTCGGCCCGTGACGCAATTGCGTCTCGACGATCCAGCGGCGCAAGCAAGTCCGCCGGATTGCAGTCATTCCCGTCCAAAAGTTCGCGCAGACTGAATTCGAGGAAGGCGGCCTTCGGCCATGACTGGTTGGCGGGCGCATTCGTGATGATCAGAATTTCGCCATCCGCATCGCCACCATTGATATGGACGTGCTCTGGCTCACACACAATGCGCGTGCCAAGTCGGGAACCAAAGGCGAGACAGAAACCGGCGTACTTGTCGCGCGCGACCAGCAGACGCCCGGCAAACTCATCGACATGTTCTGTCGTCGACAGGAATTGCCGCACGAGGTCGCCGCGACTCGGACTGTCGTTTGCGGGCGCCGCTTTGTGCGGCTGATTCGTTACCACGGCGAATTGCCCATCCCGGCGCACCGCCAGCCAGCTCCCGCCCGCCAACAGGTCGACACCGCCAAGAATGTCGGGACGGTCCGGCCACCAGTGCGCGGCTGCCGACGGCCGCTCGTGGAATTCATCGCGATTGCCGGCCACGATCAAGGCGTAGTCCGGATTCGGATTGACGGCGATCGCGACCAGGCACATCGAATAATGATACTCAGGCGCGGTCGCCGCTGCGGCGAATTCGCAACGGTGGCCCGGTGATGCCCAGCTCCGCCAGATTCCGGCCGGGTCCCTGGTCGAACCACGCCTCGATCAGTCGAAAGGCGACCGATGTTTCCGGCGGCAAAGTCACCTCGCCAGCAATGATCTGCTCCCGGGTTAGCCAGCGGGCCTCTGCCAGCTCGCCGTCGACCAGCCGAATGTCCTCGCTCAACGCCTGCGCGTGAAATCCGATCATCAGTGCCGCAGGAAATGGCCAGGGTTGTGACGCGAGGTAGCTGCAGTCCCCGACTTCGATGCCGGTTTCCTCGTGCACCTCGCGTCGCACGGCATCCTCCAGACTCTCGCCCGGCTCGACAAAACCGGCGATAGTCGAAAACCGGCCAGCCGGCCAGGTTGTCTGCCGGCCCATCAAACAGCGATCGCCGCGATGTACCAGCACGATCACGGCCGGATCGAGACGCGGAAAGCTGCGCTGGCCGCAGCCCTCCGCTGTGCAGGCCATGACGAACCCGGCTTCAGCCGAGCGGTTGCGACTGCCGCAGCTGCCACAGTAAGCATGGCGCTGGTGCCAGATAATCATTGCCCTTGCGTAGGCAATCAGCGCGGCATCAGGCGCGTTCAGGTCGCTCACGACTTCGCGCAGTGCACGAAATTCCTGGTCCGGGATGTTATGGGTCAGCGCATCATCGATCCGCCGCGCGAACAGGTAGTGACCGTCGCGGCGACCCAGCAGGACGAGATTCGGCAAATCACCCGCGCCGAGGCCGAGTTCGCCGATCGTCAGCAGGCGGGCACGGTCGTCGTCTACGAGGCAGCGCTGATCACGAATGCCGACGATACGCGTATCAGGCAGCGCCAGCGCAGATCGCAACGCCTCGACGTCGGTGCGTAACTCGCCGCAGCGATCGATACCGCTGTTCGTGAAGGTAACGTTCATTCGCAGAAGTCGGTAATCAGTTGCTCGGCGCAAGAACCTCACAACCGGGGCAGCGTCGGTAATCCAGCGCGTAGCGGTCCTGGACATACGGTGACCGGCAGGCGTCACACCAGGCGAAGTACAGCTCACCGCGTTCCACCATCGCATGATAAAGGCTCCAGGCCCACTCGAAGGTCAGGCCGGGCTGTTGTTTCAGGCTGGCATAGGTTTCGAACGCCTGACAAAGGCGCTCACCGAGATCAACCGGCGAGGCGAGGTGCGCGCGTCGGCAGTCGCCATCCGTGAGCGAGGTTGCGCCACAGTAGACAAACAGCGCGGCCAGCACCGTGGCCTCGGCCTGTCGCCAGGAATTGCCGATGAAGCGATCGATTCGGCGGGGCGATTTGCCGCGCCGCCGTCTCACGGCGGCGTCGCCGGTGCGCTCGCAATAGCTAGCGACCAGCTTGCGGACCCGGTCCTCGGTAAACCCGGTACAGGCACGAATCGTGCCGGTGCGGGCTTCGTGGCGGATCATTCGCATGGCCAGATCGAATTTCTGCAGTTCGCCGGAATAACGGTTGTCGGTAACGCGCATGCCAATGCCCCCATTTCGTCAGGTTTCTGGCTTCGGGCCCGATTTCAGGCCGAAATTTGCCTTTTATGGGAAAATTTTCCCATATATAGTAAATCGACGTCCCCAGAAAGAGGATGGTCGAATGCGGCGGGATCCACCAGATACACAATTTTTCATCGACCTGCACGAGCTGAACCGGGAATTTCTGGCCCTGATCCGGCACCCGCAGGCCGCCGAGGACAGCTGGCAACAGCTCGGGCTGGATGCTGGCATCGCGCATGCCGTGCGGCGCCTGAAACCGCAGGAGCTCGAGTTTGCGGCCGGCGTACCCGGGCTGCTCGCGGAATTTGCCACACTGCCTTCATTGTCCGCGGTCGCGGATGACCCGGCGCCAACGGCCATGCCGGCCTGGCTGGACGCGGCACGCGTGTTCGCGGCGGCTTTGTTGACGTACCTGTGGCAGCTATCCCGCCGTGATGAACTGGCGAGTGCGTTGTGCGTGGGTCTCGACGACGCCCGGCGTCGCGAGCTTCAAGGCATTCATTTCCGGGAAATCCAGCGCGGCGCGGCGACTGCGGCCGGGCAATTGCGTGCGCGGTACGGACGGCACCCGCGACTGTGGCCGCAGCTGTTGCAGGCGGCACGCAGCCGTGAGCCGCAGCTGCGCGAGTTTTGCCGCCTGGATCTGATCGCGCTGGGGTTGAGCGGCGCAGCACCACCCGCCGAGCCCCACCAGCGAGAGCGCCGCACCGGTTTCTGATCCCCCGCTCGCGCCGCGGGCCCGACACCCTGCTTGGCTTGGTCGAGCGCGGCCGGGCACAATGCGCCGCCATGCAAGCGTTATCGATTCGGCAACTGACCAAGGTTTACAGCAACGGCGTCGAGGCGCTGAAGGGCGTCGACCTGGATGTCCGTGAGGGCGATTTTTTCGCGCTGCTAGGTCCCAATGGTGCTGGCAAGACCACGCTCATTGGTATCGTGACCTCTCTCGTCAACAAGACCGCCGGCGAGGTGCGCATTTTCGGACTGGATCTCGAGCGCGAGCAGGCGGCGGCTAAAGCCTGCCTCGGCGTCGTGCCACAGGAGATCAACCTCAATCATTTCGATCGCCTGGACAACATCCTCGTCAACCAGGCCGGCTTCTACGGCATCACTGCGCGGGAAGCACGCAAGCGTGCGCAGGAAAGCCTGGAGCAGATGCAGCTCTGGGACCGGCGCGAAGAAATCGCCAGAAATCTGTCGGGTGGCATGAAACGCCGCCTGATGATTGCGCGGGCGCTGGTGCACCGACCGCGCCTGCTGATTCTCGATGAACCGACAGCCGGCGTGGATATTGAGATTCGACGCTCCATGTGGGGTTTCCTGACCGACATCAATGCGGCGGGTACAACGATCATTCTGACCACGCACTACCTGGAGGAGGCGGAAAGTCTCTGCCGCCATGTCGCCATCATCGACCAGGGGTTGATCGTCGAGCACGATCAGATGGCCACAGTGATTCGCAAGCTTCATCGCGAGATCTTTATTCTGAACACCATCGAACCGCTGAACGACCTGCCGCCGCTGGATGGTTTTCGCGCCGAGTTGCTCAGCGAGCATGAACTCCAGGTCGAAGTAACCGCGGGTCAGGACCTGAATGCGGTCTTCGGCTTGCTCAGTGCCGCCGACGTGCACGTCAGCAGCATGCGCAACAAGTCGAATCGGCTGGAAGAGGTCTTTTTCCGCCTGACGGACCGCACCAGCGAACAGGAATTCGAAGTAGGTCGCGGCCGGTGAGTGTGCGCGAACAACTGGTGGCGTTGTTGACACTGGCGCGTAAGGAGTACCAGCGCGTGCTGCGTATCTGGGTTCAGACCATTGTGCCGCCCGCGATCACGATGACGCTTTACTTCGTCATTTTCGGCACTCTCATTGGCCGACGCATTGGCCAGATGGGTGGTTTCGACTACATGGCTTATATCGCACCTGGCCTGATCATGATGTCGGTGATTACCAACTCGTATGGCAATGTCGTGTCGTCGTTCTTCAGCGCGAAGTACAACCGGCATTTGGAGGAAATGCTGGTCTCACCCATGCCGAACTGGACCATTATTCTCGGCCATGTACTGGGCGGCGTAGTACGGGGCCTGATCGTCGGCGCGATCGTGACGATCGTCGCCCTGTTCTTCACACGGCTGCGGGTCGACAATGTCTTCATCGCACTCAGCGTCGTGTTCCTCACCGCTGTTGTGTTTTCGCTCGGCGGGTTGCTGAATGCGATTTTCGCGCGCAAATTTGATGATGTGTCGATCATTCCATCTTTCGTGCTGGCGCCGTTGACCTACCTGGGCGGGGTTTTCTATTCGGTGTCGCTGCTGCCGGAATTTGCGCAGAAAGCCTCCTTGCTGAACCCGATCCTGTACATGGTGAACGCGTTTCGTTACGGCGTACTCGGCGTATCCGACATCGACATCGGCCTGGCTTATGCGATCATCCTCGCGTTCGTGCTCGGCCTGTTTGGCATTGCCATGTTGCTGATCGACCGTGGGGTCGGTATTCGCGAGTAACGGCATCAGACGATGTGTGGTCGCTTTGCTTTCTACTCGCCGCGGGAAGCCGTCAACGCCATCTTCGGCGTGGATTTTCCGCTGGACCTGGAGCCGCGCTACAACATCACGCCGAGCCAGCACGTCGCGACGCTGCGGGTAGATCGCACCGGTGTAACGGAGCCGGTGCTGCTGCGCTGGGGGCTAGTGCCTTCCTGGGCCAAAGATCCCGCAATCGGGAATCGCATGATCAATGCGCGCGCCGAGACCGTGCGTGAAAAGCCTTCCTTTCGAGCGGCTTTCAAGCGCCGCCGCTGCGCGATCCTGGCGGATGGCTTCTACGAGTGGCGGGCGGTGGCTGGGGCCAAGCAGCCGTACTTCATCACGCATCAAGAGGGCCAGCCATTTGCGATGGCAGGGTTATGGGAACGCTGGAATCGCGGTGACGAACCGCTGGAGACCTGCACGATCATCACGACGGCCGCCAACCGGCGGCTCGAGAATCTGCACGCGCGCATGCCCGTGATCTTCTTGCCGGAACAACTCGAGGCCTGGCTGACCGACGATGATCCCGAGCAGTTACAGGACCTGCTCCGGCCGTGCGCCGATGATTTACTGCGGTACTGGCCGGTGAGCCGGCGTGTAAACAGTCCCGCCAACGAGGGTGCCGAATTGCTGGATGAAGTCAGCGGGTAGTCAGGCGGCCGGTGACGCGTAGCGCTGCGCGGCAACTACCAGCGTGCCGGCACCGCCGTGCACGCCCAGCGCAGCGCTGACTTCCACCACAGAAATCGATTCGGTCTGTGGAATGAGCTCATCGAGCATTGCGGCCAGTCGCTCGGCTTCGCGCGGTTGTGCGGCGTGTCCGACCGCAATTCGCCAGGTGTGCGCGAGGTCCAGATTCCTGCTGACATGGCGCGCCAGCGCCCGTGGCAGGTCACCGCGGACCCGGGTTACGCCGCGCGTCGATACGCGTCCTTCGCGGTCCGTGCGGAAGATCGGCGCGAGGCCGAAGGCATCGGCAACCCATTTCTGCCAGCCGGGAATGCGCCCGCCGCGCACGGCAGCCGTCAGATCGGCGACCAGGCCGAAACCGTAAGTGTCCTTGACGGCCTGCCGGACGGCGTCGAGCAACTCCTCACCCTGCATGCCGGCCTGGGCGCATTCGCCGGCATAGATCGCGATCAGGCCCTGGCCGACGGATACGTTCCGACTATCGATGACCTGCACCTTGCCGCCGCCGCGGACCCGGTCCGCGGCGCTGACAGCGGCCTGGTAGGTGCCGCTGACGGCGCTGGTCAGACTGACGGAGACTACCTGTTCGAAATGGGACGCGAGGAATTCGTAGACGCGGCGAAAATCGCCCGGCGCGGGCTGGGAGGTCCGCGGAAATTCGTCATTGCGGTCGAGTTCGGCGAAAAACTCGAGCGGCGTCATGCTGACCTTGTCCATGTAGCTGCGTTCGCCGAAATTCACGCGCAGCGGCACGAAGTGGATACCGAGCGTCTCGTACGCGGACTCCGGGAGGTCGGCGGCCGAGTCCGTCACCACAGCGGCACCGATCCCTGCATGTCGCACGGTTCGCGCCTGCTGGCGCATGTCATCCGCCTTGGTGGCGCTCACCGTGCCTTGTCGACCGGCAATCGCGAACACCTGGTCCGGGTCATCCGTGTGAATGTGAATCTTCAGTTTCTGCCGCGTGCCGGCCAGCACCATGCTGTTGCCCAGTTCCGACAGGGCTTCGCGCAGCTTGCGCCGGTTGATGCTGTCACCGGTAACCATGCATTCGGTACAGAAGCGGAATTCGATATCAGTCGAACCCACGTCCATGACCGACTCCATGATGTTGTCGATTTCGATAGCCGCCGGTTCCGGAATGTCGCGCAAGGAGCCGCTTGCCACGAAATCGGCAATGCCTTCGAGCAACAGGGAAAAGCCTTTGGCACCGGCGTCGACCACGTCTGCCTTGCGCATCGCCTCCAGTCCGCTGCGCGTGGCTTCCACGGATTTTTCAGCGGTCACCTTCAGCGACTGCATCAGGCTGCCGAGATCACTGCTGCCGGACTCCGTCAGGCGGCGGGCTTCCGCGGCAATATCGCCAATGACGGTAAGCACCGTGCCTTCCAGCGGTTTCTCCAGTGCATCGTGGGCGTACTCGTTGGCCAGCGTCAGCGCCGCGGCCAGGTCCTCGGTCGTCAGTCGTTCCAGGTCCCCGAGGCGATCCGCGAGCCCCTGGAAAAACTGCGCGATGATCGCGCCCGAGTTGCCGCGCGCACCGTCGAGCGCCGCGTCGGCGACATTGATCAGGAGCTTGCCGGCCGACGCGCTCGGGCGGGCCCGCAGCGCCGCAACGATGCTGCTCATTGTCAGCGCGAGATTGGTGCCCGTATCGCCGTCGGCCACCGGGAATACATTGATGCGATTGATATAGTCCCGCTCGGCCAGCAACCTGCCGATACCGGCCCGCAGGGCTCGATCGAGCCGGTGGCCATCGAGATACGCAATCGCCGAGACGGGGGCATCGCCCGCGAGAGCGGCGGTTTCGGTGCTGGCGCTCATTCGCGTTCCAGCGTGAAGCGGTTGCCCTCGTGGCTGAGGACGACGCCAGTCGGCGTGATTTCGTTGAGTACCGGTCCTTCCTGCAGCTGGTCACCTTCCCGGTATTTCCGCATGTTCACGAAGACGAAGCGCTGGTCCGGTTTATCACTGTAGACGTGAATATCGAGCCGCATGGGCGGCGTGGTCAGAATTCCGGCGAGCGTAAGCTGCTGCATGCTCGGCGGGGCATCGGCGCCGGCACTTGTCATGTCACTTGTCGGCATGTCTGCTATGGCCCCGGTGGGCGTCGCCGTGGACGAGGCGGTGGGCGTCTCCGGGGCGGCGATTTCGGGGCCGGGCGCCGGTTCGATCGGTGGTGCCACATCCAGCTCGCGCGGCGTCTCGTCAGCCAGCGGCCGGATTGTGGGACGGTCCGTGTCGGTACCGGCCGGCGGCACCTGCACCTGCACCGTTGTCTGATCCGGCGCCTCGTTTGCTCCCCTGAACAGCAGGACCGTTATCAGTAGCGCGTTCGCGCCCAGGATGATGGCGAGCACGGGTATCCAGCGACTGCGGCGCGGAACCGCACGACTCTGGCGTGCATCGGCAATGCCTGGCGCGCTTTGTTGCCGCCGTTCGTTTTCGCTCTTGCGTAAGGCGTCGAGAATGAACGACACGGAACTAGTTCACCCGCACCAGGCGGGGCCGGTCGGCGGCGCCCAGATCCGTGTTCATTGCGATTTGTGTCTGTTGACCCACCAGGCCATCGACAGTCAGCCGGCGGTCACGCTGATATTCCCGCACCCGTTCCGCCAACGCTTCGTCGAACAGGTCGGAACCCATGGGCGTCGCGGGCCGGCCTTGAATCGCGGCGAGACTCTCGCGAATCCATTTCACGTCGGGATCTCGCATGCCCGGAAAATAGGATTTCACCTCCCCCGATTCCGGCCGCCACAGCAACAGGTATTCGCCGAACCAGAAATTCTCCAGGTCATTGACGGAAATACGATGGTCGCTGTCGCCAATCGTGACCGTGGCCTCGCGATCGTCGAGCCCCGACAACACCACCTGGTGCTGAACACTGTCCAGATCTCGCAGGGTGAGAATCACCGGCCGATCGAGCCCACGCACCTGCGACAGTGAACCGCGCTGGAACAAGCAGAACAGCTGGTAGGCCTCGGCCTGCTTGCAGGCGCCCACCGGACCGCGCCGGTATTCGTGGCCCCAGAGCCGGAACAGCGATGCGAAAGCGCTATCGGTGCCGGTTGCCTCGGCTGCTGCTGCGAGAATCTGCGTGAGCTTCTCTGGCTCCGGTGCTGCCTGCGCCGCAGTGACCGGATCTCCGCCGGGCATCGGCGGCGCCGGTTCCAGTACCGGCGGTGCGCTCGTGGCGACTGCAGCCGCCGGCGGTTCCGGGCGGTCAAGCTGTTGCAGTCCCCAGATCCCTGCCGCCACGACGGTCGCGCCAATGGCCGCGGCCGCAGCCCAGCGCAACCAGGGCCGCGATTGCATGAATTTGCGGTCGAAAACTTCCCGTGCCGCGCTTTTCACGAGTTCCGCAGTCACTTTGTGCTGCTCCCGCGTAAATGCGCCGAGCAGCGCACGATCGGCAATCACGTTGATCATGCGGGGGACGCCGGCCGACTGGCGGAACAGCTCGCGCCGCGCACGCTTGTCGATGATTTCGCCGACGGCGCCAGCGACCTTCAGCCGGTGCTCGATGTAGGCGTCCGCATCGTCCCGCGATAGCGGCTCGAGGTGATAACGGCCCGTAATGCGCTGCGCCAGCTGGCGCATCTCGGTGCGTGACAATAATTCGCGCAATTCCGGCTGGCCGATCAGAATAATCTGCAGCAGTTTCTGCTTGGTGGTTTCCAGGTTTGTCAGCAGGCGCACCTGCTCGAGCACATCGACTTTCAGATTCTGCGCTTCGTCGACGATCAGAATTGTGTGCCGCCCGCGGCCGTGATTACGCAGCAAGAATGCATTCAGCGCGTTGGTCAGTGACTTGATGCTGTGGTGATCCGCGGGCATCGGCACGCCGAGCTCCTCGCAGATCGCACTCAGGAATTCGACGCGGGACAACTGCGGATTAAGGATCAGCGCAACGTCAGTCGTTTCAGGAATCTGCTGCAGCAGGCTGCGCACCAGCGTGGTCTTGCCAGTGCCGACCTCGCCGGTCAGCTGGATAAATCCGCCGGTTTCGCGGACGCCATAGAGCAGGTGAGCAAGCCCTTCGGCATGACGCTCACTCATGAAGAGGTAGCGCGGATCGGGTGTGATCGAGAACGGTTTCTCGTTGAGCCCGAAAAAGCTGGTGTACATCCTGGCGACAACCGCAACCTGCGTGCCCGATATTCTAGCAGGAGGCGCGGGTCGGCAATTCTCTACAGGTGCGTCAGCGATCCCGTTCGGCGATAACTCGTGCCAGGCCCCGGAGCGTGTCGGCGCGCTCCCCGAGAAAATCGAGATCCGCGAGCGCCGCCTCCAGGAGTTCCGTGACCCGTCGCTGCGCGCCAGCCATGCCGAACATGGCTGGATAGGTTGCCTTGCCCCTCGCAATGTCGGCGCCTTGCTGTTTACCGATCACCTCGGTTTCCCCCTCGACGTCCAGGATGTCGTCGCGAATCTGAAAGGCGAGACCGATGCAGTCTGCGAAATGCTCCAGCGAATGGCGTCCGCTCAATTCCAGCTCTGGTGGCAGGCACGTGGGTGCCAGGATGCTGGCGCGCAACAGCCGACCGGTCTTCAGACGATACATGTGCTCCAGCTCGGCCGCGTCGAGTTGCTGACCTTCCGAAGCGAGATCGATCGCCTGACCGCCGGTCATGCCCTCGGAACCGCAGGCCTCGGCAATCAGGCGCACGAGGTCGGCCTGCGACTGCGGCAAGTCCTGCAGGGCCGGGTCGGATACCAGTACCTGAAAAGCCAGCGGCTGCAATGCGTCCGCGGCCAGAATCGCGGTGGCTTCATCGAAAGCCTTGTGCGTCGTGGGCCGGCCGCGGCGCAGGTCGTCATCGTCCATGGCGGGCAGGTCGTCATGCACCAGCGAGAAGGCATGCATCAACTCGATGGCTACGGCGGGCGCATCCAAACTCTCAGGATCGGTGCCGAGCGCGTCGCCGCTCGCGTAAATCAGCAGGGGCCTGATGCGCTTGCCACCCCCGAGCACCGAATACCGCATGGCTTCGTGCAAACGACGCGGCGGTGTTTCCGGCCCTGGCAGCCACCGCTCGAGCGCGCGCTCGATGCGGTGCGTGTATTCGTCGATTTTTTTGTCCAGTGTCATCCGTGGTCGTGTACCGTGCTCGGGTTCGCAAGCATAGTCGTTGCGTCGCAGAGCGCCAAACGAGCTGGCTATCGACCGGTCTATAATGCCGCCGCAAGCATCGTCGGCTAGGACTGTGTTGCCATGACAATCCAGCGCGCGGCCGCGGTCGCGCACCCCAACGTCGCCCTGATCAAGTACTGGGGGAAGCGCAGTGACGGCAGTGTGAATCTGCCGGCAGTCGACTCCCTGTCGGTAACGCTGGCAGCGCTGCGCACGGAAACCCGTGTCGCCTTCGACCCTGCCCTGGCCGAGGACGAGCTCCTGTTAAACGGCGTTGCCGCCAGCGGTGAACAGGTACGCCTCACCGCTTGCCTCGATGCATTGCGCGCGGTCGCCGGCACCTCGCTCCGGGCGCGGGTGGAATCGCGCAATGATTTTCCCACCGGCGCCGGCCTGGCATCGTCGGCATCGGGCTACGCGGCACTGACGGTCGCGGCTGCTGCTGCGCTCGGACTCGATCGCGACGATCCGCGCCTTGGCGAGGTTGCGCGCATTGGCTCCGGATCCGCGCCGCGCTCGCTGTACGGCGGCTTCGTCGAATTGAGAAATCGCGCCGACCAGACAATTTGCCGTCAGCTACTCAGCCCGACGGACTGGCCAATGGACATCGTCGTTGCCGTCACCACCGAGGCGGGTAAAGAAATCAGCTCGCGCGATGGCATGACGCAGAGTCGGGACAGCTCCCCGTTCTACGCCGCGTGGCTCGATAGCCATCCCGGCGATATGGACGCTGCGCTGAGCGTGCTCGGTGAGCGCGACTTCGGCGGCCTGGCGGACCTGGCTGAACACAATTGCCTGAAGATGCATGCGGTGATGCTGACGACGCGGCCACCTCTGATGTATTGGTCGCCGACTACGCTGGCCTGTCTGCACCACATCCGGCAGTTACGCAAGGACGGTGTGCCGGTGTTCTTTACCGTGGATGCCGGGCCGCAGGTGAAAGCCATCTGCCTGCCGGCAGCGGCCGATCGCGTGGAACGTGAACTTGCCGGACTGGACGGCGTGCTGCGCACCATCCGGGGCGGACTCGGCGCTGGCGTGCGCCTGATCCCCGTCGATGATTGAGGCGCAGGCGCCCGGCAAACTGCTGCTCGCGGGTGAATACGCCGTGCTGAATGGGGCGCCCGCGGTGGCGGTTGCGCTCGATGTCAGGGCACACGCGAGGATCAGCGAATCTGCGACCAGCGTGCTGCGTACAGAGCAGGCGGACTATCCGTTCGAGCTCGACAGCGGTAATCGACTGCGTTGGACCGGCGAGCATCCGGCGGAGCGGGGCGCGCTGCTGGACGCGTTGCTGACGGAATTGCAGTTCTCCGGACGGGCCGTCCAGCCCATACCCGTCCAAATCTCACTCGATAGCAGCGCGTTCAGCCAGGTCGACGCCAACGGTGAGGTGCGCAAGTTCGGCTTGGGCTCGAGCGCGGCTGTCCTGGTCGCGCTCGGGGGCGCATTGCTCAGGGCTTGGGGACTCGATCTCCCGAAGGCTGCACTCGCGGAACTCTGCTGCGCGGCTCACCGGCGTTTCCAGCAGGGCCGCGGCAGCGGTGTCGATGTGCTGACTGCGGTCCATGGCGGCTTGATCGTCGCGTATCCCGGTTCCGGTGACGTGGCGGTGGAGGCTCCCGGCTGGCCGGCCGGTCTTCACCTGGTGATCGCCTGGAGTGGCCGCTCGGCGTCGACACCCGCGCTGATTGACCGCTTCGATCAGTTTCGGGCCTCGCAGCCTGACAGCGACTGCCTGCAGGCGCTCGATCGCGCCGCACGGCATGCCGCGGAGGCCTGGCGGGCAGCCGACAGTGCCGGGATACTGGCCGCCACGCATGGCTATGCGACGGCTTTGGAGAACCTGGATCGCGCCACGGGAATCGGCATTCTCACGACGGAGCATCGACACCTGGGTGAACTGGCTGACCAGGCCGGCGCAATCTACAAGACCTCCGGCGCCGGCGGCGGCGACCTCGGATTTGCCTTGACCGATCGGGCCACGATCGCGCGGGCTGCGCGCGACAGTTTCGCGGCTGCGGGATACCGCCTGTTGGAAGTTGCTTGTGCGGCGCCGGGGCTGGAGGTCGTCTCCGGCCCGTAAGACGCTTACTGGATGTAGCGGTAGTACTCGATGCCGGCGTCTTCGAACGACGGTGCCGATTCCGCACCAATCCGCTCGACGACAAATTCGGCGTGAGGCTGATAGTCCAGCGCTTCGACCTGTCCCTGCTCGCGAATTGCTTTGTATTGCTCGCGTGTCAGATCGATCGCCGGTTCGAGTGCGGCATCAAAGTCGATCGTCCGCGTGGCGCTCTCCCAGCCGTCCACGATGCGCATCGGGATCACATCGGCGGCATCGCCGCTGCCGTAACCCACCATCAGAATCTCCTCGCCGGTCAGGTCGACATTCAGCTCGGCGGCTTCGGTCAGGCCGGCTGCAACCCATGCCGGCAGCGCCCCGCTGTAGAGATTCCCGAGTTCGCGCATGCGCTTCGCGCCCAGCCGGACCTTGTGGCTGATGACATTGCTGAAGGCCGCGTCCTGACGGAAGGCCCGAGTCACCCTCAAAGACAGCGGGAAGACATCGTCGGCGATGCGCTCACGAACTGCGAATTGCTTCAGATCGTGCGGGCCGGACAATTCCGCGATCAGCGCCGCGGTCTCGACGTCGGCGGCCTCGCAATAGCGGGCCAGCTCCGCCTGATCGTCGCGCGAGCCCTGTGCGAGAGCGAACAGATAGGCCATGCTCCAGCCGGTTTCCGGCATGCGCTGGTAAGGCCGGTGCATGAAGACGGCCCGCAGCGCACGCAGGTAGTCGGTTGCCACCAGGCCGCGGCGACGGTACATGTCCTCGAGCGCCCGCTGCACCTCGTCGATGTAGCAGCTCGTCGAGTACTTGCCGTTGTATACCGGGATATCGACGAAGTCGGGACTGGCGCCGGTGCCGTTGCGATTGACCAACGGCTTACGAAAATCGACCCGCCGATAGTCAGACGCTGTGCCTGCTTCGCGCAGATCGATGGTGGCAATGGAAGGGTTGCGCTCCAGCAAGGTTGCGACCGCTCCGGCGCCCTGCGTCGGTTCGCCGGAGCTGCCCTGCCGATAGAGCGCCTTGTCGGCGGACACCACGATTGCCAGCGAATCGTCGCCATCTGTGCCCAGGAATCGCAACGCGTTTTTCATCGCGTAAACGCCGCCGAGGCAGGCATGTTTGAATTCCGGTACTTCGCAGTTGCGGGAAATACAGGGCAAACCTTCGGCTTTAAGTGCGGCGTCGACCATGCCCTTGATAATGATTGCGCCGGCGGAGTTGTCAGTGCTGGACTCCGTTCCCAGTGCCAGGTAGCGCACGCGACTCGGGTCGATGTCGTAATTGCGAATCAATTGCAGCACGGAATTGGCCGCCATCGTGTAGACACTCTGGTCCGGCCCGAGCAGCCGGAATCCCGTGCCGACCACGGCGCGGATCTTGTTCCAGTCCGCGCCCGTCCATTCCGACCAGTCGCGCAGATCTACTCGATAAGGCGGCAAGTAGAGGGAGAAACCGCTGATGCCGATCGGAGCTTTAGACATGGCGCTGGAGTGCTTCCTACTCGACGGTGATGGTGATCCGCTGCGACATGACAGGTGGATCATGCGGCACGTGATTGGCGTCGCCGAGCACCAGCTGCAGCTGATGTTCACCAGGCACCAATTCCACGGCGGTTTCCGTCTGGCCCTTGCCAAAGTGCAGATGCTGATCACTGTTCGGGACCGGCAGCGACTCGTCGGTCAGCTCGGCATCGATCAGCAGGTGGTGATGACCAGTTGCAGGCGTACTATCTCCGGCCGGGGCTACGCTCATGCCGCTGATGCCGAACTTGACGGTGACCGGCGAGGCCACGGTCGCGCCGTCGATCGGCTCGATGAAAAATACGGCTGCGCCTGGCGGTGACGGCGTGCGCGAACCGGCATCGGCCGCCGCGCCAGAGCCGGTGTCGGCGGTCGGGGCGGGCGCGGTCGGCGCGCGGTCTTCGCCGCCGCAGCCCTGCAGCAGCATGACCAGCAATACGAGCACTGTCGCAGTGCCGCGAAACCTCATCCCGATACCCCTCGAAGACGTCTGGCGCGAAATGTTAGCTTACCGCCAATCGGGTGTCATGAACCGGCCGGTTTGGCTGCCTTCGGCACTTTTTCCGCCTTGGTCGACGCTGAGGCGCTGGTGGTCGTCTTCCTGGCGGCCTTTTTCTTGCGCGGCCGTGGCTTCCGGGCCTTGGTGCCGAGATCCGCCGAGTCGAAATCGTCGACCCCGATAATGTCCATGACCAGCGCATCCAGCTCACGTAGCTGCTTCGCCTCCGCCGTTGTCAGGATGCCGGCGCTGGCGGCCTCGTCGATCAGCTCGACGGGATCCTCCGATTTCACGAGGTCAGCCTTGACCGCGTCGCGCAGTTTTACCTGCAGTGGTTCCGCCTCGGTCGCCGCGACCAACGCACGTTGCAGCGCGCCGAGCGGGTTTTCCGGATCATCGCGCACATAGGCTTCGGCACACAGCCGCTCCCGGCTGCGGGTCGGGTGCATCATCAGCTCTACGATCTGCTGACCGAGTTCGTCGGCCGGGGAAAAATAGGTTCTGCCGCGCGGGAAGATCAACAGACGCAGCGCGCCGGCAGCCAGTCGATTCGGGAAATTGCGCAGCAGACCGTGCAACTGTTCCTGAGCCTGGTAGAGCAGGGTGCGACAGGACCATTCCACCAGCGGCAGATCTTCCTCCGGGCGTCCCTGATCTTCGTAGTGTTTCAGCACCATGCTGGCGAGATAGATGGAGCTGAACACATCGCCGAGCCGGGCGGACAATTGTTCCTTGCGCTTCAACGCGCCGCCAAGCGTCAGCATCGCCACGTCCGCTGCCAGCGCAAACGCGGCACTGTAGCGGTTGATGTGCTGGTAATAGCGCGATGTTGGACCGATTACGGGTGCCACCGTGAGACGCGCATGCGTCAGCGCCAGCACGAATGCGCGGGCCGCGTTGCTCACCGCATAACCGATATGTCCGAACAGGTGTTCATCGAACTGGCGCAGGCCCTGTTCGAAGTCCGGATTGGCCGCCGCCTCCATTTCCTTCAGCACGAAAGGATGACAGCGTACGGCGCCCTGGCCAAAGATGATCAGGCTGCGGGTGAGAATGTTGGCGCCTTCGACCGTGATCGCAATTGGAATGGCCTGGTAGCCACGGCCGACATAGTTCGTAGGGCCGAGCATGATGCCTTTGCCGCCATGGACGTCCATCGCATCATCCGCAACCTGGCGGGCCAGTTCGGTGCAGTGATACTTCAGCACGGCCGACGGCACAGCCGGCTTTTCGCCACGACCGACCGCAGTGTTCGTGACTTTCACTGCGGCATCGATGATGTATGTCGAGCCGGCGATTCGCGCAATGGCCTCGCCGACGCCTTCGAATTTGCCGATAGGCAGGCCGAACTGACGCCGGATCCGCGCGTAGGCACCGGTGGACCAGGTTGCGGCCTGGCTGCCACCCATGCTGTTCGCGGGCAACACGATCGAGCGGCCCGCGGACAGCTGTTCGACCAGCATCTTCCAGCCCTGACCGGCACGTTCCGGGCCGCCGATGATTGCATCCAGCGGCACGAACACGTCTTTGCCTTGAGTCGGGCCGTTCTGGAACGGGTTGTTCAGCGGGAAATGGCGGCGACCAATCGTGATACCCGGCAGGTTGGTCGGCACGAGCGCCGCGGTAATGCCGTGCTCGTCTTCGTCGCCAATCAGGTGATCAGGGTCATACAACTTGAATGCCAATCCGAGCACCGTGGCGATCGGGGCCAAGGTGATGTAGCGCTTGTCCCAATTCAGTCGAACGCCGATGATCTCTTTGCCGTCCCACTCGCCGCGGCAGACCACACCACTGTCGGTTATCGCGGAGGCATCGCTGCCAACCCGCGGCGACGTCAGCGCAAAGCAGGGGATCTCTTTGCCGCTGGCCAGGCGAGGCAAGTAATGCTGCTTCTGTTCGTCCGTCCCGTAATGCAGGAGCAGTTCAGCCGGACCCAGCGAGTTCGGCACACCGATCGTGGATGCCGCGACTGTACTGCGACTGGACAACCGCGCCAGCACCGACGCCACGGCCAGTGGCGAGAATTCCAGGCCGCCGTACTCCTTCGGAATAATCATCGCGAAGAAGCGTTCTTTCAGAATGTAGTCCCAGACCGGCTTCGGCATGTCGCCGAGCTCGTGGCAGATCTCCCAGTCATCGAGCATGCGGCACAGTTCATTGGTCGGGCCATCGAGAAACGCCTGCTCTTCGTCGGTCAGCGCCGCTGCGGGCAACGATGTCAATTTGCTCCAGTCCGGCAGCCCGGTGAACAGCTCACCGTCCCACCAGACCGTGCCGGCCTCGAGCGCGTCGCGTTCGGTCTCCGACATTTCCGGCACCATCGACCGGTAAACGCGCAGGATCGGGCGACTGATCTTGTCGCGACGCAGTTCGTTCAAATTCAACAGGGCCACGCCGGCGTACAGCACCCACAGCAGGGTCAGCCACAGCCAGTGGCCGGCGCCGAATAGTGTGTAAATGACGAGTGCCCCGCCGAACCAGCGTGTTGCGCTGCCAAACTCAACTCGACGATATGCCAGCGTTACGGCGACGGCGGCCAGGGCGACGGTCCATATGAGCCAGTACAGGAAAGCTGTCACGGCTGCTCCTCTAGTTATTTATCGCGTGTTACCGGGTTTGCCGCGTCCCGGCAGAAACCGGACAAACCACTATACCTGACGGCCCGTGAGGCCGCCCGTCCGGCTCAGAGCAATTCGGCTACCGCGGCGCGCTCCTCGCGCAGCTCCTGGTCGGTGGCATCCATGCGTTCGCGGCTGAATTCACTTATGTCCAAGTCCTGGACGATCTCGTACTTGCCCTTGCTGCAGCGGCACGGGAAGGAGTAGATCACGCCGGGCTCGATCCCATAACTGCCGTCGGCGGGTACGGCCATGCTGACCCAGTCATCGCCCGGGCTGCCGAGGGCCCAGTCCCGCACATGGTCGATCGCCGCGGACGCCGCCGATGCGGCACTCGACAGACCGCGAGCCTTGATGACCGCGGCGCCCCGCTGTTGCACGGTCGGGATGAAATCGTCGACCAGCCATTGCTCATCGACCATGTCGGCCACAGACTTATCGCCGATCGTTGCGTAGCTGATGTCCGGGTACTGTGTGGCGGAGTGATTGCCCCAGATCGCCATATGGCGAATGTCACTGACATGGGTGTCCGTCTTGGCGGATAACTGCGCCAGCGCTCGATTGTGGTCGAGCCGTGTCATGGCAGTGAAATTCGCCGGGTTCAGATCGGGCGCATTCTGTTGCGCGATCAGCGCATTGGTATTGGCCGGGTTACCGACCACCAGGACTCGCACTTCCCGGCCCGCATTCGCGTTCATGGATTTGCCCTGCGCGGAAAAAATCTGGGCGTTCCCCAGCAACAGATCACTGCGCTCCATGCCAGGGCCGCGAGGTTTCGCGCCGACCAGCAGAGCGTAGTCCGTATCGCCGAAAGCCACGTCGGCCTGGTCCGTCGCAACCACGCCATGCAGTGTCGGGAACGCGCAATCCTCGAGTTCCATGCAGACTCCGCGCAATGCGTCCAGCGCCGGCGGAATCTCGAGTAGCTGGAGAATCACCGGCTGGTTGGCGCCAAGCAGTTGACCGGACGCAATGCGGAACGCCAGCTGGTAGCCAATCTGGCCGGCGGCACCGGTAATCGTCACGCGTGCGGGAGTCGTCATCTTTCTGATCCTGTTTTCAATGAGCAAAGGGGGCCGTGCGGCCGGTGGGCCGGGAATTCTACCACCGGGTTTGACGGGGCGCCGCGCGGCGCCGGCGTCGTCAGTTATTCACAGCCTTGTAGGCGCGGATTTGTTCATTGAACGCGTTGGCTACACCTTCCATCGCCTCGACCGCGGCATTGTGCCGATCGACATGCAACTGACGCTGTTCTTCGGTGACCGCATCGCCTAACGCGATCTCTTCTTCATCGAGACACTTCAGGTAGTCTTCCATTTCAGCCATATAGGCCTTAACCCTCTTCTGGCCGGACAACATCTCTTGCTCCGTGGCGGACGAACCATCAGGAACATCGACATCAGCCGGATAGGGGCAGGCGGCAGCCACAACGCCGTGACCGAAAGCTGCAACGATGGCAGCCAGAAACAAAGCGCGGAGTCTGATCATCCTGGAAACTCTCCTATTCTTTAGCGGCCGTCGCCGGGTCTGGTCCAGCGGACCATCGCGACAACGGGACGCGTAGTATGCCCCAGCGCGCTGTCTGGAGGTCAACGCCTCATCACGCAATTTGCAAACCGGGCTCAAATAAGAACTTATAATTAATTGATTGGAAAGGGAATTTTTGCAATCGTGGCAATGCGACAGGAGCGGCAAATACTGGCCTCACATAATGGTTAACAACGCAACGGACCTGCGTCTCGTCGGTGTAAGCAAACGCTATCGCGATGCGGGGCGACCCGTTTTGACAAATCTGGATCTCGAAATTGCTGCCGGCGATTATGTCGTCGTCATCGGCCGCAGTGGTTCCGGCAAGTCCACGCTGCTGAATATTATGGGTGGTCTGGACCTGCCCAGCACCGGCGAGGTCTGGTGCGGTGATCGCGATCTGGTTCGCCTGTCGGAAACCGAGCGGGCAGCCTACCGCAGGCGCGATCTCGGCTTTGTGTTCCAGGCTTTTAATCTCGTACCGACACTGACAGTGCTCGAGAATCTGCGCGTGCCGGCCGAGCTCAATCGGCTGCCGCGACAAACCGCGTTACAGCGTTGCCAACAACTGCTCGAAGATGCCGGACTCTCTGACTGTGCCCGGCGCTTTCCGGCGGAATTGTCGGGCGGCGAACAACAACGTGTCGCCATTCTCCGCGCCGTGGTCCACGAACCCAGCATCCTGATTGCGGACGAACCGACCGGGAACCTCGATCTGGAAACAGCGCGTCGCAGCCTGGCCTTACTCGAACAGCATGGCCAACAGGAAGGTCGTACGTTGATCATGGCAACCCACAGTCCGGAGGTCATGGGGCGCGCGCGCCGGGTTCTGGCAATTCGCGACGGGCATCTGGAACCAGCGGACAGTGATGAGCTCGTGCCATGATCGACTCGCCGATAATGCCGTCATTACCATTGCGCGCCGGCCTGCGTTTCTATCGCCGGCATCCATCGCAGCTCGTGCTGACGATTGCCGGCATTGCACTCGGCGTGGCAGCGGTGGTCGCGATTGACCTGGCGGCGTACAGCGCGAACCAGGCCTTCAGTGCCACCACGCGACTCTTTCGCGGGCAGGCAACGCACGAAATCATCCGGCCGGCGGGCCGGGTGCCGGCCGACGTGTTCGTCGAATTGCGGCGTGACTGGGGCATACGTGATTCGGCCCCGATTATCGAGGGCCGACTGCGCCTGACGATCGATCCGCGCCAGCGGGTTTCTCTGCTCGGCGTCGATCCGTTGTCGGCTGCGCGACTCGACTGGAGCTTTTTGCCGACGGCGGCCGCAGCGCGCAGTTTCGAATTACTGACTGAACCCGGCGCAGTCCTGTTGCCGGAAAGCCTCGCCACCGAGTGGGGTGTATCCGAGGGCGCTGTACTCGAAATGTTCGAACCACGACGCTCGCAACCGCTGCGGATCGTGGGCACGTTTCCCGATTCGGGTGGTGAACGCTTTTTGCTGGCGGATCTCGCCACCGCGCAGGAAGTCCTAGCGAAACCGGAAGGTCTGAGCCGTATCGACCTGCGGATCGACGACCTGCGCGCCGGTCAACTCGGCAAGGCACTCGCAGCGCGCGGTCTCCGTCTCCGCAGCCTCAGCGAGCGCGCCGGTCAGCTCGACGGCATGACTCGCTCGTTTCGCATCAATTTGCAGGCGCTCAGTTTGCTGACACTGGTCGTCGGGGCATTTCTCGTCTACAGCACGATTGCGTTCGGCGTCGTGCGTCGCCGTGAAACCTTCGGGCTGTTGCGCAGCCTGGGCACCGGCCGTCGCCAGATTTACGCGGTGGTGCTGGCGGAAACTCTCGCGCTGGCTGCTGTCGGCATTGGGCTGGGCCTGTTGGCGGGCATCGCGCTCGGATCCGGTCTCGTGCGGCTCGTGCTGCGAACGATCGGCGATCTCTACTTGAGTACCGCGGTCGACTACTACGGCGTGTCTGCCGCGCTGCTCGGCAAGGCCGCGCTGCTCGGCGCCGGTGCGAGCATTGCCGCGGCGATGTTGCCGGCTGCCGAGGCGGCGTCCGTGCAGCCGCGCAGCGCCATGAATACCGCCGCGCCGATTCGTCGCCTGTATCGCCGCTGGCCGTGGCAGGCCGCAATGGTCGTCGTGGCTGCCGGGGTCGGTGCTGTCCTGCTGGTCCAGCCCGCCAGTTTGCCAGTGGCCTTCGCCGGGATATTCCTGGTGTTGATCGCGGCTGCCCTCGTCGCGCCATTGCTGGTTTACCCGCTGGTTCACAGTTTTGGCGCCATGGCTGCCGCCGCGGGATGGTTGCCCGGTGCGTACGCGGGGCGCTCGGCCGCGGTCAATCTGAGTCGCACGGGTGCGGCGTCGGCAGCGTTGATGCTGGCGGTGGCAACTTTCATCGGCGTGGGCGTGATGATCGGCAGTTTCCGCGTCAGCGTGACTGACTGGCTCGATTACAGTCTCGACGCGGATGTGTTGATTCGCGTGCAGGCCGACGCGCGGGTGGATAACGCAGCGGCCGAGGCGCGTTTGCTGGAAAACTTGCGTGCGCTTCCCGGTGTGGCCGGACTGCGCGTCAGTCGGCGGGTGGCGTTGCCCGATGGCGAGGGCCTGGCGGGGCTGCTCGCGGTTCGCACGAAGGCCGGTGTCGGCCGCTGGCCGAAAGCCAGTATCCCGCGCGCTGTATTGCTGGAGCGTCTCGCCAGTGGCAACCGGGTGATCGTGTCGGAGGCCTTCGCCACGAAACGCGGCGTTGCCGCCGGCGATGATTTGACGCTGATGACCGTCGACGGGCCGCGCGCATTCGCGATCGACGCGGTGTTCGTCGACTACAGTTCCGATATCGGCCTGGTCGCCATGGATCTCGACATATACCGGCGCCATTTCGCCGATACCGGCATCGACACCATTGGGCTGTTCGCGGTGCCGGGCAGCGATGAAAAGTTGCTGGCGGGCGCGAGGGAACTCGCGAGCCGAAGCGATGGGCTGCAGGTCGGCACCAGCAAGATGCTGCGCGAATTCAGCCTCGAGATTTTCGATCGCACTTTCACGATTACGCAGGTATTGCGGTTGATTGCCGGCCTGGTGGCTGTGATTGCGATTCTGAATGCGTTGCAGGCGCAGCGTCTGGACAGCGCCCGGGAAATCGCTGTATTGCGCTCCATCGGCCTGGCACCAACCGCTGTCATGCGCCTCGGCTTGTTGCAGACGGGCTTATTGGGCTGCTGCGCGGGGTTGCTGGCCGTACCCCTGGGGATGCTGTTGGCCTGGCTGCTGATATTCGTGGTGAATCGCATTGCATTCGGCTGGAGCATGTTGTTCGTGCCGGACCTCACGCTCTTGTTACAGGGCGTCCTGCTGGCGGCGCTTGCCGGTGTGATCGCGGGCTGGTGGCCCACACGCCAGTCGGTGCGCGATCTGCCGGCCGTTGATCTGCGGGAACTGTAGATGCGCGCGCCGCTGGTCTGGCTGGTTGCAGTTGCCGGGTTGCTTGCCGGCGTCTCGCTGTGGCTCTGGCAAATGGCGCAGCAACCAGCGGCCGTCGTGGCCGCGCCCGTTGCGAGCCTGCTGGGTGTCGCCGACAACGCCGATGGATACACCCTGGCAATGCGGCCCGGCGAAATTCGCTGGCCGCGGGATCATGGCCCGCACCCCGATTACCGCACCGAGTGGTGGTATTTCATCGGAAACCTCGCGGATGCCGATGGCCGTGAGTTCGGCTTTCAACTCACGTTTTTTCGCTACGCGCTGCGACCGCGGCCAGCGTCGCGTGATTCCGCATGGGCCACGACGCAGGCGTACATGGCGCATTTCGCCGTTACCGATGTGTCGCGCTCGGACCATCGCGTGGTGGAACGTTTCGCGCGTCCGGCGCAGGGACTTGCGGGTTCCCGGGCAGAACCGTTCTCGGTTTGGCTCGACGACTGGTCGGCGATTAGCAGCGGTGAGACTTTTCTGCCGCTGCGCCTGCGCGCGATCGATGCGAGTGTCGGTCTCCAGCTCGAGCTGGTGTTGCAACCAGGCAAACCGGCCGTGCTTCAGGGGGATAACGGCCTCAGCGCGAAGGGTCCGGAACCGGGCAACGCGTCCTGGTATTACAGCTTCACGCGCCTGCCCGCGAGCGGTGAGCTGCAGATGGACGAGCGGCGCTATGTCGTCACCGGCAACGCGTGGTTCGATCGCGAATGGAGCACCAGCAGCCTCGGTGCGAACGTGGTTGGCTGGGACTGGTTCGCGTTGCAGTTGAATGACGGCCGCGATGTCATGCTCTACGTGCTGCGAGACGCGCAGGGTCGAGCGACGCCAGTCTCCGCAGGCACGCTCGTCGACTCGCGCGGCCAGGTCACTCGCCTGGGCCATGACGATTTCCAGTTGCGGCCAACGGACTTCTGGCGCAGCGATACCAGCGGCACGCGCTGGCCGGTGAGCTGGGAACTGCAGTTGCCGGATATGGAACCGCTATTGCTGCGCGCGGCGGTGGCCGACCAGGAACAGAACCTCACCGTGCGTTATTGGGAGGGCACGATCGACGTGTTGCCGCTGGCTGGCGGCGTGCGCGTCGGGCGCGGCTACATGGAGCTCACGGGCTACGACGCGACTGAAGCGGCCAGTCGGGCGGCTTCTCAGGCAAAGAGCGCGCGGTAGGAGTCGGTGCCGTCGCGCTGCGCATTGACCAGCGCCTGGTAGGCCTCGGCGGACATCGGTTCGCCGAACAACATGCCTTGCACGAAGTCGCAGTGCAGGCGTCGCAGCAGGCCGAGCTGTTCTTCCGATTCGACACCTTCTGCCACCACGTCCATGTTCATGCGATGCGCCATGTCGACCATCGTGGCGATCATCGTCGCGTCGTCCGGATCGGATGCGGCGTCACTGACGAAAGACTGGTCGATTTTCAGGGTGGCGATCGGGAAGCGTTGCAAGGCGCTGAGCGATGAGTAGCCGGTACCAAAGTCATCGATGGCCAGGCGCAGGCCCATGCGATGCAGCTCGCGCAGCACGCGAATGGTGTGCTCCGGGTTCTCCATCAACGTGGTTTCGGTGAGCTCGAGCTCCAGGCAGTCCGGCTGAATACCGTGACGGCGGAAAATCCGGTTAATGCGGCGCGGGAAGTTGGGCTGTGCCAGCTGTTTCAACGACAGGTTCACCGAGATACGGCCGGGCTCGCTGCCGCGCGCCCGCCAGTGCGCGTAGTCCTCGCAGACCCTGTTCAGCACCCATTCGCCGATTTCCAGAATCAGGTTGGTTTCCTCGGCCAGCGGAATGAACTGCGACGGCAGCACGAGGCCGTGGTCGGACAATTCCCAGCGGACCAGCGCCTCGGCGCCGGCAATTTTGCCCGTCCGTACGTCCACCTTGGGCTGGTAGTTCAGCAATAACTGATCGAGTTCGTACGAGCGCCGCAATTTGCTTTTCAGCATCAGCCGCTCGACGGCCGCGGCATTCATCTCCGGCCGGTAGAACTCGATGCGATTGCCACCGGTCGCCTTGGCTTCGTAGAGGGCGGCGTCCGCGTTGCGGATCAGGTCGAGCACGTTGTCGGCATCGCTCGGGAAACCGGCGATGCCGATGCTCACGGTGATATAGAGTTCATGACCCTGCACGATGAGCACCTCGGCGACTTCGCGCAGGATGCGCCGGGCCAGTCTATTCAGTTCTACGTTACTGCGATCGACCGGACCGTGTGGGTACACCACGACGCCGAATTCATCGCCGGCCAGTCGTCCCATGAAAGCGCGATCGGGCAATAGCTTGGTGACGCGGCTGGTCAGGGTCTCGAGAGCCGCGTCCCCGGCCATGTGACCGAACGTGTCGTTGATGTCCTTGAAGCGGTCGATGTCGATGTACAACAGCGCGATCCGGGCACGGTTGCGTCGCGACCGCGCCAGCGAGCGCTGCAACAGATGCTGAAACTGCATGCGGTTGGGCACTTTGGTCAGCGCATCGATTCGCGCCAGATACCGGATGCGACGATCAGCCAGTTTCCGCTCGGTGATGTCGCGCGCGGCGATGATCGCGCCCGACAAGTCTGCGTCGACAGCTTCGATCGGTGACCAGGAATAGGCCACCGGGATTTCTTCACCATTGCGAGACACGAATACGGATTCGCCACGCGTTTGCGCCTGGCCTGCCGATGGGAACGCAGCGCGTTCGCGCTCCACCAGTATTTCGGTCACGGGACGACCGGTCAGCTCTGACTGGCGCGAGTCCAGCAATTCACTGGCGGCCTTGTTGACCCGGCGGATATTGCCGTCGTGCCCCACAAGGATCAGCGCATCCTGCATGCTGCTGAGCACGCGGTCCAGGTAGTTACGCGACACCGTCGTTTCCCGCAGTCGACGCTGCAGCAGCTGGAACGCTTGGGCGAGTTGGTTCAGGTCCTGACCATATGGGACTGGTTCCCAGTCGGCCAGATCACCCTTGGCGAGAAGCTCGGCCGCGGCGACGACCCGTTTGACTTCGTGGTGGTGGCGATACACCGCCGCGGCTGCGACGCCCGCCATCAGCGCAAACATCACGAGCAGCAGCAGCGTCGCGATCGCTGTCGGACTGGCCGGGAAATTCGTCAGCAATCCGATATGCAGATACAGTCCGGCGCCCGCCACCAGCCCGACAGTCGCCATGACGGCGAGCCCGATCAAAAGGTAACGCGGTGTGCGCAGGAGCTGCTTCATTATGTTCGACCTTGGGCGCCGGGACGAAACCGCGGAAGAGGTAACGGCGGATGGCCCGACGGCATGCGTTCTGCGCCTACGGGCCGCCGGTGCCGGTACTTATGGTTCTTTCTGGTAGTCGGATTTGGGCCGGCGGCAGGTCCATAGGATCGCCCCATTCGCCGGTCGGGGCAAGGCCGGTTTCACGGAATGTCCGCAGGCCACGAAAATCCTGGCTATTCAACGTAAAATCATGGTCCGTACGAGGCCTCAACCGGAGCCATCTATGGCACATAAATGTGCCTTGATCGTTGACGACTCGAAAACCGCCCGCCGCTTCCTGTCGCAAATTCTGGAGCGGCATCAGATGCGGATCGAAACGGCCGGTTCCGCGGAGGAAGCGCTCGAGTTCCTCAGCGGGTTTCGACCGGACGTGATTTTCATGGATCACATGATGCCCGGCATGGATGGTTTCGAAGCCGTGCGCGCGATCAAGAACAATCCGGACACGGCCACCATTCCGATCATGATGTACACGTCCAAGGCAGGGGAGTTGTACGTCAGCCAGGCACGCGCACTCGGCGCAGTCGGGGTATTACCCAAGCAAATCAAGCCGGTCGAGGTCGATGAGCTTTTGCAGTCGCTGCACCTGGTGCCGGTCAGCGAAACCGCGGCAGTCGACGACGAACTGCCGCTGGGCCAGGTCGAGATACCCGAAGAGGATCTGGCCACCGATGCCCGTGAGGAAATGCAGCGCGCCCTTCAGGAAACCGACTGGGATGACATGCACCGCTGGCTCGAGGAAATGCTGCGCCATCACCGGCGCGGCATGCGCAGCGACGTCGAGGAGACTGTGACACGCCTGCTCGACGCTCGCTTTCCGGAGCCCGGCCCGGCAGCTGAGCAGGAAATCGGCGGCCGCGGTCGGCCGTCCATGACGACCTTCCTGGTGTTGGCGCTGGCAGGTCTGGCCGCCACGTTTTTCTGGCTGCACCAGGAGAGCCAGCAGCGGTGGCGCGACGTGGCGGCCCGTAACGCCGAGCTGGCTTCCACGCTGGAAGCGCGCCGGCTCGCGGAAGCGGAGGACGCGGCCGGCATTCGCGAATACCTCGATACCGAACGCGCGAATCTTCTGCGGCAATACGATGATTTTCTCGCGGCGCTGGAGTGGGGCGTCAACCAGTCGGCGGAATACGAGCCGGGGGAAATCCCGTTGGGTGATGCCCGCCTGGAGGTCTTGACCGGTCTGCTGGATCGCCTGCGGGAAGTCGGTTTTTCCGGCGTGGTCAGCCTGCAAATCCACAGCGGCAACTTTTGCCTCATGCCTGATCAGAATGGTGAGTGGCGCCCGGCTCCGGACACGATGCCCGCGTCGGCCTGCGCCCGGATAGGCGGTGCGACGACGGATGACGGCTTCAACCCGGAGCTGCAATCGGTCGCCTTCGCGAATTTCCGCGCCGACCTCGAGGGGCCCGTCCAAATCGAGGTGGAAGAACTCGGGGATTCGATGCCGCTGATCCCGTACCCGTCTTCGTCTCTCGGCGCTTCCGCCGGGGAATGGAACCGGGCAGCCGCGAGCAATAACCGCGTTCAGGTTCGTCTGCTTCCAGATACCGAGTTGCCCATCGGTGCCTGGCCTGCCGCCGACCTCCGCCAATAGCCAGGCGAGTCGCCAACCGCTCGATGCGCGACTATCGCCCACCGTGGCTGCTGCGCAGCCCACATGCCCAATCCATGCTTGCCAGCGGTGCAATGCGCCGGCGCATGCTGCGGCACCGCGCCACCGGCATGTTGTCCGTCACGAAAGACCTCATCGCAGACTGCGGCGATGGGGTCCGACTGCTTCTGCATCACAGCCCACCGGCAAACCAAGAGGTGCGCCGGGTGGCCGTGATCATCCATGGCTGGGAGGGCAGCGGGAACGCCAACTACATGCTCGCCGCCGGTGGCAGTTTGTGGGATGCCGGATACCGCGTGGTCCGACTGAACCTGCGTGACCATGGCGAGTCGCACCACCTGAATCGGGACCTGTTTCATTCCTGTCGGCTGGATGAAGTCGTCGGCGCCATCTCCTGGGTGCAGCGGCGCTATCCGGACGAGCCGCTATTCCTGGGTGGTTATTCGCTGGGTGGCAACTTCGCTCTGCGAGTCGCGGTTGCCGCGCCCGCTGCTGGATTACAGCTACAGCGCATTGCGGCGGTCTGCCCGGTGCTCGATCCGATTTCCACCATGTACGCGCTGGACGGCGGCTGGTTCTTCTATCGCTACTACTTTCTGCGCAAGTGGCGACGGTCGCTGGAGCGAAAACGATTATTGCACCCTGGCTATTTTCGCTTCGGCGATCTCGGGCGGTTTCGCACGCTGCAGGGCATGACAGACTTCTTCGTGCGGGAATACACCGAATTCCCCGACCTCATGACCTACCTGAAGGGCTACGCGATCACCGGGGAGCGCCTGGCGAATCTCGAGATTTCCACACGGGTGCTGCTGGCTCGTGATGACCCGGTCATTCCGATTGTCGATGTGGAGCGCCTCGCCAGCCCCGCGGCGCTGCGTGTGGAGATATCAAGATATGGTGGTCACTGCGGCTTCATCGCCGACTACCGGCTGCGCAGCGTGCTGGATGACTTTTTTCTCGAGACTTTCGAATCGCCGACTCGCGACGACATTCACTCACGATAGCCGTAGCCGAGTTGTTTGACCTTCCGGACCAGGCCGTTCTCGAAAATCACGACGCGCATGAGTCGGCGTGGCCCGAAGTTGTAGGTCCACTCTTCGACACTGACTTCGACGTAGGAGTGGGTATTGATCAGCAGCTCGCTGCTGCTTTCGTAGCGCGACCCATGGGTGCGGACACTGCTGCTATAGCGGGGGATGCCGCCCCGGATGATGCTGCGACGCTCGACCGATACCGGCTCACCGCAGAAGCGGAGGATCTTCGCTTTGGGATCGCCGGTGCTGACCAGCTTGTTGCCGCAGCGCAATGCCAGCGCCGGCTCGGCAAGACACAAGAACACCAGCGGAAAGAGCAGACGGGCGACTTTCATTAATATATGCTCCCGGCCAGAACTTCTGGCGAGCCGCGTACCTTGTCTGACCTTATTTCACGGGCCGCGTTCCCTGCAAGCGGCCCGTCCGGGGGATCCACGGCGTGAGCAGTCGGCACTCCGCCTCAGACTCCGCCCGGGAAACCCTCGAACGACGCCTGGTTGCGCTGGACGGCGCCGATCTGCACTCGGGCTCCCTGCGTGGCATCGAAAAAGAGAGCCTGCGGGTTTCGCCGGACGGCTACATTGCCGACACGCCGCACCCGGAAGCACTGGGTTCGGCGCTGACCAACAAGTTCATTACAACGGATTTTTCCGAAGCACTGCTGGAGTTCATTACACCGCCAGTGCCGGATGTGCGGCACGCCATCCAGTTTCTCTGCGACCTGCATCAGTTCACCTGCAGCCATATCGATGACGAGATCATGTGGGCCATGAGCATGCCCTGCATGATTCGCAGCGAGGCCGATATCCCACTGGCGCAGTACGGCAGCTCCAACATTGGCCGCATGAAAACCACTTATCGCCGGGGGCTGGGCTATCGCTACGGTCGCCATATGCAGGCCATCTCCGGGATTCACTACAACTACTCGGTACCGGAATCCTTCTGGCCGTTATTCCAGGAGACCGAGCAGCACTCTGGCGATCCCGGTGGTTTCCAGTCGGCCCATTACCTCGGCGTCGTGCGCAACGTGCGGCGATTTGGATGGCTGCTGATGTATCTGTTTGGCGCATCGCCGGCAGTCTGTCGCAGTTTTCTGCAAGGCAGGACGTCGGGCCTGAACGAGCTGGATTACGGCACCGTCTATGGACCCCATGCGACGTCGCTGCGCATGAGTGATCTTGGTTACCACAATATCGACCAGGCACGCCTGCAGGTGTCTGCAAACACGCTGGACCAGTACATCACCGATCTCGACCGGGCCATTCGTACCGAGAATGCCGACTACCGCGAGATCGGCGTTCTCGTCGACGGCATTTACCGGCAAATCAATGCCAGCGAACTGCAGATTGAAAACGAGTTTTACAGCACCATACGGCCGAAACGCGTGGCGCGCAGCGGCGAACGTCCGACGCTGGCGTTGGGCAGGCGTGGTATCGAGTACGTCGAGTTACGGATACTGGATGTCAATCCGTTCGATCCGGTTGGCATCAATCAGCGCGAGGCGCGTTTCGTCGAGGCGTTTCTGCTTTACTGCCTGTTCCGCAACAGCCCCCCGATCAGTGACGCGGAGGCGCAGGCCAACCAGCGCAATCAGGCGCTCGTCGCGCAACGGGGCCGGGAACCCGGCCTGGCACTCAACTGCGACGGTCGCGACGTAGCACTATTGGACTGGGGTCGAGAGATCATCGAAGGCGTCATAGCAGTCAGTGAACTGCTGGACTCGAGCGGTGCCTCCGGATATCGCGATGCTGCACGAGAGTACGCGCGGAGTCTGGAAGACCCGGAGCAGACACCTTCGGCGCGATTGCTGGCCGAGCTGCGCGAAACAGGTGAGCCACTGTTCCGGTACGCGATGCGCCTGAGCACCGACTACACGGACTATTTCCGCCAGCTACCGCCGGAACTCAACGCCCAACAGGACAAGTTTGTGCAGGAAAGCCGCGCGTCACACGAGCGCCAGGCAGAACTCGAGGCGGCCGATACGCTGGATTTTCCCGCATTTCTCGAGCGGTATTTCGAGTGAAGCCATGTCAATAAGCTTGTACGCGTGTGCGGACGGCGTTTAGTATCGATGCAAGCACCGGCGGCTGAAACGACATGATGCGCGCGTTTCTATTCAGTTTTGTTGCCGGACTCGCGTTGAGCGTGGGCCTGTCTTCGATATTTCCGCTGCCAGATCATGAGCGGTTCCCGTCGTCTATCGAGGTTCTGAACAACGGTGGCCGCCAGGAGCAGTTCCTGATTCGCTGGCCCCAGGATCGCCTGGCGGTGCCCGGTAATCCTGGCCTGCTCACCAGCGTCGCTGACTCGACCGCATTTCTGCTGAGCGCCGGCGGTTCGATCACGATTACCGAACTGTTTCGCTTGCGGGACGTGGCCGAGAATGTCATTGGCATCGCGGCGCGAACCACCGGCAATCGCAGCGGGACCGCGTCGCAGAGCGACTGGGTCCTGCTGATACCCAGCCGTGGCAGCATGCTGATGAGTCAGCGTGACAGTGCGAACCTCACGCCGCTGCGCGCGGGCGACGGCTGGATGTTGCCTGCCAACACCCGGGCTTTCTGGTCCGCCGGCAAGCGTTACCGCATCACGGCCGGACCGGCTCCCGGCGGACACGGCAGGATTCTGCGCGGCACAGAAGAATTCGCGCGGCTTACCGGCAGCTACACGGAAACCTGGGAGCTGTTGAATCAAATGTCCGATGGCACCACCGAAGGCCGCATCCTGTTGGCCACGACCCTGAGATCCAAGTAATGCGAATTCTGGTTGCGTTCCTCGGGTTGTTCGCCGGCGTCCTGGCCGGCGCGATGGTGGTGATCTGGAATCCGAGTGAGCGCATCGAACCGCGCTTTTCGTTACAGACCGACGAACCCACGCGGCTGACCATCCTGGATTCGGTTGCGCGTGGCAGCGGGGCCGAACCAAGGTCGCTGCTGGGCCTGGGCGGTGACCTGGGCGGGGGATTTTCAGATCCGGCGCTCCGCTATGCGCGCGTCAATGTCACCGTACTGAAACCGGAACAGGGTGGGGCAAACGCGCTGGCCGTGAAGCTGTCAGCCGTGTCGATGAAAAACACCCTGTTCCGCGGCCGCCTGTTTGCCAACAGTGCCTGGATTATCGACTGGCCCGGGCATGGCAGTCTGTTCCTCGTGGGTTCCGATGACTACTGGCCGATGCTGAAGGACGCGGCATGGTCGGCGCTGTTCAGCGGCGCTTTTGCGCCGACGCCCAGTGTATTTCCGCTGACCGAGCGACTCCAGATCGGCCGCTTCCAGGGCGTGGTCGGCGCGACCGGCGCATTGACTGACTTCGCCGGTCGCTACCAGGAATGGCAGGAAACGGGCGGGGCGGCGCCCGGCGGTTACCTCAAACTCGAGCCGCACACGCTGTAGCGTCAGGCCAGGGCCGCGGCGGTCAGGGCCTTGATGTCGGATTCGGGGTCGGCAACGGCGGCCGGATCCAGTTCGGCACCGGCAGCTATCAGTTTCTTGCCAACCATGAATTCACGTGGGCTGTTGATCGCCTCGACGACCGAAACCCGTCCCTGATCAAAATAGAACACGGCGAATGAGCGGTCTGCCGTGTTGCCACGGACGACGCGTGATTCATTACCTTTGGCGATACCAGTGATCTGCAGTTTCAGATCATATTGATCGGACCAGAACCATGGCACCTGAGCGTAGGCAACCGGCTTGCCGAGCAGCGTGTGCGCGGCCGTTTTCGCCTGTTCCTGCGCGTTGTGCACCGATTCCAGTCGCAGGCGCCCGCCAAGCAGCGCATTCGGGTGATTCGTGCAATCACCGATTGCAAGTATGTCCGGATCTTCGGTCTGACAGAACTCGTCCACGACGATGCCGTTGTCGCATGCCAATCCCGCGGCCGCGGCGATATCGGTCGTCGGCAAGACCCCGATACCGATGACCACCATATCGATCGGCATGCTGTCGCCATTCTCATCGACAACTGCCCGCACGGCGTCGTCGCCTTCGATACGAGTTATCGCGGGTGCGCTCAGCCGCAGGTCGACGCCGGCGGCACGGTGTTCGCGCGCGTAGAACTCGGATGTTTCCGGCGCGACCACGCGAGCCATCACGCGATCGACGACCTCGAATACCGTAACTGCGAGGCCCGCCTTTACCGCAACCGCGGCGACCTCGAGACCGATGTAACCCGCCCCGATGATCGCCAGGCGTGCGCCCGGCTGGAAGCCGCTCTGGATGCCCTGTACGTCGGCAATGCTGCGCAGATAATTAACGCCCGGCAGGTCCCCGCCGGGTAAATCGAGGCGGCGCACGTGACTGCCGGTAGCGAGAACCAGTTTGTCGTAGGCAATTTCACTGCCGTCGCTCAACGCGATGCGATGCGCGTCGCGATCAATTGCGTCGACCCGGGTCGAGAGTCGCAATTCGACATCCTGGCCCGCATAAAATTTCTCGGGGCGCAGGTACAGCCGCTCAAGTTCCATTTCGCCAGCGAGATATTTCTTCGACAACGGCGGTCGCTGATACGGTGGATACGTCTCTTCGCCCACGATGATCAGCGCGCCCTCGAACCCGCCCTGACGCAGGGATATGGCGGTCTGACCGGCCGCATGCCCCGCGCCGGCTATAACGATTGTTTCTGGCATTGTTGCTGGTCTTCTTGCTTGTTGTGATCGACGAGCCGGCGTCGCGCCGGCGAGACAGACAGCGGCATTATACTCAGCGGCAGCGCGGGCACAGCGCGAACAATGCGGTTGCAGGTGGAGACGGTTGTGAATCAGGCCATACAAATCGATGAATTCGGCGGGCCGGAACAGCTCAAGTGGCGCGAGGTACCGGTACCGGAAGCGAGCGCCGGCGAGGTGCTTGTTCGGCATACGGCGATCGGGTTGAACTTCATCGACACTTATCACCGATCCGGCCTTTACCCACTTGAATTACCGGCCGGGCTGGGTACCGAAGCCGCCGGCGTGGTGGAGGCCGTCGGCGCCGGCGTCGACACCCTGCAGCCTGGCGACCGGGTGACTTGGGTTGGTCTGCCCCCCGGAGCCTATGCGCAGCAACGGGTATATGCCGCCGAACGGCTCGTCCGGCTACCGGCTACCGTTACGGATGAGACCGCGGCGGCGGCCATGCTCAAAGGTCTGACCGCGTGGTACCTGCTTCATCGCAGTTACCCGGTGAGCGCGGGTGATTGCGTGCTGGTGTATGCCGCGGCAGGCGGTGTGGGCCAGATCCTGTCGCAGTGGGGCACGAGCAAGGATGTGCGGGTCATTGGCGTAACCGGCAGTCCGGAGAAAGCGGCAATTGCGCGGGAGCAAGGTTGCACCGACGTCGTACCGGCAGACGCGCCCGATTTCGTCGGGCGCGTGCGGGAACTCAGTGGTGGCGGTGTGGCGGCCGTCTATGATTCGGTGGGTCGCGATACCTTCATGCAGTCGCTCGACTGCCTGCGGCCGCACGGCACCATGGTCAGCTATGGCAATGCGACCGGTCCGGTGGATCCGTTCTCGCCGATGGAGCTGGCCAAGCGCGGTTCACTGTTCCTGACCCGCCCGACCCTGTTTGATTTCATCCGCACGCGTGCGGATCTGGAGCACGCGACTGGTGCGTTGTTCGACGCGCTGGAATCCGGTGCAGTGACGATCAATGTGAACCAGACCTACGCGCTCGAGGACGCCGCGCAGGCACATCGTGACCTGGAAGCGCGGCGCACGACGGGTTCGACGATTCTGATTCCGTGACTCACCGTGTTGCGCGGCCGGCGTAATTGCCGGCTGCGACACGCCGTGAATACGTCCCTGTAGGCTCGCGCCCGACATCCCTGTCGGGCGACGGTCGCATCCGCCAATTACCCCGTCCACGCTCCGCGACGAGAGCAATCGACACCAACATCGCCCGAGTTGTCGCGGGAGTGGTATGCAGCACGTTACGGACCGGCGACTTGGTCGAGCGGCGTGATGGGCCAGAACACCGGCAGCAGCAGCATGACGGCGACGAAGATTACCAGCGTTAGCGGGACGCCGATCTTGATGTAGTCCGAGAACTTGTAGCCGCCCGGGCCCATGACGAGGATGTTGGCCGGGTGAGAGATCGGGCTGGTGAAGCTGGCCGAGGCTGCCATGGCTACTGCCATCATCGCCGTCTGCGGCATGATGCCCATGTCGGCGCAGGCGCTCAGCACGATCGGTGACATCAGCACCACGAGCGCGGCGGTCGGGATGATCATCGTAGCGAGTGCAGTTACGCCGTAGAGACCCATGATCACGGGCCACGGTCCGAGGTCGCCGAGTGCCGCCATGACGCTGTTCGCGAGCATGGTTGCGGTACCGGTTTCCTGCATGGCAATGCCGAGAGGGAGCATGCCGGCGATCAGAAACACGGCGCGCCAGTCGATCGCCCGATAGGCCTGTTCCATCGTCAGGCAGCCGGTCAGGATCATGGCGCTGCCGCCAACGACCGCGGCCACGGAAATGGGCAGCAGATCGGCCAGCACGACCGCGATGACGGCGAGCATGATGCCGGCCGCCAGTGGCGCGCGCCGCGTATCCGCCGGCGGCGCACCAATCGGAGTAATCACCAGCAGATTGCGGTCCTCGTTCAGGAGCAGCAGTTTCTGCCTGGGGCCGACCAGCAACAGCGCATCACCGAACTGCAATTCCTGCTTGTCGAGATCGGAGCGAATGGCCTTGCCGGAGCGCAGAATCGCGGACAGCTCCAGGCCGTATTTGTCCCGGAAATTTACGTCGCCCACCCGCTGACCGGCGAGATCCGATTGCGGTGCCAGCGTCACTTCGACGGTCGCCAGGCGTTCCGACTCGAACACTTCCAGGCTGCGCGGGATTACCTGGCCGATTTCCAGTTCCTGCAAACCGCGCAGCACGTCCAGATCCTCCGGCTGGCCCTGGATCAACAACAGGTCGCCGGACAGAATCTCGCGTTCGGGATCCGGCATCATTTCGAGTTTGCCGTCGCGGAACAGGCCGAGCAGCCGGAAATCGAACGCATCGCCCAGCCGACTCTCGGCCAGCGTCTCGCCATCGAGCTTCGATTCCTCCGGCACACGCACGACGAACATGCGCTCCTGCAACTTGTAGGTTTGCAACAGGTCCACCTCGGTCACGGGTTCGACCGCGCCGAACTCCGGGCTCTTTTCGAGCGCCTCGAGGTCTTCCTCCCCGGTCTGCAACAGCAGGACGTCGCCGACCCGCAGCGGGATCCGGCCCAGGTTCGCGCGCCGAATCTGTTCGTTCCGGCGCAGTGCCACCACGCTGGCGCGGAACCGGCGCCGGAAATCCGCGTTCGCGACCAGCTCCTTTACCAGTGAGGAATCCTCGGCGATCGTGACTTCGGCCAGCTGGATCTGCGCATCCATCAGCGTCTCGGTCACCGGCGCCTCGCGTTCGATCACCAGCTCGCTCCAATGGCGCAGTTCCTCGAACCGGTCGACGCGACCCTGCACCAGCAGACGATCACCACCCTGCAGCGTGGTCTTGCGTGCCGGCAATGTGTCGACCTCGTTCTGGCGCTCGAGCGCCATTACCAGCAAACCGGCCGCGGTGCCGAGCCGGCTTTCGGCGAGGGTTTTGCCGACCAGGACCGAGCCGCGTGGCACGGACATCACGAAGGTGCTTTCCTGCAGGCCGTATTGCGCGCGCAGATTGCGCTGACTGCGTTGCGACTGTGCGGTCGGGTCCTTGCGCGGCAGGATCATTCGACCGATGAGGGCGATGAATCCCACGCCGGCCAGCATGGCGCCGAAGCCGACACCAAAGTAATCGAACAGCGCGAACGGTCTTTCGCCCGCCTGGGCCAGCGCGCCGCTGACGAGCAGATTCGGCGGGGTGCCAACCAGCGTACTCAGGCCGCCCAGCAGCGTCGCGTAGGCCATCGGCATCAGCAGGATCGACGGTGGGGTGTCCGTGCGCCGGCAGATATCCATCACCACCGGCAACATCAGCGCGGCCACGCCGATGTTGTTCATAAAGAATGACATGCCGCCGCAGACGATCATGATCACGACGATCAGCGGAATCTCCTTGCGACCCGCGATACGCATCACCTGCTGGCCGAGGATTTCCGCGATCCCGGTACGCGTCAGGCCGTCGCTGAGAATGAACATGGCCCAGACCGTGATCACGGCGGCATTGCTGAAGCCGGAAAATGCCTCGCTGGGAGACACGAGCCCGGTGATTGCGAGGGTGCCGAGGACCAGCAGGGCGACCAGGTCCATGCGGATGATCTCGCTGATGAAAAGAACCAGCGCACCGACCAGGATGCCGAGGACCAGAATGATTTCCCAGTTCACGGTGGGCGAGGATAAATCAAAAGCATGCAGCTAGCCCGGTTTTCCGTAACCGCCGCCGCCCGGCGTCGCGATTACCAGCATGTCGCCGGGCAGGACTTCCGTGCTGTCGACGGCGCCGAGGTATTCCACCCGATCATCGGCGCGCACGACCATGTTGATGCCGGCCTTGCCCGATTCGCCGCCGGCCAGTCCGGCCGGACCGCTGCGACGATGATTGGAAACAATGGCGGCGCTCATCGGACTGCGAAATTCAATTGCCCGCACCACGCCGTCGCCGCCGGGGTGCTGCCCAAGGCCGCCGCTGTCGCGCCGAATGGCGAATTCCCGCAGCAACACCGGGAAACGGTTTTCCAGCACCTCGGGATCGGTAATGCGCGAGTTGGTCATATGGGTGTGTACCGCACTGGTGCCGGCGAAGTGCGCACCGGCGCCGGCTCCGCCGCAAATGGTTTCGTAGTACTGATAGGTGGCATCGCCGAACGTCAGATTGTTCATCGTGCCCTGCGAGCCCGCCAGCACCCCCATGGCCTGGAACAGTGCATCCGCGATGCACTGCGACGTTTCCACATTGCCGGCGGCGACCGCCGCCGGGGCTACCGGATTGAGCAGGCTGCCAGCCGGGACGCGTATATCAAGGGGTCGCAGGCAGCCGGCGTTCAGCGGTATGTCCTTGTCCACGAGGCAGCGAAACGCGTATAGCACCGCGGCGCGCGCGACACCGGTTGGCGCATTCAGATTGCCGGCCACCTGCGGGGAGCTGCCGGCAAAATCGATTAGCACGCGGCCGGTGTGCGGATCGGGTTCGATGGACACCCGAACCATGCTGCCATCGTCGAGGTGGCATTCGCCCTGGCCGGGGCGGAGCCGGATTGCGACGGCGCGCACCGCAGCCTCGGCGTTGTCCTGCACGTGTCCTGCGTATGCCAGCACGGTTGGCTCGCCGAAATGTGCGAGCATTTGCTGCAATTCGCGGATGCCTTTTTCGTTCGCGGCGAGCTGTGCCCGCAGATCCGCCACATTCCGGTCGGGCTTGCGCGCCGGGTAGGAGTCCCTGTCCAGTCTCTGCCGCAGCTGCTGCTCGTGAAATTCCCCGTCGCGCACCAGCAAAAACGCATCGAAGCGCACGCCTTCTTCATCGATGCGTTGGCTGAACGGCGGCATGGAGCCGGGACTGATGCCGCCGATATCCGCGTGATGCGCGCGGCAGGCAACCACGAACAGCATCGTTTCGCCGTCATCGGCGAAAACTGGTGTTACCACCGTGACATCGGGCAGATGCGTGCCGCCCCGATACGGGTCGTTCAGCATCCAGCTATCACCGGGTCGGACTGTGACTGACTGCAGGATGGCCTGCACGCTGTCACCCATCGAACCGAGATGCACCGGAATGTGCGGCGCGTTGGCCAGTAACTGCCCGGCCGCATCGAACACCGCGCAGGAAAAATCGCGGCGTTCCTTGATATTCACCGAATGCGCAGTGTTCTCGAGTACCGCGCCCATCTGTTCGGCGACGTTCATGAAATGGTTATTGAAGATCTCCAGCAGGATTGGATCCGCGCCGTTGGTGCGCGATGCGGCACCCGACCGGGTACGGTGACGGTTCAGGCGCAGGCGACCTGCGTCGTCCACGGTCAGCCGCCAGTCGGGATCCACGACCGTGGTGGCGTTCTCCTCGGTGACGATGGCGGGGCCATCCATCGCGCTGCCGGCCGGTAGCTCATCGCGGCGATAAATCGCTGCGGTTTGCCAGGCCCCGTCAATGAACAGCGCGGCCTCTCGCTGTGCCGGCGGCACTGCCGGAGCCGCCGGCGCGCCAGTCATGGTCGGTGCATCAGCCATGCCTTCGGCGCTCAGACGCAGCGAATCGATTTGCAGTGTCCCAGGCGGCGCAGCAAATCCAAAGCGTTTCTGATGGGCCGCGGCAAATTCCGCCGCGGCGGCCGCGACATCTTCCTGCCAAATCACCGGCAGGCTGGTATCGGTGCCGGGCACGCGCAGCTGCAGGGTCGTCAACCAGACCGTTTGCGCGGCCGGCACGCCCTGTTCTTCTAACTCCGCGACGCACTCGCGAGACAGGTCTGCGACGATCGACTCGAGCTCGCCGACAGCGGCTTCGTTCAGTGCGTGGTCGACCGCTGCCTCTCGGTAGACGCGCAACGACGCGGTGCCGATGCCGTAGGCGGATAACACGCCGGCCAGCGGGTGCAGGATCACAGTCTGGATGCCGAGCGCATCTGCCACCTGGCAGGCGTGCTGGCCGCCGGCCCCGCCAAAACAGCACAGCAGGAAATCCGCCGGGTCATGCCCGCGCTGGACGGAAACCGTCTTGATTGCATTCGCCATGTTGTCGACCGCGACATGGATGAACCCGGCCGCGACCTGCTCCGCGGTCATGCGCTCGCCACTGCTGCGCTCGATGTCGTTGCTGATGCGCTCGAAGGCGGTTCGCACGCCATCAGGATCGAGTGGCTCATCAGCCTGCGGGCCAAACACGGCCGGGAAGAACTCCGGCAGCAGGCGCCCGAGCAACAGGTTCGCATCGGTCACCGTCAACGGGCCGCCGCGCCGATAGCACATCGGCCCCGGGTCGGCGCCGGCTGAACCGGGGCCAACCTGGAAACGCCCGTCCTCGAAGCGCAGGATTGAACCGCCGCCGGCGGCTATCGTGTGAATCCGGATCATGGGTGCGCGCAGCCGAACACCCGCCAGCTCGGTTTCGTTGATGCGCTCATAAGCACCGTCGTACAGCGCGACATCCGTGGAGGTGCCACCCATATCGAAACCGATCAGCTGATTGGTGCCCACGCCGTCGCAGGCCGCGACCATGCCGACCACCCCGCCGGCGGGGCCGGACAGAATGCTGTCCTTGCCTCGGAAATGATCACGGTCGACGAGGCCGCCATTGCTTTGCATGAACAACAGGCGCCCCGGTGCAAGGTTGCGCGATGCCAGTGCGTCGGCGAGCCGTCGGGTGTAGCGATCCAGTACCGGCGACAGGTACGCATCGGCAACAGTCGTATCGCCGCGGCTGACGAATCGCACCAGCGGACTGGTCTCGTGGGACAGGGAGACCTGCCGGTAACCGATCGCGTTTGCCAGCTCGCCGATCAGCCGTTCGTGCGCCGGGTATCGGTAACCGTGCAGCAAACAGATTGCGACGGCCCGGAAACCAGTTTTGAAGTGTGCGGACAACGCGGCGTGAACCGCGTCTGTGTCGAGGGGCTGGAGGATCTCACCGGTGGCGCTGACCCGTTCGTCCACCTCGATCACGGCCGCGTGCAGGCTGCGATGGCGGCGGATGTCCAGGGCAAAGATGTCCGGCCGATTCTGATAACCGATGCGCAGCGCATCGCCAAAGCCGCGGGTCGTGACCAGCAAGACCGGTTCGCCCTGCCGTTCCAGCAACGCGTTCGTTGCGACGGTCGTGCCCATTTTGATCGAGTCGATCCGGGCCGGAGATTCGGTGTCGGCCAGGAACGCCGCAATGCCGGCGACGGCGGCATCCTCATATTGGCCGGGGTTTTCCGACAACAGTTTGCGCGCGATGAGCTGGCCGTCGGGTCGGCGCGCGATCACGTCGGTGAACGTGCCGCCGCGGTCGACCCAGAACTGCCAACCGTCACTGCGCTGTCGTTCCCCGGAATCTGTCATGGCTTCGGTTAGTATGGAGTTGACGGGAGGCAGACGCTAATGAGTTTTCGCCAGGTGTGTTTTTCGCATGGGCAGGAAAGTGGCCCGTGGGGAACCAAGATTCGTGCCATGGCGGAGGCCGTCCGCACACAGGGTTGGGACGTCGAGTCGCTCGACTACCAGGGCATGGCTGATCCCCGTGAACGGGCCGACAAACTGGTGGCTTATTGTCAGGAATTGGCCGGCGCGCCGGTGCTGGTCGGCAGCAGTATGGGTGGCTTCGTTTCCCTGAGCGCGGCAGCGCGCGTGCCGGTGCGGGCGATGTTTTTGCTGGCGCCGGCTTTCTACCTGCCGCCGCTGGAGGAGATGTTGCCGGCTCTCGACGCCGTCGCTGCGTATCCCACGCAGATCGTGCACGGCTGGCACGACGACGTCGTGCCGTTTGCCGGCAGCGTGCGGTACGGCAAGCGCACCGGTGCACGTGTTCTGCTGGTCGATGGCGACCATCGACTCACGGCTAATATTGATTTGATCTGCCGCGAACTCACGGCGTTTCTTGCGGAACTCGATGAGGAGGGACAATGATTGACCACGTCTTGCGGGTTTCCCTTACCTGCCTGCTCGTGCTGTTGGGAAGCGGCTGTGGCAGCGGTGATCGTGAAGAGCCGAAGCCGCTGGAAGAATCCGTGTTCGATCCATTGACCAGCACGCTGGACAAAGCCGAGCAGGTCGACGACCTCAACCGCGACCGGATGCAGCAACTCAACGACCAGATGGAAGGTAATGAGCGCTAGCCGCGCGCCCTTTCATTCAGACCGATCAGGGTCGGATCGCCCGCGGTGATTAACCAGGTTGGAATCGCGCGCAGATAGTCGCTGTAGCGGCCCTTGTCTTCAAAGCGCGCGCGAAAACCCGAGTTCAGAAAGAACTCCGGGTAGCGCGGCAGAATACCGCCGCCGATGTACACGCCGCCGAAAGCGCCAATCGTCAGCGCGAGGTTCGCGGTCACGGTGCCCAGCAAGCGGCACATCAACTCCAGGCTGTCCAGTGCCGCCGGGTCGTCCGCATCGATCAGCGCGCCGAGCGCGACTGGTTCGATCTCCGGCTCGCCGTGCAAACAGGCGTGTATCAGGCTCAGCCCGGGACCCGAAATCAAACGCTCCGCCGAGCAATGGCCAAAGCGACGTCGCACTTGTTGGATGATGTCGGCCTCCCGGTCGTCACAGGCCGGCAAGCTGACGTGCCCGCCCTCGCCGGCGATGGCCTGCCAGCCGCCGGCGACCGGCAGCAGGCTTGCCACGCCAAGGCCGGTACCCGGCCCGAGCACGGCCTTCGGCTTGCCCGCTGCTGCAGTGCCGCCGCCCACCTGCACGAGGTCGGCCGGCGACAACGCCGGCAAGGCATGGGCCAGTGCTTCGAAGTCGTTCAGCAGCTGCAGGCCGTCAAGCTGCAATTGGCTCTGGAGATCGGACCTGGAGAATTGCCAGTCAATGTTGATCATGCGGATTTCGTCGGAACGGATCGGCGCCGCGACCGCGAACAAGCCACGAACCGGTCGCGATTCCTCCGCAAGACCGTCCAGGTACGCGGACAGCAACTCGGCCGGGCCGTCGAACTCGACGTTACGGAATTTTCTGATTTGCATTGGCGCGCCGGCGGCGGACAGCGCGCAACGCGTATTCGTGCCGCCGATGTCCGCGAGCAGCTGCGTCATCAGGAGCTGTTAGTGCGGTCTCGGCGGGCCGCCAGCAAGGCATCGATGAAGCGCGTGCGCCAGGCCGTGATGTCATTGCGCCGGAGAATCTCGAGCATGCGCTGATGCCGTTCCCGGCGTTCCTCCAGCGGCATGCTGAGCGCCTGGTGCATGCCGTCCGCAACGCCGTCGCGATCGTAGGGATTTATGAGAACTGCGTCTCTCAGCTCCTGGGCGGCGCCAGCCAGCTCCGACAGCACCAATACGCCCGGGTCTTCCGGGTCCTGGGCCGCGATAAATTCCTTGGCGACGAGGTTCATGCCGTCGCGTACTGGCGTGACCAGCCCGACATTCGCTTCCCGGAAGAAAGCCATCAGCGTAGGGCGATCGAAGGCGCGATTCAGGTAGCGAATCGGCACCCAGTCGACGTCGGCGAACCGGCCATTGATCTTGCCGGCCAGCCGTTCGAGTTCCTCACGGATCTCCAGGTAGGCGCGTACCCCGGAACGCGTCGTCGGCGCAATCTGGATGTAGGACACGTGATTGCGGTTGGCGGGGTAGTTTTCCAGCAGTCGGGCGAATGACAGGAAGCGACTGACCAGGCCCTTGCTGTAGTCCAGACGGTCCACGCCAATCAACAATTCGCGGCCGTGGAGATGACGCACCATACGGCGCACGTTGTCTTTCTCTCCGGTTTCAACGGCCAGGGTCTGGCACGCGTCCACGTCGATCCCGATTGGGAATACGTCGGACACGGGTGGGCGCGACAACCCGCGGCGGTCCGCGTTGTCGATCCCGCCAATATCGCGTTCCTCGATGGCGTCCCGGAAACATTTCAGGTCCCGCGGCGTGTGAAAACCGACCACGTCGTACGCGCACAGTGCGCGTAGCAGCTGGCGGTACACCGGCAGAACCCTGAGCACCTCGATATCCGGGAAGGGCGTGTGCAGGAAAAAGCCAATCGGCTGGGTCACGCCGGCCCGACGCAGTTCCGACGCGAGCGGAATCAGGTGATAGTCGTGGACCCAGATGATGTCGTCCGGCTGCAGCAGTGGCAGCAGTTTGCGCGCGAACAGTGCATTGACCCGCCGGTATTCGTCGAACTCCCGGCGCTCATAGCGATAGAAGCCGAGCAGGTAGTGACAGATTGGCCACAGCGAGGTGTTTGAGAAGCCGTTGTAATAGAGTTCGTAGGAGAGTTTGTTGAGGTCGGTGGTCGCGAAGGTGATCGGACCGACTTCTTCCAGAGACACATCGCCCGGCTCGCCGTCCACGGTGCGACCGTTCCAGCCGAACCAGACACCGCCGTGTTCCTCCAGCGCGGCGAGCAGACCGACGGCGAGACCGCCTGCCGACTTCGCGCCGCCGGAGGGGCGGGCCACGCGGTTGGATATGGCCACCAGCCGTGTCACAGCACTTCCTCCCAATCACGACTCAGCCGGCGCGCCGCGTTGATGATGCCGACCATGCTGTACGTTTGCGGAAAATTGCCCCAGAGCTCTCCAGTCTCGGGATTCAGGTCCTCTGACATCAATCCCAGACCGTTTCGACACGCCAGCATATTTTCGAACAGGTCGCGTGCCTCGTCCCGGCGACCGGCCGACGTCAGGGCATCGATGTACCAGAACGTGCAAATGTTGAAGGCGTTTTCCGGGTGACCAAAGTCGTCAGGCGTCTGGTAGCGCATCATGTGGTTCCCGCGCCGCAGCTCCTTCTCGATCGCGCTCAGCGTGGCGGCGAAGCGCGGATCATCGGCCGGCAGAAAACCGAGGCTCGGCATCACCAGCAGGCTTGCATCCAGGTCCGGCTCGCCGAAACCAACGCCGAAGTGGCCGAGTTTTTCATCCCAGGCCCGCTGGCAAATCACCGCGTGCAGCTGATTCGCTTTTTCGATCCAGTAGCGACACCTGTCCTGGCGATCTGTGTGCGCGGCTATCTTGGCCAGGCGATCGCAAGCCGCCCAGCACATCAGGCCGGAGAACGTGTGCACGACCTGCCGACCGCGGTATTCCCAGATGCCCGCGTCCGGCTGGTCGAAGAGCTGCACCGCACGCTCGCCGAGCGCCTCCAGGCGTTCGAAATTGTCGAGCTGCCCTGGCACTGACAGTCGCGAATCGAAAAAATAGTGTGTCGCCGACAGCACCACGGCGCCATAGACGTCATTCTGGATTTGCTGGTAAGCCTGGTTACCAACCCGCACCGGGCCCATGCCCCGGTAACCCGACAGGCTATCCACGGTGCGCTCCGGCAGTTCAGCGTCGCCGCTGATGCCGTATACGGGCTGTAGCGTATCGCCCGCCTCCAGCGACACATTGAGGATGTAACGCAGGTAGGCCTCCATGGTCTGGGTAGCGCCAAGGCTGTTAAGCGCCTGTACGACGAAGTAACTGTCCCGCAACCAGCAGAACCGGTAATCCCAGTTGCGGCCGCTGTCGGCTGCTTCCGGAATCGACGTGGTGATGGCGGCGATTACCGCGCCCGTGTCTTCGAAGGTGCAGAGCTTCAACGTAATCGCGGCTCGAATCACTTCTTCCTGCCACTCCAGCGGAATCGCCAGGCCCCGGACCCAGTTCTTCCAGTAGCGCTGCGTTTCACCGAAATGCTCGCGGGCGAGTTTCTCCACGCCTTCCGGAATGGGCTCATCGGGACCGAGGATCAGGTGCTGTGGACCGGTCAGCACGAAGGCTTTCTCTTCCATGATTCCCGTCAGCGGCACATCGGTCGTCAGGCGCAGCACCATTTCCGGCAGCATGAAGCGGATGTGATTGCTGCCGTGAGTCACGTCGGGTTCCCGGGCGCCGTACTCGCCTGCCGGCCGCAGCCGGATGCGAATCCGCGGCCAGCCGTGCAGCGGCACCAGCGACCGGATCAGCATGACCGGACGATAGTTGCGACCGAACATCAGAAAGCGCGGCGCGAAGTCCGTGATTCGCATTGCATTGCCATGCGTGTCGTAGAGCGTGGTTTGCAGGATGGGCGTATTGCTGATGTATTCCTGCTCCGCCCGGGCGAAATCGATCAATTCGACTTCATAGATGCCGCGGCCGTTGCCCGCGTTCGGTTCCAGCAGACTGCAAAATACCGGGTTGGCATCAGGCCGGGGCAGGCAGGACCAGACGACGCGACCCCGCGGGTCAAGCAATGCACTGATCTGGCAGTTGCCGACGACGGCGAGATCGAGATTATTCATGCGCAGTCCCGCGAATGTTGCCGCACGATTGCCTTGATCCATTGTCGCACCGCGCTGACGCTGTCGAGTCGCCAGCGTGCCCGGGTAGCGATGTCATCGGTGCCCACCCGGACCGACATGCCGCCCGCTTCGTTGACCACGTCGAAGGCGTCTTCGTCTGTCACGTCATCCCCGACGTAGACGGGCAGGCGGTCTGCGTACGGCGCGCACTGCATGAACTCTGCAACCGCGGTTCCCTTCGTTGCCCCATTCGGACGGATCTCCAGCACCATCTTGCCACGTTGGAGCGTGAAGTCATCGCCCAGCGAATCCATTTCACGATCGACTGCAGCCCGGGCCTCCGGTTCGTGCGCGGGCGCCGCGCGGAAATGCAGGGCCACGCTAAGCCCCTTGTCCTCGAGCAGCATGCCGGGATAACGATTCGCTACGGCTTGCAGACGCTCGCGTACCACGGTCGGCAGGGTTGCCTTTGCCACGGACTTCGTGCGCCGGTCAGCGAACCGGAGTTCGAGCCCGTGAATGCCGGCCGCCGGCAGCTGCAGCGGTGCCAGCACCCGGTCAATATCCGCAATGGCGCGACCGGAGACCACCGCCAGGCTGCCGAAGCGCTCCTCGTAATCCTCGAGTATCAGTAGCAGTTCAGGATCGGCGTGGACCAGCTCCGGCTGCTGGGCAATCTCGACCAGCGTGCCGTCCAGGTCCAGGAACAGGGCCGGAAGCGAATCGCCGGGTACCGTAGCGACGGGCAGCATCGCGTGACGATACCCGCTGCATGCCGGAATGCAAAATGGCGCCGCACCTGCATCGGCCGCGCAAAAAAAACCGCCCCTAAGAAGGGGCGGTGGGATGGGCGCGGATTGTATTTTCTTATTATTTTTATGTGGCCCGTTTGTTGTTGTTGTTGGGCCTGTCTCTTGGCTGTGCGTTTTTTTGAAGGAGATACAAAATGGCTGTGTTGTGTCTCGCTGAATATGATGCAGATACCGTGCCAGCAACTGGTATCGACCGGTTCGATTTGACAAAACCCGCTCGAAACGGGTCAGAACCGTGACCGGCGTCACGATAAAACCCCGGCAGGGAATGCGCGCCGGTTTTCCGGCTCTAACGCTACGGTGCCGACGCAGCGCCGTGGTGTAAGGCATTGCGACGCTGTCGTGCTCGGAGCCTGTGCGCTGCGTCACGGTCTGCGGCTGAAGCACCCGGAAAACAACCACTTAACGCAGGCGAAATGCTGTCAGTTTTATCGACAGGTTTGATGCATGCCGTGATTACGGCTTTGAGGGGCCAAGAATCAACGCCGGGCAGGGGTCGGTGCCCGGATGTCGGGAAGGCGCCGCCCTCCCGCTGGTTTGCTACGCGCCGCCCGTCAGGCGTTCAGGTCAGGAATGAGCTCGCTCTCCAACTGCGTGATCATGTCCTTCAGGCGCAGCTTTTGCTTCTTCAGCCGGCGTACGCGAAGTTGATCGGCATTGGGGTTTTTGCAGAGCTCGCTGATCGCGACGTCCAGGTCGCGATGCTCGATCCTGAGTTCTTTCAGGCGGGCGTAGTTGCCAAATGTGTTGATTTCGACGTTGTCTATCATCGTATGGTCCCGACCTCCGGCAGCGGACGGACGTCACGCCGATTGGTTGTTCTCCCGGCATTCCGGAGTCAGTGGCGTGTGGCCAGATCGGTCGCCGAGGAGTGGCGAGCCGCCCACTGCTTGCACTGTCGGGCAAGCCGTTTGATTCTAGCAAGGATTGCCTACCGGGTGTAGGCGACCCAGTCGCGGTTCGGATCCCCGTAGACGAGAAAAAACGGGTTCAGCACGTCGGCCTTGGTGTTGTACTGCAGCGGCTGCCCGTCCAGGTCAACGACATAACCTCCCGCACATTCGACCACGGCCTGCGCCGCCGCTGTGTCCCATTCGGACGTCGGGCCCAGTCGCGGATAGATATCCGCATCGCCGCTGGCAACGAGGCAGATCTTCAGCGAACTGCCCATCGGCACCATTTCATGGGGGCCCAGTTGATGCAGGAAGCTCTCCAGCGAGGCGCCGCGATGCGAGCGACTGCCGACCACGCGCACCGGATCGCGAGCGCGACCATTTACCTTAATGGCATGCCGCGTTCCGTCCCGCTCCCGAAAGGCGCCCACCCCCCGCGCCGCGGAGTAGTCGGTCGCCTGGACCGGGACATGCACGACGCCCAGCATCGGCTCGTGTCGTTCGATCAGGGCAATGTTCACCGTGAACTCGCCGTTGCGCTTGATGAATTCCCGGGTGCCGTCCAGGGGGTCGACCAGCCAGAAACGCGACCACTGGCAGCGTTCCTCGTAGGGTATCGCGGCGGATTCTTCCGACCAGACTGGAATCTCCGGCGTGAGGTGCCCGAGTTCTCGCAAGATTAGCTCGTGGGCCGCGCGATCGGCCGCGGTCAACGGCGAATGATCGGCTTTAGTCTCGACTTCGAATTCCGACTCGTAGACTTCGAGAATCGCGCGACCGGCCGATCGCGCGATAGCCACCACCGGGTCCAGCAGGTTGTCCAAATCAGCAAGCACGAATTGTTGGTCCGGCGTCGATCTGCTTGTGTGCCCCCTCGGCAGGGGCGCAGTATAGGCCAGCCAGTTAACGGCCCCAACGGCGCCAGGTATCGCATGTTCAACGGGCAACGAATCGACACCATCCTGATTGACATGGACGGGACCATCCTGGACCTGGCCTATGACAATTATTTCTGGCGCGAGCTCGTACCTCGCTGCGTGGCCAGGGCCCGTGGGTTGGATCCCGCTCCCGCGCGTGAGCAGGTCTACGCGCTTTACGAGGGCAAACTGGGCACGCTGGACTGGTATTGCCTGGACTATTGGACCGACACGCTGCGACTGGACTTGCGCAGTCTGAAAGCTGCCAGCAGTCAGCGCATTCGTTTCTTGCCTGGCGCCCGCGAATTCCTGTTGTCTGCCATGCGCAGCGGTTTGCGCATGGCACTGGTAACGAATGCGCACGGCGTGACGCTGGAGATCAAGCGTGGCGTCGCCGGGCTCGATCGGTATTTCGACCAGCTGATTTCCGCGCACGATTTCGGCTGCGCCAAAGAGCACGCTACCTTCTGGCCGGCACTGCATGCCGCGCTCGATTTCAATCCAGACACGACGGTGATGGTCGACGACAGTCTGCCGGTGCTCGATGCCGCGGCGGCCTTCGGCATCGCGTTACCGCTTGCGGTGCGTCGTCCGGACACGCGCCAGCCGGACAAGAACACCGGCCAGCACGCGGCGATCAGTGGCCTGGGCGATCCGGCCCTCGCGGATCTGCTGGTCGCGGCCCGCTAATCGGCTGGTTTCTTCTTGCGCCGTCGCCGCCGTTTCTTGCCGCCGCCCGGTGATCGAACGTCGGCCTGCCTGCCGCGCGACGACCCGCCGCGGCGGCTGCGATCGCCCCGGGGTTTCGCCGGCACGGGTCGCTCGAGTTTGGGCAGGTTGCCGGGGTCATAAGAGCCCACCGGGATCCGATGGCCGATGTAGTCCTCGATTTCCGGCAGCGTGAACGCGTATGTCTCACAGGCGAAGCTCAGGGAATCGCCGGAGGCGCCGGCGCGCGCCGTGCGGCCAATGCGATGCACGTAGTCTTCTACGTCCTGTGGCAGGTCGTAGTTGATTACGTGACTGACGTCGGGCACGTGCAGCCCGCGTGACGCAACGTCGGTTGCGACCAGCACCGGCAGGTCACCCGAGACAAAGTCTTTCAGCATTCGCAGCCGTTTGCGCTGGGGGACATCGCCGGAAATCGCTTCGGCGCCGAACCCGTTCGCCTGCAGCAGCCGGGCCACGTAGTCGGCCTCGCGTTTCATGTTGACGAACACCATGGTGCGATTCGCATGCATGCTCTGCAGCAGGTCCACCAGCAGTTTCGGCTTGTCCTCGTTGGCCGGGAAATAGACGATCTGCGTAACCCGATCGACGGTCATCTTGTCCGGTTCGATCTGCACCAGCTCGGGATCGTTCATGTGCTCGTAGGCCAGCTCGAGCACGCGCTGGCTCAGCGTGGCCGAGAACAGCATGTTCAGGCGTTGCTCGGCCGGCGGCAGACGCCGCAGCACGTAGCGAATATCGCGGATGAAACCGAGGTCGAACATTCGGTCCGCCTCGTCGAGCACCACGGTCTGGATGTGCTTCAGCGTGTAACAGCCTTGTTTCAGGTAGTCGATCAGGCGGCCGGGCGTGCCGATCAGGATGTCGGTGCCGGCCGATACCTCATCGCGCTGTTTGTCATAATTCGCGCCGCCGTACACCACGGTCATGCGCAAATCAGTGCCGCTGCCCAGCACCAGTGCATCGGCGTGAATCTGCACAGCCAGCTCGCGTGTCGGCGCCATGATCAGTGCGCGCGGACTGCTCACCTTGGGATTCCTCGTGGCTTCGCGGTTCAGCAAGTGGTGAAAAATTGCGAGTAGAAAAGCGGCGGTCTTGCCCGTGCCGGTCTGTGCCTGGCCCGCCACGTCGTGTCCCGCCAGCGCGCGTGGCAGCGTGCTCGCCTGGATGGGCGTGCAGGTGGTGAACCCGGCCGCCGTGACGCCGGCCAGAATTTCGGGCCGGAGTCCTAGCTCGGTGAACAGGACCTGTGTTTCATCTGCCATTCTGGCTAATGCCTTTGCAACGTGATTGGGGCTATGGGTACTTGCAAAACGTCTCGGGACAGGGTCAAATTGACTGCAACTCGCGGCGAATTTGATCGCCCGCACCAAGACAGCAGCCCGCACGCTGACAAAGTTCGTTCGAAGGAACCTTCGAAAGCGCTTCTGAATTTTGCCTTATCTAGCCGTCTGGTTCACGGGAAACCGGCGACATCATGACACCAGGAGCCGTTACGTCGCCAGCCGGGCGCGGCGTCCACGGCCGATACCCCAACCCTCGATCTGACTGAAGAGACAATGAGCATAGTTCAAATTACCACCGACAATTTCGACAGCGAAGTACTGCAGGCCGGCAAGCCCGTCCTGGTGGATTTCTGGGCGGAGTGGTGTGGCCCCTGCAAGGCTATCGCGCCAATCCTGGAGCAGGTCGCCGAGGAATATGGCGACCGGTTGCAGGTGGCCAAACTGAACGTGGACGAGGTGCAGGCCGTCGCCATGAAGTACGGTATTCGGAGTATTCCGACCCTGATGCTGTTCCGGGACGGCGAGCCCCATGCACAGAAGGTCGGCGCGCTTTCCAAAAACCAACTAACGCAATTTCTGGATGAATCGATATGAGGGGATACTTGGGGAACTCGGCCCGCGGCCGGTCCAATAAATCGTCCGCGCGCGGCAATACCGGCGGGGCGAAGAAGAAGGGTCGGCGGCGGCGTCAGGACCACGACGAGGTCGCGACTTTTACAGCCGACGACGTCGTCTCGCGGGAGGAGCTGGAGCAGGGCGAGAACCTGATGAATCTCAGCGAGCTCAAGAAGCAGCCGGTTGGTGAGCTCGTGGCGCTGGCTGAATCCATGGGCCTGGAGAACATGGCCCGCTCGCGCAAGCAGGACGTCATCTTCGAAGTGCTGAAAGCCCATGCGAAAGAGGGCAACGACATCTTCGGCGACGGCGTGCTGGAAATCTTGCAGGACGGGTTCGGCTTCCTGCGGTCCGCGGACGGTTCCTACCTGGCCGGACCGGACGATATCTACGTGTCGCCGAGCCAGATCCGGCGTTTCAATCTGCGCACCGGTGACTCTGTCGCCGGCCTGATCCGGCCGCCGAAAGACGGTGAGCGCTATTTCGCGCTGCTGAAGGTCAGCGAGATCAACCTGGATGCGCCCGACAACCAGCGCAGCAAGGTCCTGTTCGAAAACCTGACGCCGCTGTTCCCGAAAGAGCGCCTGAAGCTCGAACAGGGCAATGGCAGCACCGAGGACCTGACGGCGCGCATCATCGATCTCTGCGCGCCGCTCGGCAAAGGGCAGCGCGGCCTGATCGTGTCGCCGCCGAAGGCCGGTAAGACGATGCTGCTGCAGAACATCGCACTGTCGCTGGTGGCCAATCATCCGGAGATCTACCTTATCGTGCTGTTGATCGACGAGCGGCCGGAAGAAGTCACCGAAATGGCTCGCACGGTCCGCGGCGAGGTCGTGTCGAGTACCTTCGACGAACCCGCCAGCCGGCACGTGCAGGTGGCCGAGATGGTGATCGAGAAGGCCAAGCGCCTGGCCGAGCACAAGCGCGACGTCGTGATCCTGCTGGATTCCATCACGCGTCTGGCACGCGCCTACAACACCGTCGTGCCGTCATCCGGCAAGGTGCTGACGGGTGGCGTCGACGCCAATGCCCTGCACCGGCCGAAGCGGTTCTTCGGCGCGGCGCGGAACATCGAGGAGGGCGGCAGCCTGACCATCCTGGCCACGGCGCTGATAGACACCGGCTCCAAGATGGACGACGTGATCTACGAGGAGTTCAAGGGCACCGGCAACTCGGAAATCCACCTGGACCGGCGGATTGCCGAGAAGCGCGTCTATCCCGCCATCAACATCAATCGCTCCGGCACGCGCCGCGAGGATCTGCTGACCGAGGAAGACGAGCTGCAGAAGATGTGGGTGCTGCGCAAGGTACTGCACCCGATGGACGAACTCGCCGCGGTCGAGTTCCTGCTCGGCAAGATGCAGGACACGAAGACCAACATCAAGTTCTTCGAGTCGATGAAGCGCTGATGCCATCACACCCGGGCGGCCGGCGATATTGCTGCCCGGGACACGCTGTGAATACGTCCCTGTACGCTCGCGCCCGACATCCCTGTCGGGCGACGGTCCCGGCCAGCAATATCCCCACCCACCCGGGAGCACCAGCCAATCGTCCGCGAACGCGGCGCTGACGTCGCTGATACCGTGGGCCGTGGCGGCGATAACTCGCCGCCGCGACCTACATAAATGGGAGCAAGGCGAATTATCGCCGGCGCGGCCCACCGAAACGGCGCTGGTTAACTGCGTTCGCGGGCGATGGCGCGGTAGGCGATGTCGGTGCGGTAGTACACGTCGGACCAGTTGATCCGGCTGACGAGTTCGTAGGCTTCGGCCTGGGCTTCGGCGGTGGTGTCGCCGAGCGCGACGGCGCACAGCACGCGACCGCCGCTGGTCACCACGTTGCCGTCGTCGAGTGTCGTGCCGGCGTGAAAGACTTTCAGGTGTTCTGGTGGTGATGCCGGCAGGCCGGTGATGACATCGCCTTTGCGATAGCCTTCCGGGTAGCCGCCGGCGGCGAGCACCACGCCCACTGCAATGCGTGGATCCCAGTCGGCGCTGACTGAATCCAGCTGGCCGTCCAAGGCGGCCTCGACGAGCGCCAGCAAGTCGGAGCGCAGGCGGAACAGAATCGGCTGGGTTTCCGGATCGCCGAAGCGGCAGTTGAATTCCAGTACTTTCGGCGTGCCGTCGCTGGCGATCATCAGGCCGGCGTATAGAAAACCGGTGTACGGCGTGCCTTCGGCCGCCATGCCGGCGACCGCCGGTTGCATGACTTCCCGCATGATGCGCTGTTCGATCGCCGGCGTGACTACCGGCGCCGGCGAATACGCACCCATGCCGCCGGTATTAGGGCCGGTGTCACCATTGTCCCGGGCCTTGTGATCCTGCGACGTAGCAAGTGGCAGGATATGTTCGCCATCGACCATCGCGATGAAGCTCGCTTCTTCGCCGGTCAGGAATTCCTCGATCAGGATTTGACTGCCGGCGTCCCCAAACGCCTGGTCGTCGAGCATGCTGCGCACGGCGGCCTCCGCCTCGGCAAGCGTCTGCGCAACGATGACGCCCTTGCCGGCCGCCAGGCCGTCCGCCTTGACCACGATTGGTGCACCGTGTTCATGCAGGTATTCCAGCGCTGCCACCGTGTCCGTGAAACTGGCTGATGCGCCGGTCGGGATGTTGTGCCGCGTGAGAAATTCCTTGGTGAACGCTTTGGAGCCCTCCAGCTGCGCCGCCGCCGCGCGCGGTCCGAAGCAGCGCAGGCCCGCGTCGGTGAACCGATCGACAATGCCGGCGACCAGTGGTGCCTCCGGCCCCACGACTGTCACGTCAACCCGTTCGGCAGTGGCGAGTTCCAGCAGCGCATCGATGTCCTCGGCGGACACGGCCACATTGCGAATGCCGGGCTCCGCGGCGGTGCCGGCATTGCCGGGTGCAACAAGCACCTCGTCGACCTGGGGTGAACCGGACAATTTCCAGGCCAGCGCGTGCTCGCGCCCGCCACCACCGACTACCAGGACTTTCATGGAGTGTGCCTCAATGCCGGAAATGGCGAATGCCGGTGAAAAGCATCGCCATGCCGTGTTCGTCGGCGGCCTGGATCACTTCGGCGTCGCGCATCGAGCCGCCGGGTTGGATGACCACCGCGATGCCATGCTCCGCGGCCGCGTCGATGCTGTCGCGGAACGGGAAAAATGCATCAGATGCCATGGCAGCCCCCGGCAGCGTGAGTTCCGCCTCACCGGCTTTTATCGCCGCGATGCGCGCGCTGATTACGCGGCTCATTTGTCCCGCGCCGATTCCCAGCGTGGCGCCGTCCCGGCAGTACACAATGGCGTTCGACTTCACGAAGCGCACCACTTCCCAGGCCAGCAGCGCATCCGCCTGCTCCTGCTCGGTTGGCTGCCGCTGGGTCACGACTTTCAGCTGGGAACGATCAAGCCCCAACAGATCTTTGTCCTGCACCAGCATCCCGCCCTCGATTTGCTGCAGCCGCAGCCCGGCCGGCGTGGGTACCAGTGCACCGGTTTCGAGCACGCGAATATTCGGTTTGGCCGCAAAGGCCTTGAGCGCGTCCGCATCGAATCCCGGTGCCACGATGACCTCCAGGAACTGGCGTTCAACGATAGTGCGTGCGAGTGCGCCGTCCACCGGTTGATTGCACGCGATGATGCCGCCGAACGCCGACGTCTGGTCTGTCGCATAAGCGCGTTCATACGCATCGGCCAGCGAGTCAGCGAGTCCCACGCCACAGGGATTCGCATGCTTGACGATCACGCAGGCCGTGCCGTCGAGTGCTTTCACGCATTCCAGCGCCGCGTCCGCATCCGCCAGGTTGTTGTAGGACAGCTCCTTGCCCTGGTGCTGCCGCGCGCCGATCAGGCTACCTTCGCTTTTTTCCGGTAGCGAATACAGCGCCGCGCGCTGGTGCGGATTCTCCCCATAGCGCAGTTCACTCAACCGCGTCAGGCTGAGCGGCAAACGTTCCGGCAACGCGTCGCTGTCTTCCTGGTGATTCAGGTAATGCCAGATCGCCGCGTCATAACTGGCGGTGTGGCCGTAGGCTTTGACTGCAAGCTGGCGGCGGGTCGCCGGCGAAATTTCGCCGTGCTGATCCAGTTCCTCGCTGATCGACGGGTAGTCCGCCGGGTCCACGACCACCGCGACGAAGTTGTGGTTCTTGGCGGCCGCCCGGATCATTGCCGGGCCGCCGATGTCGATGTTTTCGATAGCTTCGGCGCGGCTGCAGTCCGGTCGCGCAACCGTGGCCTCGAACGGATAGAGATTCACGATGAGCAGGTCGATGGCCTGGATGCCGCGTTCGGCCATGGTGTCGGCGTCCACGTCGCGCCGGCCCAGTAAACCGCCATGCACCATTGGATGCAGGGTCTTCACGCGGCCATCCATGATTTCCGGGAACCCGGTGACGTCGCTCACGTCGGTGACTTTCAGGCCGGCCTCCCGCAGGGTCGCGGCCGTGCCGCCGGTTGAAATCAGCTCGATGTCACGAGCCGCCAGCGCCTGCGCCAGCTCGACGATGCCGGATTTGTCGGAAACGCTGAGCAGCGCCCTGGAGTACGTCGCCAATGCGCTCTTCCCGGACCCTATAGGTCAGCCCAATATTTCGTACTGCTTGAGTTTCTTGCGCAACGTCGCGCGGGTCATGCCGAGGATCTCCGCGGCCCGCGTCTGGTTACCCTCGGTGTAATCCATTACAACACCAAACAATGGTGCCTCGACTTCGCCGAGTACCAGGTCGTACAGATCGCCTGGTTTGTGGCCATTCAAATCACGGAAGTAACGCGACACGGCCTCTTCCGTGAAGTCCCGGAGTGGACGTTTGCGCGCACTGGCCAGCTGTGCTGCGAATTTCGAATGTTTCCTGCGTTTCCCGGTTTTCTTTTTCGATGTCTGCGCCACTTGCCCCAATCCCAGGGAGACCGAAAACCGACTCCGCGTTCTCCCCATCACCGCGGTCGGCAAAAATATCCCGGATTAAACGCATCTGTTCGCTGGCAGTTTCGGTTCTTACCGCTCGCTGGCGGATCTGTTGTCCCGACTCCATGTGCTCGGAGTACCAGGCGAGATGCTTTCTAGCCACCCTCACGCCGTGTTGCTCACCATAAAAACTGTACATGGCGTCAAGGTGGCGAAGAACTATATCACGTTGAATCGCTGACGCGGGAGTTGACAGAAATTTTTTTTCGCGCAGGTAAAAAAGTACTTGTGAAAAAAACCACGGCCTTCCTCTTGCAGCGCGACCGATCATGATTCCGTCTGCGCCGGTTCGCGACAGAACATCAACGGCTTTCGTGGGACTGTTGATGTCACCATTCGCAAACACCGGTATCGATACAGCTTCCTTGATCTTTTTTATGGTGTCGTACTCGGCTTTACCGCGATAAGCGCAGGCACGTGTGCGACCATGTACTGCAATTGATTGAATTCCCGTCTGTTCAGCGATGCGCGCAATGGATACGCCGTTGCGATTGTCGGGATCCCAACCCGTGCGCATCTTCAGCGTGACCGGCACGGGCACGGCACTGACCACGGCATCGAGAATCCGCTGCACCAGTTCCGGGTCCCGCAACAACGCAGAGCCGGCCAGGCGCCGACAGACCTTCTTCGCCGGGCAACCCATATTGATGTCGACAATGTCGGCGCCCCGGAGCACGACGAACCGCGCGGCCCGGGCGAGCTGCTCCGGTTCGCTGCCGGCGATCTGCACGACCCGCGGATGCAGGTCACCATCCAGCGACAAGCGCTGTCGGCTTTTGCGCGTTTGCCACAAATCGACATCTGCGGTGGTCATTTCACTCGCCGCCAGGCTGGCGCCCTGTTCGCGACACAGGCGGCGGAACGGCGCGTCCGTGATGCCGGCCATCGGCGCGAGGACAACGGGCCCGTCGAGTTGGTGCGGGCCAATGCGCGGCGCGGGGATCATTGCACGAACGGGTCGCGCGACAGCTGGCAGCGCAATCCCAGCCGACGGTTAGGCAGGCAGACATCCACCACGTATCCCCGTGCCTGGATTCCGGGGTCCGCGACACTAATATTTACCGGAATACGCGTGCCGCCCGGCACGACGTCCGGCAGGTCTTCCATGAGGTATTCGGCGGGCTCGAAGACGCGGCTTGCGACGACGTTCGCCCATTGGTCGCGCAAACTGACGCGAATCAGCGGTAGCCCCACCGGTGCTTCGCCGGTGATTTCCAGTGCGGCGGAAATATCCAGGGCATTCGTCGCGCTGCCGCCGGCGATGGCTTCGGCCCGCCGCACGGCATAAACGTCCAGCGGCCAGTTCGGCAACAGCTGTTGACCGAAAAAGCTGTAAAAAGCGCGCAGCGCGTCCCCGTAGCGTGCGCTGGTCGCCAGTCCGTCGCGATTCATATGCACGACTTGCAACACGGCCAATAAGATCAACAGCCCCGCGCCGATCAGCCAGCCGCGATGCAAAGGTCGGGCCGGCTCCGCTTCGCCGGTCCAGGCCGGCGGCAGTTCGTCGAGTTGTTCAAGCTCCGCGCCAAATTCATCGGCCTTCTCGTTTCCCACCACATAGACTGGAATGTCTTCGGGCCATTCGTCCTCGGCGGCCTCATCATTGGCTGGTTCGTCGATCCACAGCGACCCGCCTTCGGACACCGAGTCGCCGCTGAGAATGACCTCGGCGTGTTCCTCGGTGAACGCGGGTGCATCGCTATCCGATTCTGTCAGTGCCGATTCCGTGACTTCGCTTGCGACATCGATTTCGCCAGGCTCCGGCTGGTCCGTATCGCCTTCCCACGGCGCCGCGTCCTCGCCCCAGGGTGAAGGCGGATCGATCTCCGCCAGCATCGCCCGCCATTCGTCGGGGTCCGCGGTAATGGACTCCAGGTCGCCGTCGAGCTGCACGTCTTCCGCCGCATCCGTCGTGGGGGTTTTGCCGGCGTTGCGGTCGCCCGGCATGGACTCGATGAAGAAATTCGACCAGGTGTCCTCGGGCGCGTCGAATTCCAGCGGCCCTTCTTCTTCCAGGTCGATGCCGCCTGCCGCCTCGCCGGTTGATTCGCTCAGGGCATCGTCAGCGACGGCCACCGACTGTCTGGCCTCTGATGCCCCTGCATTCTCCTCGTCGGACAGCCACTCGAGCGCGCTGAAGATCTGTGAGCAATTGCCGCAGCGCACGTCGCCCTGAGCCAGCTTGAGCTGCTCGGCGGTGACGCCAAAGACCGTTCCGCAATTTGGGCAGCGTGTGTGCATGGACTCTCAATCCCCGGCGATGCCGCTGAGCAACGCCCAGCCGTGGCGCTCCTGGACCACGTCGAAGCGGACCCAACGCGAATACGCCGTGCGAACCTCGTCAGCCTGGTCGATCAGGATACCGCTGAGTGCAAAGGCGGCGCCAGATTCGCAACGGGGTCCAAGAGCCGCGGCCAGGTCGATCAGCACGCCGCTGACGATATTGGCAACCACGACATCGTACTGACTGGCCGGCGGCAGGTCGTCCGGCGCGTAAACAGCGATGCGATCGGCGAGCCCATTTGCCGCCGCATTGTCCTGCGTGGCGATCAATGCCTGCGGATCGTTGTCCACCGCGTCGACGCGCCCGGCACCGAGCGCCAGTGCCGCGAGCGCCAGCACACCGGACCCGCAACCGTAGTCCAGGACCCGTCGGCCGGCTTCGCGACCTGCCAGCCACTCCAGGCAAAGCGCGGTCGTTGGATGATGACCGCTGCCGAAAGCGAGGCCGGGGTCGAGGAAGATGCTGGCGGCGTCCGGCTCAGGACAGTCGCTCTGGGTCGGGCAGATCCACAGCCGGTCTGCAAAGCACATTGGCTCGAGGCTGGCATTGAAATCGCGCACCCAGTCACGCTCGGGCAACCGGGTGAACTCGATGCCGGGCAGCGGGCTCGCGCCGGTCGCCGCGGCGACGGTGAGACGCACCAGGTCTTCCGGAACATTGGCGGGGAACAGGGCCTGCACGCGCAGCTCGCGCCACAGCGGCATGTCACCAGGAGCCGGTTCCAGAATGGCCTGGTCCGCCGCGTCGCGATACTCGATTGCGGCGGCACCGAGGTTTTCCAGCGCTGCGACCAGCGGCTCGGGGTCGCTGCGTCCGAGTTGGATACAAACCTGCAGCCATTCCATGCGCGGGGCACAGCGCGGCAGTGGGTCAGAGGCCCAGCCGCTTCTCCAGGTAGTGAATGTCGGTGCCGCCGGCCCGGAACGCGCCGTGCTGGCAGATTTCCAGGTGTAGTGGAATATTCGTCTTGATACCTTCCACGACCATTTCGCTCAGCGCCGTGCGCATGCGCGCAATGGCCGATTCCCGGTTGTCACCGTAGGCGATGAGTTTGCCGATCATCGAGTCGTAGTAGGGCGGCAGGTTATAGCCACTGTACAAGTGGGTGTCGACGCGCACGCCAGGGCCACCCGGCGCGTGCCAGAGCTCCACGCGACCCGGCGACGGGACGAACGTTTTCGGATCCTCGGCATTTACCCGGCACTCGATCGCGTGTCCACGCAGGGCAAGGTCATCCTGAGTGAAGCGCAGCTTTTCCCCCGACGCAATGCGCAGCTGCTCGTTGACGATGTCCACGCCGGTGATCATTTCCGTGACCGGGTGCTCGACCTGCAAGCGCGTGTTCATTTCAATGAAAAAGAACTCGCCGTCCTGGTACAGGAATTCAAAGGTCCCGGCGCTCGCGTACCCGAGTTCGAGACAGGCCTGCACGCAGCGTTCACCCATCCTCTGGCGTTGCTCTTCGGTGATTCCGGGCGCCGGGGCTTCTTCCAGCACCTTCTGGTGGCGGCGCTGCATGGAGCAGTCGCGTTCGAACAGATGCACCGCGTTGCCCTGGCCGTCGGCCAGTAACTGGAACTCGATATGGCGCGGTCGCTCGAGGTACTTCTCCATGTACACCACGTCGTTGCCAAATGCCGCACGGGCCTCGGCCCGGGTCGTCTGAATCGCGACCGTCAACGACGCCTCGGTGCGCACCACGCGCATACCCCGGCCGCCGCCACCGCCGGCGGCCTTGATGATCACCGGGTAACCGATCTCCCGCGCGAGCCGCAGGTTCTCGCCCGCGTCGTCGCCGAGTGGGCCATCGGAGCCGGGCACGCAGGGCACGCCGGCCTCGCGCATGGCGCGAATTGCGGAGACCTTATCGCCCATCAGGCGAATGACATCCGGCGGCGGTCCGATGAACACGAAACCCGAGTCGTGGACCTGTTCGGCGAAGTCGGCGTTCTCGGACAGAAAACCGTACCCGGGGTGAATGGCCACCGCGTCGGTGACCTCGGCCGCGGAAATAATCGACGGCATGTTCAGGTAACTGTCCGCAGATGGCGGCGGGCCGATGCAAACGGACTCGTCGGCCAGCAGCACGTGTTTCAGGTTGGCATCTGCCGTGGAGTGCACGGCAACGGTACGCACACCAAGCTCGCGGCAGGCCCTGAGGATCCGCAGCGCGATTTCGCCGCGGTTGGCGAT
>JASJBD010000008.1 GCA_030066665.1 Gammaproteobacteria bacterium
CGACACCAGCGCAGGACACAAGCATGAGCTGGAGTTCACCGTGGTATCGGGAGGATGAATCGATGACCGCTTGACCGCGATTTCCACGGCAGGCCTGCCGTTCACCGTGACGATGGGCTGGTTATCGATATACACCCGCTGAATCCGGGCGACATCGCCGAGTTTCAGGAGGCGTCCGCCGGCTTCGGCTGCTACCGGCAGGTCAGCAAAGCCCGTGACCGAACGACGTTGATCGACGCCGCGCAGCTGGCGGGCCACATCGGCGTCGCCGACGGTGCCGGCCGGCACATCGGCACTGGTCAGCGCCACCCGGTCCGCAATCTCGTTCAACGACAGGTTCAGTTCGATCAGCCGGCTGGCGGGCACTTCGATGGCGATCAGCTCTTCGGGTAATCCGGTCACTTCAATGCGCGCGAGCCCGCGCGATCTGAGTTCGCGTTCGAACTGCCGCACGAGCGGGCGCAGCTGTTCCAGCACCGGGCCAACAACCAGGACCTTGGCCACCGGTTCGCTGCGGGTGACCCGGGTGACCTGCGGGTCTTCGGCCGCGGCCGGCAGGTTGCGCACTCGCCCGACCGCGTCTTTGACCTGGTCCAACGCCTGCGTCATGTCGGCGTTATCCGGGAATTCAAGTGTCAGCCGCGCGAGTCCGTCCCGGGAGGTTGATTCGAGCGACCGCAGGTCGTCGACTGCGAGTAGCTCGTCTTCCATCGGCTGCGTGACCAGCCCTTCGACATCGGTGGCCGACGCGCCCTGCCAGATCACTTCGACCGTGATCAGGTTCAGCGCAAAGGTTGGCAGGAGCTGGCGCGACAACTGCGCCGTCGCGAAAACACCCGCCAGGATCAGCACCATCATGGCGAGGTTGGGTGCCACCGGGTGGCGAATGAAGGCGCGGATCAGGTTACGCATGGTCGGGCCGCTGCCGGCGGATTACAGGTCGGTGCCGGACCTGGCGGTCTGCTCCGTGCGGGCCGATGGCTCTGGCTCGTTGATCTTGACCAGTAAACCGTCGGCCGCGTTGGCCAGTTTCGTAATGATGACTTGTTCCTCGTCCTGCAGCTGTGGCGACCTCAATAACACTTCGTTGCGGCCATCCGGACCGATTCGCTCCCCGACCCGTTCGAATTCCACCATTTGCATGCGACTATCCACGACCTTGTAGAGCTGATTGCGGCCGTAGATGGCTTCGGCCGGGACGGCCGTCACGTCCGGTACCGGCGGCAATTCCACACGGACCGCCACGGTGGTACCGAGCCGCAGGCTGCGGGGAGGTGCGTTGAAACCGATGAAGCTGTCTACGCCACCGCTGCTTTGCTGGGTCTGGCCTGAGAGCCGCACGATCCGACCTGGAATGCGCTGCTCCCCGGCCTGCACCGAGGCATTCATCGCCGTACCCGCGCCCAGGCCGGCATCGACCATTTCCGCGTACGCGGCCGGGATCTGTGCGCGCACCTCGATCGCCGCCGGGTTCTGGAGGCGCATCAGTGGATCGCCAACCGATACCCGGTCACCCTCCGAGACCTCGAGCTCGGAAACCACGCCTGGGAAGGGCGCCGTCACCTGACTGCGTTCGACATCGAGCGCCGCCTGGTCCCGTAAGGCAATCGCACGTGCGCGCTGCGCGCGCAATTCCGTGACACGATTATTGCCTTCCGCGACCGCAAGTTCCGCCTGGCTTAGCGCGAGCTGTTGGCGTTTGAGGTTTTCATCGGCCGTTTCCAGGTCAGCCTGGGACAGCAGATTCTGTTCGGCAAGTTCCTGCGCGCGCGTCTGCCGACTCTCAATCAGCGCAACCAGCTCGGTTTCTTTCTCCAGCGCCAGGCGATCACGTTTCAATCGCAGTTCGGCCGACCGCAGCTGGGCCTCAACCTCGAGCTGGTTGGCCTCTTCCTGTTTCAGCTTGAGCTCCGCATCGCGCGGATCGATCTGCACCAGCAACTCGTCCTCTGCCACGGTCGCACCATCACGCACGGCCACGGCATCAACCAGACCCGCGATACCCGCGCTCAGCTCGGCATCCTGTGGTGACTGCACGCTGCCGAAAATATCCAGCGTCGGTCGCAGGGTTTGCCGGTCCACGGCGATCACGTCGACCAGCACCGCCCGTTCCGGCCGTGGCGGCGGATCGTCGCGGGAGCGGCCGAAGATCATCAACAGGGTGACAAACAGTGCACCTGCAATGATCCAGACCGGTCGTTTCTTAAGCAGCGAGCGCATTTATTATTCTCTGTTCGCCGATTATGACGCATTCGCAACGAAAATTATCGCCCGGAATCTACTTACCCGGGACCACACCAGACGCCGGAGGCGAGCCCGAATCGACATCATCATGATACAGGCGATCTGCGTATCTGCCGACGGGAGCGGCAATAAAAATGTATAACAGAGTCCCGGCCCAACTTCTTATCATCTGCCTCGTCGGCATCGCCAGACGCATGCAGGGCGTCACCGAGGAAGACTACCTGAGCCCGCCGACGGTGGACGACGGCCGCATGTAGCCGGAGGGGCATTGGCGCGCGGCTCGTCATACGGCCTTGTCAGCCGCTATTTCTTCCCGATCGGTCAAGTGGTCGCAGTCGTTTAGGTTCAGAATACCTGTATGACCGATCTTTGGGCTGCCCTGCTACCGATCCTGCTGGCGGACGTCGTCAACCCGGTGTTGTTTGCCTTCATGGTTTATGCGGCCGGCACAAAGCAGCCGCTTGTCAACAGCACGTCGATGCTGCTCGGCCATACCGCCGCGTATTTCAGCGTTGGCGTGGTCCTCCTTTTCTCACTCGATGCAATCGCAAACCGCTTGGCGAATCCGCAGCCGATCGATTTCGTCATCGAAACTTTGGTTGGTATCGGATTGCTCCGGGTAGCGTTGCGCAGCCGCTCCGATCGAGGCAAGCGGCCGGAGGAGCCCGGGCCGCAACTGACGCCGGTGACCTCGTTCCTCTTCGGTGCCGTTGTGAATTTCATCGGTATCCCATTTGCATTGCCATATTTTGCCGCGCTTGGCCAGATGGCTAAAGCAGAGCTCACTTTCACCGAAGACCTGGTGGCACTGGCTGCCTACAATCTCGCGTATGCGATGCCTTTTGTGGTCGTGCCGTTGCTGCGCGCGGTCCTCGGGAATCGCAGCCAGGCGGTGCTACACAAAATCAACGAAGTTCTCGACCGGATCAGCGGCGTGCTAATGCCAGTAGTACTGTTCCTGATCGGTATCGCGCTGCTGGCGGATGCCGTCTATTACTTCACGACCGGCAATGTACTGATCAATATCGACGGCTAGCGATTGTCGAAAGCTGCGCAGCGTAGTGCGTCGGAGCTGCACTAAAGCTCACATTTCGGCCCGCGCACCAGTGGTTCAGGGTGATGGCTGGTTTTTCGGGAAATACGTGTATGAAGCCGCTTATCAAGCGGCAAAAATACTGATGTCCGTAAATTGAGCCGTCTGGCGGGACTCGCCAGCAGACCACAAAGTGGCATCATCACGTCTGAGCAGATACCTCCGGATCACGGGTGGAATTCTTGGTGTGGCCCTGATCCTCGGGGTGCTTGCCGCAGCCTTTCTCGAGTCCACATTTCGCCCGCGTGACAAGCCTGCGCCGTCGGTGCCCGCCGAAATCGGCTACCTGCAAGGCCGGGTGACGGAGGCGGCTGGCTGGCTGCCGTTTGTGCTACCGGGCATCCCGCGCGCCGATGTGGTCCTGTCGCCGGGTGAGCTAACCGGTGCCACGGATGCTGATGGCTATTTTGAAATCTCCGATATCACGCCCGGCGTTTATACCGTCAGAATCTCTGCGCCGGGGTTTGAAAGCAGCGACGTGAACGGTGTCCAGATTGGCGCCGGTACCGTGACGGTGCTGCCGGACGAAGCGCTGTTTCCGGCGCCCGAGGGTCCGCCAATGGCCGACCTGAAGCTCGGCAGTATGGTGCCGTTCCTGTCGCCGCCCGAGTTGCAACCTTATATGACTGCCGTACTGCTCGATGCCAGCGGCAGCCGGAACATATCGGCGCGCGGTATCCGCTTCGAGATTCGCGACGAAGCCGGCAATCTGCTGCTGGACCCCTATGCAACTGGTGAGCAGGCCCTGCAAGCGGAGCGCGTCCCGATCCCGGGAGCGCCGCGCGCGTTGTTCCATTTTACGCCACCGCGTCCGGGCACATACAGCGTGAGCATGATTCTGACCAACACCGCGGCTCCGGGCACGGAAGTTGCTGCGGGAGTTTCCGTGCGGGTGGTCAATACCCCACCAGAAGCGTTGCCGCTAGTCATCGCGGGTCCAAATCCACCGACCAAGATTCCATCAGGCGCGCCGCGCGCATCGAGCGGGCTGAAGGTTGTCAGCACCGGCGAGCGCGTCTTCCTGAAAGGCGTCGGATTCGACCCGAACCACGCGTCGCCTGAGCTGTATAACCCGGGTGGTACGGCTCCGGACACGTACGGCAAGAACCATGACCACCTGCAACGACAGTTCGCCTTTAGTTGGGACCTGTTCCATGTCGATCCGGCAACCGGTGTTCGCACTCCGGCCAATCATCTGTTGCGCGGCCCGGATCAGGAATCGGCGACAAAAGGCCAGGTCGTGCAATTCCTGGCGGGGCAGCCAGGGCGATATGAGGCGCTGCTGCGAGTTACGGACAATGACCCGTCTGGCGCGCTGGAAAGCGAGCCCGCCGTGTTGTCGGTGCTGGTGGTGGAAGGCGTCGCCAAACAGGACGGCAGCGCTTGCGCCGGCTGTCACCAGGAACGTGTCGCGCAGTATCGGGAGACCCGGCACAGCGAAGTTGGGGTGGGGTGTGAGAATTGCCACGGCCCGGCCGACGCGCATTTGGGCGTTGCTGCCGAAGGCGACGAACATCTGCAACAGAAGCGCGCGACCCAGGATGTCAGCTATGAATCGGGCGTCTGCGGCCAATGCCATGGCGAGTACGCAGAGTGGGAAAAATCCCGGCACGCCGATGGCATGGCGTATGGCCACGAGGAAGTGTCCGCGCCGCTGCTGGTGACGTGCTCCAAGTGCCACTATGCGCGCACATTTGCAGCGACGCTGGAAACCGCGGCCGCTGACGGTGTGGCTTTTCATGATGTCGATTACAAGAAAAGACTCGGCGGCATTGGCCCGCTGATGGCTGACATGACGAAAGTGCCAAGTCGTGATGATGCGGGGATCACGTGCGTCGCTTGCCACGCCCCGCATGATGCAACTGCGCAAGCCGGGTTGCGGACGAGCAATCCGGGTGCGATTTGCCAGACCTGCCACGAAGACAAATGGCAGAACGCTGTTCTCGAAGGCACCGCGGGCGAGGTTCGGAACGGGTTCGAATACCCCGGCGAAGACTATGAGGTATTCAATCCGCATAACACGGACACGAAGTGTGTGCGCTGCCACCTGAGCGACGAGATTGGCACGGTGGACGCGCAGGGCGTGCGCGCGATTGGCGGTCATACGTTGCGAATGCGCGATGCGGGTGAGAACGGAGAACTCGGTGGCTTCGGCCCGCGCTGGGATGACCCGCTGCAGAGCCGGAAGCCGGACGACGCCGATGACGTCTTGCACCTGGCAGCGTGCCAGCAGTGTCACCGCGATGCCGCGAACTTCGATATCAACGGCTTCCAGCGCAAGATTCATACGCAGTGGACCGAACTCGGCGACCTGCTGCGGGCCGCCAACGATGATGTGCTACCGATGGCGAAACCGGGTGACAAGTGCGCCACCTGCCACCGCGGCGGCACGCTGCCATTCGACAACGATCCCCAGCTGATCCTGGAAAACGCCTATACCAACTACAAATTGATTGGCAGCGATCGGTCCTGGGGGGTGCATAATCCGCGTTACGTGGCAAAACTGCTGGCTGATTCCATCGCGTCCGTACGTGTGTACCTGACGGCCCACGAAAATGACTGAGGGCACCTAGATGAAACGCAAAGAATACGAAAAGAAGCTGGCCAAGCTGCACGGGGAGATGGTTCACCTGCAGGAGTGGGTCAAATCGTCGGGCGCCCGGATCATCGTCGTGTTCGAGGGCCGGGATGCAGCCGGCAAGGGCGGCATGATCAAGGCCATGACCGACCGGGTGAGCCCGAGGGTGTTTCACAAGGTGGCACTACCGGCACCGACCGATCGGGAAAAAACGCAAATCTACTTCCAGCGCTATATTCGGGAGTTCCCGGCGGCGGGGGAAGTTACGGTATTCGATCGCAGCTGGTACAACCGGGCGGGCGTGGAAATCGTGATGGGGTTTTGCACGGACGAGCAGCGTCGCAAGTTCCTGGAGATCGCGCCGCGTCTCGAGCAGGCGCTGATCGACGACGGGATCATTCTGGTCAAGTACTGGCTGGAGGTCAGCAGCGAGCAGCAGGAAAAACGCTTCCGCGATCGCATTACCGATGCGCGCAAGCAGTGGAAACTCAGCCCGATGGACCTGGAATCGCGCCGGCGCTGGTACGCATACTCGCGCGCGCGTGATGAGATGATGGTCGCCACCGATACCGAGCACGCCCCGTGGCATATTATCCGGTCGGATGACAAACGTGCGGCGCGCCTTAACTGCATCTCACACTTCTTGAGCCAGATTCCGTACGAGAAAAGCAAACCGGAACTGGTTCAGCTCCCGGAACGGGACGCTACCGATGCCTACGACGATGAGGCCGCGATGGCAGAGCGCCGTTACATCCCCGAGTTGTTCTAAGGCCGACTAACCGAAGCCACAATTGTCGCGCGTGACCCGTTGACATAAAGATTCCGACCACGCGGCGGAAACGTTGGTACGCCGCGGTTTTTGACAGAACACCGACGCGTAGAACACACCTTTCCCTGGGCCGTAATAAAATGTGTGGCGGCTGAATAATAAGAACAAGGAATGTCATGGCCACCACATACAATGAGGGCTTGAAGCCCGTGTTGGATCATTTGGATGTGAAAAACCGGGAATCCGTTGCTGCCTGGGAAGAGCGATTGTGGCAACGGCAATTGACGCGCAAGGCTGTCGACCCCCGGGACGAACAGGGCAGAACCTTTTTCCGCAAGCACGTGGCGGCGCTCAGCGAATTGCGCCGCACGGCGGAGAAGCTGCATCGAAAACGCCGCGTATCGACAACGGCGAAGAAGCGAATCAGAGCGCGAGCGCGCGCATGAGCTAGCCTAGTCGGGGTTAGCCACGATCCAGCCGCTTGCGCAGCCGACCGGCAATTTCGATTTCGGGTAAACCTTCATCGCGCCAGATCTCGCGCGCCTTCAGCATGAGTTCCCGCGGCGGCAAGGAGTTGGCGCCGGTGTCGACGCTGCGCGTGGCATCGATAATGATCTTACCGCCCATCTTGCGGCCCTGTTCATCCGGTGAAACGGCATGGTCGGCGGGCATCGGGAAACCACCGACGATTTCCGTATCGCGTGCCGGATCGAAATGGGCGCTCATGACCCAGTCCATGTCGATCCTGTCACGGATATCGATGTCCGCATCGACAATGGTAATGCGCTTGATCAAGGTATTGTCGGCAACGATGCGGCCGACTCGCTTGGCGTGTTCCGGATCTTCCGGCGTCATCGAGATAGTAATATGCGACGCGCCGCCACCGAACATCAAATCGATGTAGGCGTCGCGCACACTTGTCTCCCCATAGTCCTTTCGCAACATATGCAGATACAGGCCGGCATTGGAGAGACTCTGCATTACCGTGCTTTCCGATGGCGGCATCTGGCTGCTGAGACCGTAATACAGCGCGTTACGACGGTGGGTGATTGCCGTAATGCGCGCCACGGGCCGGCGCGCCGTGCCGCTCATGTAACCGGCGGACTCGCCGAACGGTCCCTCGGTTGCCATTCGGCCGGGCAACACCTCGCCCTCGATAACGATCTCGGCATTAGCCGGGACGAACAGGTTTGACGTCTGCGCGCGGACGAGTTCCACGGGATCATGCCGCAATCCGCCGGCGACCATGATTTCGTCAAAACCGATTGGCAGGTTTGCGACCGCCGCGAGGTACACGGCCGGATCCGCGGCGACTACCCACGCGATCGGCGCCGGTTCGCCCTGCTTCAGGTAAGTCTGCGCAAACTCGTGACCCTGCCGTCCTGGGCTGAGATTCACGATTACGCTATGGTCGTCCCGCACCTGGGTGCGATACACCCCCATGTTTTGAATACCCGTCTCGGCCGAGCGATTGACCGTCACCGTGGTGATATACGGTCCGGCGTCCTTGCGGGGTGTCCAGACCGGGATCGGCAGGGCGCCCAACCTGGCATCTCGACCCAGTCGCACCACTTCCTGGCACGGCGCGGTCGCGACGATGGTGGGTGGCACCAGCCTGTTGAGCGCATCGTTCCACCGGTCATTGATGCGTTCGGGCTCAACGCCCAGCGCCAGCGCGTAATTGCTGATCGACGCACCAATCGCGGCCGTAACGAGAGGGAATTCTGACCCGTCGACTTTGTCGAAATGAAAGCCAAAGCGCTGTTCCATGGGCAGGCCGTGAAACATCAGCTTTGCGAGACACGCCGGTTCCCAGCTGCGATCCACCGTGCGACGGATGCGCCGCAGGAGTCCGCGTTGCTCCGCGGCGGTGAGGAATTCTCGAAAGTCGCGGAAACCCGTGAACTCGCTCATGGCCCGGATTCGCTCACGGTCGGGTTGAAGTCGAAAAAGTCGAAGGGGCGCAGTTCAAATTCATGGTGTACCAACGGCATGATCGGCCAGTCCTCGGCTCGCACGACGTGGTGCATGCCAGCCGTATACCACAACACGATGTCGGTATTCTGAATCGACCGATTGGCGGCAGTCCATTCGGGCAAGCCCGCACCGCCCGGGTGACGGTTCGGATAGTCGCCGGCCGCGTAACGCTCGGCGGGTTCATAAGGCGTCGCCCACAGGTGATGGGCCGTGAAGGCCGCGCGACGGTGCACAATTGCGCCATCATCCAGCAGCGTGCGCGCGGATTTTCCCGGCTGTAACTGGTAACTGACCGGATTACCGACATGATTCGTCGCACTTGGATTGATCACCCGCCACAACGCCGGTTGTCGCAGATTCATCGACAGTTGCGCATCGGATTCCCGTCTCGCCACCGCCGGAAACGCCTGCCAGATCTGCCGTCGCGGCGCTTCGCCGTCGGCCGGATCCAGCTCAACCTGGCGCAATCGGTCGATGAGCAGCGAATTCCGCGGGCCATCGACGTCGAGATCCAGCCGGAAACTGAAAAAATGGTCGTGGTTGACGCCGGCGAGGCCTGGCGCGATCAATCGGGCATAGGCGGTGTCAGCCTCGGCCCCGGCGTCCGACATCAGTCGGCTGGCCACCGCCTTCGTCAGCACGATCCCGGTTGCACCGACGCGCACCTTCAGTGACCCGGTTTCCGTGAAGATCCAGTCCAGCACATAGTCATAGTTGCCCAGCCAGACGATGAAGCGCACCACGAGTTCCGCATGACGACGCATTTGGGAGCCCTGTTGCCTGACCTCGAAGTGCGACCAGGCGGCATCGCCGGTGAGCCGCTCGAATACGCAGGCGATGCCGGTGGTCGTTGTCGGCTTGCCGCGATAGTTCAGGAAACTCGCATCAAGCATTAGCGCATCGGCGGGGCAGTCCCGTCCAGCCGTGAGCGGCACACCGCTGGCGCCGATGCCATATTCGCCAACGTCCAGGTAGGTGCGGAAATACCAGGTTCGTGTGGGGTCCATGTAGGGCACGAATAACTCCGACACCGAGCCTTGGTACATTACGGACCGCTCGCGGCCTGCATCCTCGAAGCTCACCAGTGACAATACGGGCCCGACCCGGGGATCGATGCCGAGATGGAATCGCCAGCGATCCCAGCTAATCCACTGACCATTCGTCGAGATGCGGTGCGTCACCGGACCACGCGCAGGGTTGGCCGTGGGTTGCGGCTCGGCAATGGCCGGTCCGCCGTTCGGTATTGCCACGACACCCGTGTCGATCAACTCGAATAGCGCCTTGTTGTCGTAGTCGACGATCGCCAGCAACCCTTCGATCGGTCGGCCCCATAAGCCGTTGTCCGATCCTGTGTGATAACAGGCAATCATGCCCAGGCGCTGGTTACCGACATCCCAGTCACGATCGAAATTACCGGGGAAGGCTGGATAGCAGAATACGTCTTTCAGGTTTTCGATTCCCCGTTTCGCGATGGCCTCCTGCCACGCGGGATCCCGGCGAACAATGGTCTGCGACAGCACAAACTCGTCATCGAAGAGGGCCGGCTGAACGCCCTCGACGCGCTCCCATGACAATAGTTTCTCCGCGGCCAGGTCGACGATGCCTTCATACATCTGTCGTTGATGACGCACGGCGACGAAGGCCTGCCGCGCGATCCCGTCGCTCGGTTGCCACCGCAATACGGATTCTTTTTCCGGCTGGGCGAGGTTGACCAGCGCGAATCGACTGCTTTTGTCGATCTTGCCAGCCGTCCCGAGCACACGGGTGACCGTCTCGTACTCCGCAACCGTCAGACTGTCGAGCGGATGTTGCTGATCACTGGTTGCCGGGACGGCAAAGCTGATCGTGGATATCAGCAAAAGCCAAAGGCACAGCCGGTGAGTTCGTGTCATGGTCCGTCAGGTCGGCGGATGATGCGGGTCCACCCACACTACCTCTTCCGGGTGCTCGACCGCGTCAATCTCCAGGTTCACGACAATCGGTTTCTGGTCGTTACGCACCAGCACGCACTGCAAAGGTTCGTCCGTGCTGGCATTGATCTCCTGGTGCGGGACGTAGGGCGGCACAAAAACAAAATCCCCGGGCCCGGCCTCGGCGGTGAACTCGAGACGCTCACCCCAGCGCATTCGAGCCTGGCCGCTGACAACGTAGATGATGCTTTCCAGTGCGCCATGATGATGCGGGCCGGTCTTCGCATCGGGGTGAATAGTGACCGTGCCAGCCCAGATCTTCTGAGCATTCGCCGAAGTAGCGGTAATCGCCGCCAGGCGATGCATGCCAGGCGTCTGCGGCGTATTGGGATCGAGCTGATCGCCCCGCACAACGCGCACTCCATGGTGTTTCCAGTCGTTCTTTTCGTCTGCCATCGGCGGGCCCCGTGCCGATAGGATACTCTAATTGCCGATGAGTCCACCGATGTTGAAAGACCATATGGCCAGGCTCCTGCAAGTCATCGATGCACGCGACTGGCCGGCGTTACGATCGCTGTTCACCGCGGACCTCGTCTACGAGCTGCCGGGTCGGCCACCGGTCATCGGTATAGAGCAGCTCATGCACTACTACGAGGCCGAGCGCAATATTGCCGACGGTCGGCATGAGATCGAAGGCACGCTCGCGGATGGTGATCACGCCATGTCCTGGGGACGCCTGCGGGCAACGAGTGCTGACGGGACCAGCATCGACACGCGTTTCGTCGACTTGTGCCATTTCAGGGATTCGCTGATAGATCGGCGCACGATTTTCTTTTTTGCACCACCGGGGTAATGTCGCCATGACGAACATGTATCGCTTATACAGAAATCTCTGCCTGGCGACTCTTGTCTGCATTGCCGGCAATACAATTGCGGAGGAAGCGGTCATGAGCACCGACGCCATGTCACAGCTTGGCTACACGCGAATGTACACCGATGCGGATGGTGTTTCGCATTTCGACGAGGGTGAACTGGCATTGTCGCTGGAAAACTATGCGCCGCCCGCTAGTCCCATTGCGATTCATCGCATGGCGGAAGCCGATGGGGCGACGCTGGTGTTCATGCCGGCCGGCTCGTTCGAGGATTGGCACCCGGCGCCGCGGCGCCAGTTCGCGTTTCTACTGTCGGGTACGGTCGAAGTCACGGTCAGTGATGGCGAGACCCGTCGTTTCGAGCCCGGCAGCATCGTGTTGCTGGAGGACACGACAGGCAAGGGGCATCAAACACGAATCGTGGGTGACGAAGATCACCTGTCGGTGATGGTGCCGGTGCCGCTCGACTGAACGTCGGTCGTCAGTGCTCGTGGGCGACGCTGGCCCCAGCGGGCACGCGGATATCGTCAATCAATTCCTGGATTTCGAACGGCGGTGGCGGGTGCAGGCGACAGATCGCCAGTGCGACGCCGAAATTGAGCAGCATGCCGATCACGCCGATCCCTTCAGGCGAAATACCGAGCAGCCAGTGCTCGGCATTGTTCAGGTCCGGCCGAATGAACTTGAAATACACGATGTAGCTGCCGGTGAACAGCAATCCGGCACACATGCCGGCGACCGCGCCTAGTGTATTCATGCGGCGGGAAAAAATGCCCATGAAAATGGCCGGGAATAGCGATGCCGCGGCGAGCCCGAACGCGAATGCCACCACCTGCGCGACGAAACCCGGGGGATTAATCCCGAGGTAGCCGGCGACGCCGATCGCGGTGGCCGCCGATAGGCGCGCGAACAGCAATTCTGCTGGCTCGGTGATGTTGGGTACAAACGTCTTTTTCAACAGGTCGTGACTGATGGACGTCGAGATCACTAGCAGCAAGCCGGCGGCGGTTGACAGCGCCGCGGCCAGGCCACCCGCCGCGACCAGCGCGATGACCCAGCCGGGCAGATTGGCGATCTCGGGATTGGCGAGCACCATGATGTCGCGATCGACGTAGACCTCGTTCGACACGGCCGTTGGCGCGTTCGCAACGCTGCGTTCGCCGTTGCTTCCCTGCCTTGCGTCGAACGTCGGGGGGCCTTCGAACGGAGAACCGGGGCCGTACTGGATAGCGCCATCACCGTTCTTGTCGAGCCAGCCGATCAGGCCGATCTCCTCCCAGTTCTTGAACCACCGTGGCGCCTCCTGGTACGGCGTCTCATGAATCGTCTGCACGAAATTGAGCCGGGCAAATGCACCGACCGCCGGTGCAGTCGTGTAGAGCAACGCGATGAACACCAGCGCGTAGCCGGCGGACAGTCGTGCATCCGAGACCTTTGGCACGGTGAAGAACCGGACGATCACGTGCGGCAGACCCGCGGTGCCCACCATTAATGCGAGCGTGATAGCGAATACATCGATCGGTGCCTTGTTACCCGATGTGTAGGGGCCAAAGCCGAGTTCCTGCAGCGTGAGATCGAGCTTTTCCAGCACGGCCAGTCCGGACCCATCCACAGTTTCGGCGCCAAGACCGAATTGGGGAACCGGATTACCCGTGATCAGGAAGGAGATGAAAATCGCCGGTACCAGGTAGGCGAAGATCAGCACGCAGTACTGCGCCACCTGCGTATAAGTGATGCCCTTCATGCCGCCGAGCACGGCGTAAATGAAGACCACACCCATCCCGATCAACACGCCCAGATTGATGTCGACCTCGAGAAAACGGGAAAACACGATGCCGACGCCGCGCATCTGCCCGGCGACATACGTGAATGACACGAAAATCAGGCACAGTACGGCGACCACGCGTGCAATCCGCGAGTAGTACCGCTCGCCGATGAAGTCTGGCACCGTGAACTGGCCGAACTTACGCAGGTAGGGTGCCAGCAGAAGTGCGAGGAGCACATAACCGCCGGTCCAGCCCATGAGGTAGACCGAGCCGTCGTAGCCCATGAACGCGATGATGCCTGCCATCGAAATGAACGACGCCGCGCTCATCCAGTCGGCGGCCGTGGCCATGCCATTGGCAATCGGGTGCACGCCGCCGCCGGCCACATAAAAGTCCTTCGTCGACGCGGCTTTCGACCAGATCGCGATGGCCACATACAGGCTGAAGGTCAGCCCGACGAACAGATACGTGAGCGTTTGGGTGCTCACGAACCGGGGGGCTCGTCATCGTCGACGCCGAACCGTCGATCGATGCGGCGGGCCAGGACGACGTAGACGAAAATTATGGCGACAAAGACATAGATTGCGCCTTGCTGCGCCCACCAGAAACCCAGTTTGAAGCCGAAGAATGGAATCCGGTTCAACGGCTCCACCAGCAGGATGCCGAAGCCAAAAGATACGGCGAACCAGATCAGTAGCAGCCCGCCGACCAGCCGCAAATTGGCGCGCCAGTAACGGTGCACCGTGGACTCGCTGAGGATTTCCTGGCTGTGCTCGCCGGGTCGCGGGAGATTGTCTCCCTTGTGCTGATAGACGTCCCGCTCCATGGGCCATTTGTACCGCGGAAGCGGCAGCGGCGACAATAGCGAGCCCGGGCGCGACAGCCCCATTTCCACGAACAGCGAACGCTTACATATGAGTCATCTGGACGCCTACGAACCGGTCTGCACGTTGCAACAGCATGCGGTGGAACTGCTGATCGAACCGCGCGGGCGCGACCTAGGCGGATTTTCGGTGCGACGGGTGTTGCCGTCGCCAAAACGCAAGACCGTGGGTCCGTTCATCTTTGTCGATGAAATGGGACCCGCCAATTTTCCGCCCGGCCAAGGTATAAATGTGCGGCCACATCCGCACATCGGCCTGGCAACGGTGACGTTCTTGTTCGAGGGCGAAATCCTGCATCGGGATAGCCTTGGGTTCGTGCAGCCGATTCGACCAGGTGCAGTCAATCTCATGACAGCCGGTCGCGGCATCGTGCATTCGGAGCGGACCGATCCGCGGCTGGAGGCGAGTGGTCAGCGCCTGCACGGCATTCAAACCTGGATGGCCTTGCCGGAAGCGAAGCAGGAAACCGAGCCCGATTTCCAGCATTTTCGTGCTGATCAGCTGCCGACCATCGAACATGATGGCGTCGCGACGACCGTAATTATTGGCGAAGCCTATGGCGAGCGATCACCGGTGCCCGTGCATGCCGACACCCTGTATCTCGATCAGCGGCTGGAGAAGAACTCCACAATCGAGTTACCCGGACATGCCGCGGAACGCGCGATATACGTCGTGTCCGGAGAGGTCGCCGTTGACGACTTTCACCTCCAGGCTCGCACGATGGCGGTATTGCGCGCGGGCCCCATAACATTGATCGCGGCCCAAGACAGTCGCGTATTGACCATCGGTGGTGAGAACATCGGGCCGCGCCATATCTGGTGGAACTTCGTGCACACGTCCAGAGAGCGTATCGACCAGGCCAAGCATGATTGGCGAAACCAGGTCTTCGACAAGGTACCGAGCGACGATGACTTTATTCCCCTGCCTGGCAAGTGATCGACGTACGAGACAGCTGTCATGACATTTCTCACTGAAGCGCTGATTTTCCTGGTCGCCGCCATCGTGGTCGTGCCGATCAGCAAGCGGCTCGGTTTGTCGTCCGTGCTCGGGTTTCTTGGCGCCGGGATTCTGATTGGCCCCAATGGCATCGGTTTGGTCGGTGATGCCGAGGAAATCCTGCATTTCGCCGAGATCGGCGTCGTGTTGCTGCTCTTCATTATCGGCCTGGAGCTGCAACCCAAACGCCTGTGGGTGATGCGGCGGGCCGTATTTTGGCTTGGCTCCGCACAGGTGGGTGTGACGACGGCGGCAATAGCGCTACTGGTCAATCAGCTCTTTGACTTTGACTGGCCGGCCGCGGTTCTAATCGGCTTTGCCCTGGCGCTGTCGAGCACGGCGTTCGTGCTGCAGCTTCTCGGTGAACAGCGCAAGCTCAATCGACCCCACGGCCGGGCAGCTTTTGGCGTGTTGCTGTTACAGGACGTTGCCGTCATCCCGGCCCTGGCGGTGTTGAGCCTGTTGACACCGACCGCCGGCGCGGATGCGGAGGGACCCCTGGACCCGGTACTCGTGGCAGCTGCGATTGGTGGGCTCGTCATCGCGAGGTTCACGTTGCGACCGATACTGCGCTTCGTCGCCAGCGCGGGTATTCATGAGCTGTTCCTGGCCGCGGGGCTGGCCATTGTGGTTGGTGCCGCTCTCGCAATGAAGGCGGTCGGCCTGTCGATGGGCCTGGGCGCGTTTGTTGCCGGGATGATGGTGGCGGATTCCGAATACCGTCATCAGCTCGAAACGGACATCATGCCGTTCAAGGGTCTGTTGCTGGGCCTCTTCTTCATGGCTGTTGGCATGTCGACGAACCTGCGCCTGCTGGCTGACTCGCCGGTACTAATTGTCGGCCTTGCACTCAGCCTGATCGCGCTCAAGACCCTGGTGGTGTTCCCGCTGGCGCGCTGGCATGGCATGGACAATACGGAATCGTTGCGCACGGCCGTCGTGTTGTCACAGGGCGGTGAGTTTGCCTTTGTGTTGCTGACCGCCGGCGCCATGGCAGCATTGATCAGCGACTCGACCCTGGAGCTCATCGTACTGGTGGTGACACTGTCGATGGCGAGCACGCCGCTGGTCAGCGCGCTGCTCGAAAAGAGCCTGGAGCGAGACCTGGACGAAAAGCCGTTCGACGACATCGACGAGCCCGAACATCCTGTCGTGATCGCGGGATTTGGACGCTTCGCGCAAATCATTGCACGGGTCCTGACCATGCGGCACATTCCGTTCACCGCGCTGGAAGTCAATCCCGCGCAGGTCGAGTTCGTGCGCCGATTCGGCAATGAAATCTATTTCGGCGACGCGACCCGACTGGACCTGTTGCAGGCTGCGCACGTGTCAGAGTGCAAGGTTTTTATACTCGCGATCGACGATGTCGAGGCATCATTAAAAGTGGCGGCGCTGGTCCGCGAGACTGCACCTCAAGTCACCATTCTGGCGCGAGCGAGGAATCGGCACCACGAACTCAAGCTCCGCGAACTCGGCGTGCAGCACGTGATGCGGGAGACGCTGTTGTCCAGTCTCGAGCTGACCAGAATTATGCTGACCGAACTCGGTGATTCGCCGTCAGCTTCCGCCGACGCGATCCAGGCTTTCAAAGAACACGACGTCAAGACGCTCGATAAGCAGGCCGCAGTATTCCACGACGAAAAGGCCTACCGGCAAACAACCCAGGACGCGACTGAGGAACTCAAGCAATTATTTGCCGAGGACAACCCTTCTTGAGCGGGTGACACGGCTCGCCGGAATCACTCCAACAGGTGAAACAATGCATTTGATCAGAATGGCAGGACCGCTGTTGGTCGGTTTCCTGCTCACGGCGATGCCCGCAAACGCGCAGACCGGCGACCCGGCCGCGGAGTCCCGCCCGCGCATCGGCCTGGTGCTGGGCGGTGGTGGCGCCAAGGGTGCCGCCCACGTTGGCGTACTGCGGGTACTCGAGGACTTGCGGATCCCGATTCATTGCGTCGCGGGCACCAGCATGGGCGCGCTGGTCGGCGGAACCTTCGCATCCGGTATGGCGCCTGAACAAATTGAGTCTAATACCCTGGCGATTGACTGGTCACGTACCGTCGGCAGCGAGGGGCGGCGAGATCGCCTGCCGATCAACCGGAAGTTATCTGATCGAAACTACACCAACGCGATCGAGCTCGGCTTCAAGGCTGGCAAGATCAGGACCCCGGGCGGCTTCCTCAAAACGCAGGACATCGAGGACCTTATCCGGGACCTGATTACCGATGCACGGCTCAAGCGTGACTTCGACGATCTGCCTATTCCATTCCGCGCGGTGGCCACCGACATGGTGACCGGTGACATGGTGGTGATGAGGCAGGGCGACCTGTCGGTAGCGATGCGCGCGAGTATGGCGATACCGGGTGCTTTCTCACCAATCGTGGTCGGTGACCAGGTGCTGTCGGACGGCGGCATGACGCGAAATATTCCGGTTGATGTCGCGCGCGATCTCTGTGCGGATGTCGTGATTGTCGTGTGGATGTCATCGCCGCAGCCATCGGTCGAAGAACTCGAGTCGGCACTGTCGCTGGTCAGTCGGTCCATGGACGTGATGATCGAGACCAACGAAAAGGCGCAACTCGCGATGCTCACGGACCGCGATGTCGAGATCGAGGTACCAATGGGTGACATAACAGCCGCTGATTTCGAACGGGCGCCAGAGGCAGTAGAACTGGGAAAGCAGGCCGCTCTGCGCATGGCCGCGTCTCTCAGCCGTTATTCCTTGCCGGAGGATGAATACCTGGCCTGGCAGGCATCGGTGGGCCGCGCGCCCCGTGACGCGAGCCGGCTCGCCGAGGTGCGCATCGTTGGCCTCGAGCGTGTGAGCCCCGGGTACGTCAAAGCGCAGCTGGTGCACTCCAGGCCTGGTGCGATTGTCGATACCGAGCAGATCAATGAGGACGCCAACCGGATCTTCGCCCTGGGAGATTTCAGCGGCGTCGAGTATCACTATACCGGTCCACCCGGTGCGCGGGTACTCGAGATCAGTCCGATAGAGAAAGCCTGGGGGCCGAATTTCCTGAAGTTCGACATCGGGCTGGATGGGGCCGGCAACGGCGAATTGCAGGCCATCGTGCGCGGGGAGCATTCGCGCACCTGGATGAATTCCCGCGGTGCCCGCTGGAACAGTATTTTGCAGGTCGGTAAGCACTCGATTGTTCGCACCGATTTCTATCAGCCGATTGATTCGCGGCAACGTTTCTTCGTGCAGCCGATTGCCATGCTCGACAGTCGCCTGGAGGACATCTACTTCGATGGCAATCGAGTCGCCCGATATTTCTTGCGCGACATATTCGGGAAAGTCGATCTAGGGGCAAATATTGGCCGCGTCGCGCAGCTACGCGCCGGTGTGCGGACCGGCTGGATCCGGACCAAACGCGATACGGGCGATCTGCAATTGCCGGAGCTCGAACAGGAGCGCGATTCGGCGGCCGACGTCAGCCTGGTCTACGACACGCGCGATAACGTGGGATTACCGACCCGGGGCAGCCTGATCAATGCCCGCTACGTGAATGCCGGTACCTGGCTCGGCGGCGAGCAGAAGTACGAATTGATCGAGGGGGTCGCCAGCCATACGTTTTCGTTAAGAGGCAATGCACTGACGTTGCTGGTCGGGGGCGGCAAGGAGTTGTCTGGCGACCTCCCGCCGACTCGTGACTTTCGCCTCGGTGGCATCCGCAGTTTTCCCGGATTGCGGCCCGGTGAATTGCGGGGCAGCGAGTATTGGCTGGCCGGCGGTGGCTATCTGTGGAAGCTCGCGGACCTGTTGGCCTTGTGGGATCAGTCGCTTTACGCTGGTCTGCGTCTGCAGGCAGGGCACGTTCGCGACCGGCGCGACCAGGTCAGTGAAGGCACGCTCTATGGTATTTCCGGCTCGGTCAGCGGACGCACGCCGGTGGGCCCGCTGAGACTGTCGCTCGGCTATGTGGACAACGATAGCTGGCAGCTACAGTTTTCGCTTGGCCGGCCGATTGCCGAAGGCTCCGCGATAGATGACGTGTTCTAACGAGTTGGTCGGTCTAGAATAGCCATCTTATGGGCAACTTCATCGACGACAACATCGACGCGATCCGCAGCGAATTCAAGCTGCTGAATCACTGGATCTATCTGAATGCCGCCGATCAGATGATTCCCGGCCGCTACTGGCTGGACGCGGCCCGGGATTTCTACGGGTTCGTGGAATTTGGCCGCATGGAGGATATTCCCAATGCGGACGTGGCCACGCACCCGTTTCTGACCGCCGCCTGGCGGGAGAGCATCGAGCGCAGCGCGCGCTTCATCAATGCGCACCCGGACGAAGTCACGAACATGTATCGGCCGGCGATCGCCGCGAACCTGATCATGTACAACATGTTCGACTGGCACGAAGGCGACAACTTCGTCATAACCGATCTCGGGTATCCGTCGATTCCCTACATCCTGCAGGACCTCGGTCGTCGCTACGGCACGGAGATCCGTATGGTCCGTAATGTCAACGGCGAAATCCCGATGGAAGACCTCGAAAAGGCTGTTGACGATCGTACGCGGATGGTCATTGTCGATCGCACCACGGCTTTTTGCGGGTTCACCTTCGACATGAAAGAGGTCTGCCGTATTGCCCATGCGCATGGTGCATTGGTGCTGGACGACGCCATGCAGACCCTCGGCGCCATGAAGGTCGATGTCCGTGAGGATGATGTCGACATTATGATTTCCGGAGCCTACAAGTGGCTCTGCGGACCCGAAGGCGCGGGACTTTTCTATATCAAGCGTTCCGTGATGGAGCAGGTCGACGCGCGCTATCGCAACTACATCTGGGCCGATATCCCGGGTGGCATTCCGTTCGCCGATCGGGATCACGATACGCTGGCGAGCTGGACCCATCCGCCTGAGCAGACCGCCAACCAGTTTTCCCAGGACGTGACGATCGGCCCGGCGCTGTTTGGCTGGATCGCGACCATGAAGTTCTACGACCGGATCGGCATCGAGAACGTCGAAGAGCGGGTGCGCCGCCTCGGGGGTTATGCCATCGAGCGGTTGCAGGAGATCGGTTGCACCGTGACCAGCCCGACGGATCCGGCCAAGCGGCATGGATTGATAACCTACACATCGGGCGACTACGATCGGGACACGGCTTTCTTTCAGCGCTGCGCGGCGCCGGGCCGCTGCATGAAGCCGATCAAGATCTCAATGCGGACACTGGGTGGGGTCGGCAATCTGCGGGTCAGCGCGCATTTCTTCAATACCGAAGAAGACATTGACTACCTGGTCGACCTGCAGCGCCAGATGATGTAGAGCAAAACCCGAACTGCTAAGCTATTCGGGCAAAACAACAACAGGGGAATTGTCATGACCGTCGTGTTTCGTCTGACCGCTCTGGTCTGCGCTTTAGTGCTCGCCTCACTGGTTAGCGCAGGCCAACATGCTGAAGAGGACGCGGTGTCCGACTTTGCGGAACATATGCATGGCCACCTGGACGAGGTTGGCGCGATGAAGGCTGCGGTGATAGCCGGCGATCTGGATGGCGTGATTGAACCCGCCACGTGGCTGGCAACACATGACGAGCCGTCCGGCATGCCCGAAGCCTGGCAGCCCTACATTGAAGAAATGCGGCTGTATGCAGCCCGTGCCGCGAATGCCCAGGATCTGGTCACCGCGGCGAGCGCCGTCAGCGAAATAGGCCGGTCCTGCGGCGGTTGCCACCAGGCAATGGGATTCAAGGTGGCATTCGGCATGGACGAGCGGCCGCCCAGCGATGTGCAGAACCTCAGAACGCAGATGCAGCGGCATCTGTGGGCCGCCGACCGGATGTGGGATGGACTGATCGGCCCGTCCGACGGCGCGTGGCGACGTGGCACCGACATCCTGACGGAGGTGCAGCTTACGGCCGGCGACATTACGGAGGACCCCGGCAAGAAAGGACAGGTCAGCGCCCTGGTAGTGCGGGCGCGCAGCCTCGGCGAGCAGGGCAGCCTGGCGACGTCGTCTGAACTGCGCAGCGGGTTATACGGTGAATTCCTGTCGCTGTGCGCCAGTTGTCACAGCCTGACCGGGGGTGGTCCAGCCAGTCGTTAGACAACGGGAGAACGCGTCATGGCCGTCAGCGATCATGTGAATCTCGAGCAATTCATGGCCGGTCTGAAACGGCGCAATCCTAATGAGCCGGAGTTTCATCAGGCCGTCTACGAGGTAGCGGCGAACGTTTTCGACTACATCGCCGACAAGGAGATTTACCATGAGATGCAGATCCTGCGGCGGATTGCCGTGCCGGATCGCATCATCATGTTCCGGGTCTGCTGGGAAGACGATAACGGGAATATCCGGGTCAACAAGGGCTATCGTGTTCAGAACAACAATTCTATCGGGCCCTACAAGGGCGGATTACGTTTCGATCCCAGCGTCAACGTCAGCATTCTGAAATTCCTGGCGTTTGAGCAGACCTTTAAAAACAGCCTCACCGGCTTGCCAATGGGCGGCGCGAAGGGTGGCTCCGATTTCAATGTCAAAGGCAAATCGGACAACGAAGTCATGCGCTTCTGTCAGTCGTTAATGACTGAACTGCATCGCCACCTGGGCGAGGACATCGACGTGCCAGCCGGTGATATTGGCGTCGGTGCCAGGGAAATCGGCTATCTGTTCGGCCAGTACAAGCGCCTGACGAACCGATTTGTCGGCGTATTGACCGGCAAAGGCATGGAATATGGTGGCAGTCCGATTCGCACGGAGGCGACCGGCTACGGCACGGTCTACATGATGCAGGACATGCTCAAGCGGAACCGCGAGGACATCGAGGGCAAGAATTGCCTGGTTTCCGGATCCGGCAATGTCGCGACCTATGCTGCCGAGAAGATCCTGCAACTCGGTGGCAAGGTTGTGACCCTGTCGGACTCGGCGGGTTTCGTCTACGACAAGAATGGCATCAATGAAGAAAAGCTCGCGTACATCATCGACCTGAAGACGGTCCGCCGGGGGCGTCTGGAGGAATACGCGCGCGAATACGATGTTGAGTATCACGCCGGCGAGCGGCCCTGGCAGGTGCCGGGTGACCTGGCGTTTCCGTGCGCGACGCAAAATGAAATATCGACCGCCGAGGCCCGCACGCTGATCAGCAACGGCTGTCAGGGCGTGTCAGAGGGCGCCAATATGCCGACTGAAGCGGAAGGAATGAAGGCCTTCACGGATGCGCGGCTGCTGTACGCGCCCAGCAAGGCAGCCAACGCGGGCGGCGTCGCGATATCGGGGCTCGAAATGAGCCAGAACAGCGCGCGCATCACCTGGAAGGAACAGGAACTCCAGGACCTGCTGCGCGAGATCATGGAAAACATCCATGATCGCTGTGTCGAGTATGGCAAGGAGCCAGGCGGCGACTACGTCGACTACGTTAAGGGCGCCAACATCGCAGGATTCATCAAGGTCGCCGATGCAATGATCGCCTACGGGGTTGTCTAGCCGTCATCCCTTGATACAGACAATCGGTGTCACCCGCGCGACCAGCCTGGCCAGACCGGCGTCGTGTGACGCCTGCACCACGTGAGAGACATCTTTGTAGGCGCCCGGGGCTTCTTCGGCGACACCGCGGAAGCTGGGACTGCGAATCCAGATATGCCGCTCCGCCAGCTCGTCGACGACCTCGCGGCCACGCCAGCGTCGCTTGGCGGCATGCCGGCTCATTGCGCGGCCGGCACCATGGCAGGCCGAGCTGAAGGCGAGTTGTTCGCTCGTCGTTGTACCGGCCAGCACGTACGACGCCGTACCCATCGAGCCGCCGATTAATACGGGTTGGCCGGTGTCGCGCAAGGCGAGGGGCAGGTCGGGATGTCCCGGACCGAAAGCACGGGTTGCGCCTTTCCGGTGCACGAACAATTCCCGCGCCTTGCCATCGACGATATGGCTCTCGAGCTTGCAGGTGTTGTGCGACACATCGTAGATCAGGTCGAGTTGCGCGTCGGGGAAAAGTTCGACGAATACTCTTCGAGTCAGGTGCGTGATGATTTCGCGGTTCGCCAGGGCACAATTGATCGCAGCGCGCATCGCGCCCAGGTAGCGCTCGCCGAGCGGGGACTCGAGCGGTGCGCAGGCCAGCTCCCGGTCCGGCAGTTTGATGTCGTACTGACTCGCGGCCGCGGCCATCTCGCGCAGGAACTCCGTACCAATCTGGTGGCCCAGCCCGCGGGAGCCGCAGTGGATCGATACTACAGCGTCACCGGTCACCAGCCCGAACGCCTCCGCGACCTGCTCATCGTAGATCTGTTCGACACGCTGCACCTCGAGGTAATGATTGCCCGAGCCCAGCGTCCCCATTTCACGTTTCTGCCGCGACTTGGCTTTTTGCGATACGCAGTCCGGACGCGCGCCCGCCATGCAGCCATGTTCTTCGATCCGTTCCAGGTCACGCGCGTCACCCCAGCCCTGCGACACTGCCCACTCGGCTCCTCCGGCAAGCATGTCGTGCATTTTCTTCTGATCCAGCGTGATCGCGCCTTCGGAGCCGACACCGGCGGGAATATCTGCGAACAAGGCGTCGGCTAGTCGCGGACCGACGCCGACCACGGTATCCGCGTGTAGACCGGTCGCCAGCGTTCTGACGCCGCAGGAGATATCGAAACCGACACCCCCGGCAGACACGACGCCGCCGGCCGACGCATCGAAGGCGGCGACACCGCCAATGGGGAACCCGTAGCCCCAATGGGCATCCGGCATGGCGTAGGCCGCCTTGACGATGCCGGGCAGTGTGGCCACGTTCGTGATTTGTTCCCGAACCTTTTCGTCCATATCGCGGACCAGGTTTTCTGCCGCATAGATGACCGCCGGCACGCGCATGTCACCGGTGGGTTCGATCACCCAGCCATACTCACCCTCGCGGCTTAGCGATGTCGTGTCCATAGACTTCTTATACGTCCACGATGCACTCGGCGGAATAGGCGTTATCCGCTAGCTGCCGCACAGCGAGACCGGTCAGTGTGGCGCCCTTGACCTCGACGGCGGGATGGTGGCGCTCGCGGCAGACGGGCTCGCCGAACGCTTTTGCCGCCAGGCTATGGTTGTTGATCGTGACGTCGAACCGAGCGAACAACATCTGACGGGTTGCCATCTCGAAAACAACAGCGTTGAGCCAATCCACGAGCAACAGCTCCCGATCCGGCGCAGCGCAGGCGATTTCGATCGCGGTTCGCGCCCGGACGCTCTCCGGATCCGTGATCACGGCCGTCAGCGCCAGCGCGGCATTTTCGAATGCTTCGGCCAAGGTAGCGCCTCTGCCGCGCACACCAATGTCGGCACCGTGTGGCACGTGCTCCCAGGCGGCCGTCTTCGACATACACAGAGTGTACGTCGAACGACGTCCGACGGGATGCTTTCAGTTAGACTGACGCAGGCATCATGAAGAACCGCTCACTCAATAAGACGGTTGCCGAGTTGTTCAGGCAGATGGCCGAAGTGCTGACCCAGCAACAGGCCAACCCGTTCCGCATCAATGCTTACCGGCGCGCCGCGGAGACGATTGAAGCTCTGGACGAGGACGTGGGCGAGTTACTGGAACGTGAGGGTATCGACGGGCTGGTCGCGCTGCCGTTTGTCGGCAAGGGCACGGCGGCGTCGATCCAGGAGATTGCCAGGACCGGCCGCCTGTCACGGCTCGATCGCTTGCGCGGGGAACTGGAGCCGGAACTGCTATTTCAAACCGTCCCGGGCATTGGCCCGGCTTTGGCGGAGCAGCTCATTGACGAATTGCATGTCGATTCGCTCGAGGGCCTGGAGGTGGCCGCTCACGACGGCCGTCTGGAAGCCGTCAAGGGTGTTGGTACACGGCGGGCGGCCGGGATTCGCTCGAGCCTGGCCGACATGCTCGGCCGTCGGCGGGCGCCACGGCGGCGCAGTGCCAATGGGCCGGATATCGGCGTGCTGCTGAATATCGACCGCGCGTATCGGATGCAGGCCCGGGCCGGCAAGCTGCCAAAGATCGCGCCGCGGCGTTTCAATCCGCAGGGAGAAGCCTGGTTGCCGATCATGCATGCGAACCGCGGTGGCTGGCATTTCACGGCGTTGTTCTCCAATACGGCGCGGGCGCATCAGCTCCGACGAACACGCGACTGGGTCGTCATCTATTTTTCCGATGGCGATCACCGGGAAGGGCAACACACTATCGTCACTGAAACCCGCGGTCCCCTGAAGGACCTGCGTGTCGTGCGTGGTCGTGAAGCGGACTGCCGCAATTACTATCGCCGGGGCGGTCGCGTGGTCGTGAACGAATGAAAATCATCGTATTGGGAGCCACCGGTCAGACCGGCCAGCAACTGGTCAGGCAGGCCCTGGAACACGGCCACTCGGTTCGGGCAGTCGTGCGTGACCCGTCCAAGCTGCCCATGGCGCATGATCGGCTCGAGGTTCGGGTAGCCGATATGCTGGACCGCGAGGCGATGTTCACTGCACTTGAGGGATCCGCCGATGCGGTAGTTTCCCCGCTGGGTTTCTACCATCGGTACCCCTGCACGGACCTGTCCGACGGCACCCGGAACATCGTCGCAGCCATGCAGCACCATGGGATTGAACGTATCGTGGTCATTACGACACTCGGCGTTGGCGACAGCCGCGGTCAGGGCAGTTTCATTGCCCGCGCCATCCAGAAGTGGTCGTTACTGCACGTTATCGACGACAAAGATAGGCAGGAACAAGTCGTGCGCGACAGCGATCTCGACTGGACCTTCGTGCGACCGCCGCAACTCACCAACAAGGAACGGGTACGTCGCGATCTCGTTGTCTGGCAGGGGCCGTCACCGACGAGTCCAAAACTGAGCTGGAAAATCTCGCGCGCTGGCCTGGCCGCATTCGTCCTCGATATTGTCGAGCAGGGTACCTACAGTCGGATGGCATTGACCATTTCCGAGCCGAAATAGGTTGCGTTCGCTGGAACCAAGACAGACCGCTAAGCACAAACTGCGTGCGGATGCGCTCGCGATCTGGCGGGCCGGTGTTGATGCGGTGGACGCGGGACGCCTCGTTCAGGCACAGCTTGGCATTACTGCCACTTCGCTCCGGATCGGTGATGACCAGGTCCCGCTATCCGCAATCGACCGGGTCGTCGTGGTTGGTGCCGGCAAAGCCGCGGCGGCCATGGCTGCCGGCGTGGAATGTGCGCTGCTCGGCAATCTGCCGGCCAATGTACAACTCACGGGTTGGGTGAACGTACCGGACGACTGCGTGCGGTCGCTGCGGCGGGTGCATGTGCACGCCGCGCGCCCGGCCGGAGTGAACGCACCCATGCCGGAAGGCGTCGCGGGAACGCAGGAAATTCTGCGACTGCTGGACAATTTGACGGCACGCGACCTGTGCCTGTGCCTGCTTTCCGGCGGGGGTTCGGCGTTGTTGCCGGCGCCGGTTCCGGGCATTTCGCTTGCCGACAAACAGGCAGTCACCCGCTATCTGAGTGCGGCCGGGGCGAATATCCGGGAATTGAATATCGTGCGGACGCAGCTCAGTCGCGTGAAAGGCGGCGGGCTGGCTCGCCGGTGCCGCGCGGGGAGACTGATTAGCCTGATCATTTCGGATGTGATCGGTGACCCGCTGGACGTCATAGCGTCCGGGCCGACGGTGGCCACGTCGAGTACTCCGGCCGGCGCGCTGGAGGTTCTGCAACGATACGATTTCGAGCAGGCAAACGTCGCGCCAGCCGTCATTGACTTGTTACGCGCCGCGAAATCCCGGACCGCAACCGCTGAGCCCGGTAGCGCCGCAGTGACCAACCTGGTTATTGGCAATAACAGCATGGCCGTGGCCGCCGCCGCGGCGGCTGCGGAAAGCCGCGGTTACAAGACGCACACGGAGACAGCACGTGCGCTGGAGGGCCGCGCGGAGGACGTAGGTCGCGACCTGGCTGCCCGGGCGCTGCAACTGCGCGCAAAGGGCGAACGCGCCTGTCTGGTCAGTGGCGGCGAGCCGGTGGTCGAACTTGTGTCCCAGCCAGGCCGGGGTGGCAGGAACCAGCAACTCGTGCTGGCTGCACTCCAGGAAGTATTGCGGCAGACGACGGCCGGCAAGAATCCGCTTCACGGCATTGCCCTCCTGTCGGGTGGCACGGACGGCGAGGATGGGCCGACGGATGCGGCCGGCGCGATAATCGATGCTGCTGTGCTGAACGCGATGCGGGAACGATCACTCGATCCGGCACCCTACCTCGACACGAATAACGCGTATCGCTTTTTCGAGCCGCTCGATGCGCTGATCAGGACCGGGCCGACAGAAACCAATGTTTGCGACCTGCGTGTTGTAACCGTCCGCGGACGCGGATAGTCAATCTTCGATAAACGTGGTGTATTCCGCGAGTGACTTCCGGCTGATGTCAGGCACCATCGCATCGTCGGCGGGATAGCCCGTCACCAGCAGCAGGAACGGCCGTTCGTTCGATGGCCGGTCGAGAATTTCGTTTAGAAATTTCATCGGGCTCGGCGTGTGTGTCAGCGAGGCGAGTCCGGCGCGATGCAGCGCGGTGATCAGCAGACTGGTCGCCAGGCCGGTCGATTCGACCGGGTAGTAGTGTTTCACCTTTCGCCCGTCCGGCAGCCGGCCGTACTTTTGCAGAAACACGGCGATTAAATACGGCGCCGTCTCGAGGAACGGTTTGTTCGAATCCGTGCCGAGCGGCTCGAGCGCCGCCAGCCATTCCGGAGAAGCGCGGTGCTCGTAAAACTCGCGCTCCTCGGTTTCGGCCGCTTCGCGGATCCGCCGCTTCGTGTCGGCGCCGCTGACGACCACGAAATGCCACGGCTGCAGATTCGCGCCGCTCGGCGCCGTCCCCGCCACTCGTATCGCATCCTCGATCAGGTCGCGTGGCACCGGCCGATCGGAGAAATCCCGCACGGTACGCCGCCGCCGGACGTCCTCGTAGAATTCGCGCAGCCGCGCGCGCATCTCCTCGAGAGGGTATTCACGGTAAGAGCTGAGCGGCACGAATGGTTTGGTCGTCATTGCCTGCGATTGACTCCGAGCTGCAGTTTTCCGGATCCGAATCTGTCGGTCACATTATCGATGGTGTCGAGCAGACGATCGTCATTGGCATGCTCAGTCGCGCTATCGAACAGATCGGCCTGCTGTGAACTGTTGTCGGACCAGTGACTGATGCCAACGCCAATGAGTCGCACGGCCTTCCGCGGCAGGTCGCTGTCGGTGTAGAGCTGCCAGGCCGTTTGCAGCAGCACCCGCTCATCGTGGGTTGCCTGCGGTAACTTCTTCTGGCGGGTGTGTGTCTCGAAACCGGTAAACCGGATCTTCAGCGTAATGACCTGCCCGGCAAGATTTTCCCGCCGGGCGATACGCGCGACGCCGGCCGCCAGCTCGCGGAGCTGGTCGTGCAGCTTGATGGCATCGGTCACATCCTCGTTGAAAGTGCGTTCCTTGGAAATGCTCTTGCGCGCGCGGCCGGGCACGACCGCATCCGATGCGATCCCGTCGGCCTGGCGGCGGAACGATGCCGCGGCCCGGGGCCCCAGCTTCTGTTCCAGCGCGCCGGGCGCCGCGGCGCGCAGCTCCGCGACGGTCCGAATCCCCAGCTCATCGAAATGCCTGCTTGTCCGGCGCCCGACGCCGCGCAGGTTCGTCACCGGCATCGGCGCGAGGAAGTCCAGCACCTCATCGGGCCTGACGACGGTTAGCCCGTCCGGTTTCTGGTAATCCGAACCCAGTTTTGCGATCAGGCGATTCGGGCCGAGGCCGACCGAGGCTGTGAGCCGTGTAGCTTCATGAATGCGTCTTTTCAGTTCCTGCCCGATCGCTGCCGGTGGGCCGAGCAGTTTTTCCAGTCCCGAAATGTCCAGGTAGGCTTCATCGATGGATGCCTGTTCAACCACCGGGGTAATGGTCTTGATGACCGCAAAGACCTGGCGCGATACCTGTGAGTATTTCCTCATGTCGGGGCGCAGGTACACGGCATCCGGACAACGCCGGTAGGCATCCGAAATCGGCATTGCCGAACGAATGCCGAACTCCCGTGCCTCGTAGGACGCGGCCGCAACCACGCCCCGACGACCCGGCAGTGCTCCCACCACGACCGGCCGGCCGCGGTACTCCGGATTGTCGCGTTGTTCACAACTGGCATAGAACGCATCGAGATCGACGTGTGCGATCCAGCGATCCGTTTGCTGCGCCTCTGTCATACTTGTTCTTGTCATGGCGACGATTTACGACGCGATTTACGACATGGTACGCCGGATTCCATCCGGGCGGGTTGCGACCTACGGGCTGATCGCGCAACTGGTCGATCGCCCCCGTGGCGCCCGGCAGGTGGGATACGCGCTGGGCAAGCTGTGCCAGGACAGCGACGTGCCGTGGCACCGTGTCGTGAACGCCCAGGGGCGGATCAGTCCGCGCGGCCTGTACGGCTCCGATGACCTGCAACGCCTGCTGCTCGAATCGGAACACGTCGAGTTTGATCAGGACGGGCGTATCGATCTGAAACGCTATTTGTGGACCGGGAGGGCTTCGCAATGAAGTCGGGTTTCGATGCGTTTATGCGCAATGCGCAGCAACGCGACGCTGACTAGCGCACTACCGGCGCACGAACCACAGGCTGGCGAGACTGGCCGCATAGACCCAGCCCGCCGCAGCGGCAAGAGCGAGTTGCGCGTTGTCGCCGATCAGTTCCAGGACCTCGAAGAAGGTGCCCGGCGGTAGCTGTGCGGCGGCCGCGACGGCACCCAGCATGGTGGCGGCCAGCAACAGGGTGTTGCGGATCCATACCGGCAGCTGACGCGCGGTCGGCAACTGCGCCATCACCGCGTTCGAAAACCCGCGGTCAGGCACTTCGGGTTCACTTTGCCGCAAACGTGCCGCAATACGATTCAGTCGGTCGTTGTCAGCGTTCATAGCTGCCAGTCCGCCAGCAGAACGCGGAGTTTGTCGCGGCCGCGCCGAATATGGCTCTTCACTGTGCCGAGCGGGCAATCCAGCACTTCGGCAATTTCGGCCTGCGTAAATTCTCGCTGCAAATGCAGATGCAGCACCATGCGTTGTTGGGGCTCGAAATGCATCAACGCGCGCGCGAAGTCGAAGTGTAAGTCACGGTCGGGGCTTTCGTTTTCAGGCAAATTCTCATCGATCTGGGTGATCGTCAGTTGGTCAGGTCTCTGCCGGCGATAGTAATCGGCAACGCACCGCCAGGCGATGCGGTATAGCCACGTAAAAAACCGCGCGTCGGCCCGGAAACTTCGCATATTGCGATACGCCTTGAGGAAGGTCTCCTGGGCCAGGTCATCCGCAAGCGCTTCGTCGTGGCCGGTGAGTTGCCGCAATGAGTAGCGCAGGCGCGACTGGTAGCGCGCGACCAGCGCCGCGAAGGCCTGCTGATCATCGTCCTGCCGAATCCGCCGTATCAGGTCTGCGTCGTTGTGCGGCATGAACCATCATGTGCCGGCAGCCGACCGTTGTTCAATCCACCAGATCAGCAACAGGGCGATGCCCAGAAATAGCGGAATCAGGGCAAGGTAGGCGGCGGATTTTGCGCCCATCAGCCAGAAGGCGAGAAATATGCCGAGCGCGAGGCCGAGGCTGATCATGCCGCGGTACAGGCTGTTGCGCGTCGATGTGCCGTTGTCCAACGCACGCAGTAGTTCGTCCGGTAGTGGCTGGCCGGTGGCGATGAATTGTCCCGCGAGCTCATTGGTCTGGCGGCGTTTGCGATGGCTGGCATACAACACGGCGGCCACCAGGAGCAGGGGTGTCCCGAAGATCAGGATCACCGCCAGCCCGCCGACGATCATTGCACCCGGGCTGGTCCCGTCCAGTTCATAGTCCTCTTCGATGTCGGCCAGGATCGCTGCCCGCTCATCGTCACTGAGCGATGGCACGGCCTCGAGTCGCTCGGCGACGTACTGGCGCACCTCGGCATCGATGCGGTTCTTCAGCGCGCGCCGGGCGGTATAGGGACTGGCGGCGCTGTCCACATCGGGTTCCGCGGTGTGTTCCGTGGCGCCGGCAGACTGGACCGCCAGCCCCGAAACCATGATCCCGCATAGCAGCAGGGGTACGAGGTATTTCATTGTCGCTCTCCCGCCGTGAGCCGGCGCTGTTGGTGCGCGGCCCGGCTTTGTCTATTTAGACGCGCGCAGAGCGGGATTTGGATGCAGGCGGGGGCGGTTTCTTATTCCGCTTCGATGGCAGCATAGACCTTGCGGAATGCAGCGGGTTGATCGAGCACCTCGACGACCAGCCGGGCAACCTCGCTGCGACTGATGGATCCGCCGGCCGACCGGTCCTCGGTCAGAATGCCGCGGCCGGTGGCGTCGTCGTTATCGAGATTGCCGGGGCGAATGATCGTGTAGTCGAGACCGCTGACGAATAAATGATCTTCGCCGCGGCCCTTGGCCTCCAGGAAACCGCGCAGCATGAAACGCGCAATCCATGGCAACGCCTCCTTGCTGTCCCCGACACCGATCGATGACACCAGTACGAAGCGATTCACGCCGGCCGCAACGGCCGCGTCGATGCCATTGATGTTGCCTTCCGCGTCCGCCATTTTGCCGTCCTTGCCCTTGCCGGACAGTGTGCTGACCACGGCACGGAACTCGCCTGATGCAAAGGCGGCATCCACGCTGTCGCGATCGAGTGCATCACCGACCACCAATGTCGCCTCTGTCATATTCAGCGCGGTCAGATCCGATGTGGGCCGGACCAGAACTGTGACCGCGTCGCCGCGCGCCAACAGCAATTTGACGGTCTCCAGTCCAACACCGCGCGTCCCGCCGAGGACGAGGATGCCCGGTTGGTCGTCCGCCGCGAGCACCGGGCCTGACAAGAGGATTGCGAGGATCAATCCGAGCAATTTGCGTCGACGAATCATTGCGGTTGTTGCGACTGCTGGCGCATTTTTTCCTGGAACTTTTTCAATTCCGCGGCGGGATCCATGATCATATCCGAATAGATGCTCACTGGTCGGCCAACGAATTCATTGGAATCGACCTGCGCCAGTACGAAGTCCGCGAAATCTTCGTAGGTCACCACGCGGGCCGGCGGCGTGTCGCCGCTGGTCGAGAACTTGAGATCGTTCCGCGCCGGCTCCTCCACCATGAAACCGGGGCGCAGGATCACCGTATCGAGACTGGATCCCAGCAACATCTCTTCCATGTCAGCCATATCGGCATACAGATACCGCGCGTTGAAGCGCCACATGTCCGTCGGGTTGGCGCTTGCCGGCGCAGCGGCGTCGCGGCCCACGCGGGTCTCCACCCCCGTCGAACTCGCGATAATCAGCCGGCGATTGCCCTGGTTCGTCATGGCGGTAATCAGGTTTCGGGCCATCACGGTATAGAGATCGACTTCGCCGATCTCCTGCGTGGGATCCTTCGGCGTCGGGTAGCCGATCATGCAGATCACCACCTCGTCACCATCGAGCGCGGCCTCGAGCGATGCGACATCACGGATGTCGCCCTTGACGAGCTGCAGGCGAGGATGGTCGATGTCCAACTTGTGAGGACTGCGGGCCAGGCCGGTAATGTCGTAGCCCCGTTCCAGGGCCTGCGCGATGATCACGCGACCGGACCGGGCCGTCGCACCGAACACCGCGAGGGGTGGCTGATTCGCCGCGCTCGTATTGCGCAATGTCAGCAAACCGATGCCGGCCGCGATGAGTTCTCGTCGTTGCAACATAGCTGCGTCCCCAAGCCCCGACGGTTCAAGTTGCGACACCGTAGTTTCCCTTATACTGATAGATACATGCTGCAGCCAGAATTATTGACCGCACAGCAGATACCCGGAACCGCAGAGCGCCGACAATGACACCCAAGGCCCGCGCTTTTGACAACTGGATCCGTTCGCATTTCCGTGAACTCAACACGGCACTTGAGAACCTGTACTTCGCGCAGGAAGAAAAGGCCGCGGTCGAGGATGTCGGCGCGGACATCAAGCAGCAGCTGGTCGATGAGGGCCGGGAATTCATCGTTGCGCTGCTGGCCGAAGGCAATACGGATGAAGGTTTTGAGCCCGCGTTCGACCTGCTCGGCAACGTGGGCCTTTACATGGGAGCGTGCCGGCGCCACGAGATCACCAATCCGGATCGCGAACGCTTCTCCCCTTTGAGTGAAGCTTCCGCGCTGGCAATGCACGTGGGTGCCTCACTGGGCGTCGCGCCGCGCTTTGCGACGAGTCACCTGGCCACGCACAACCCAGCGATCGACGGCGATTACAAGAGCTTCACGTCACTCGAAGCGGAATACGTATTCCTCGACTACAACACGCGCGGGGTGCTGGCGTACAAACGGGCCGCCGATGCGCTGGTGCGCATTCTGCCGCTGGGGATTTCTCATCCGGTCGCCTGGGATTTGCTGAAAACTGCCAAGGATGCGTTGGAAGACGTCGTCGAGTCGAACGAAATACTGTTCTCGAAGCTCGACACCGACCGCTTTTTCTACTGCGTGCGTCCCTATTACAAACCATACCGCGTCGGGCAGCATGTCTATCGCGGCGCCAATGCCGGTGACTTTGCCGGCATCAACGAAATCGACCTGTTGCTGGGCCTTTGCCAGGCAGATAATCCGTCGTATTCACAACTGCTGGTGGACAAGTTCCTGTTCATGATGCCGGAGGACCAGGACCGGCTTCGCGACGTGATGCGACGGCAGAGCCTGCTCGATGACTTGCTGGAACAGCTGGAGTCGAGTTCGGGCAAGGAGTGGTTCAAGAAGAACACCCGCATGTTCCTCGAGGTTGTCGAGGCTCACGGAAAGACCGCGGTCAGCCACCACAATGCGCTGGTGGGCAAATTCATTGAACGACCGGCGGATGAATTGCCGCAGGAGCGCCTGAAAAACATCACCGCCAGTGGTCCCCCGCTGCACGTGCTGATGGATGCGCTGGAAAAGCTGCGTGACCTCCGGCTGGCTGCGGATCGGGACGATATCCCGACCCGTTTCGCGGATCTGCAACGCTTACGCGCGGTTGTTTGATTCGCAATATTTCCGCGGCGATTGACCGAGTTCCCGCCGGAACATGGCGATAAACGCGCTGGGATTGGCATAGCCCAGTTCATCTGACACGTTGGTTACCGCAACGCCCTCCGACAGGCGGGTGATCGCCCACAACAGGCGCAGGCGACGACGCCAGTTACTGAAGCTGAGACCGGTTTCGTGCTGGAAATGTCGCGCGATGGTGCGGTCACTGGCCCCCACCCTTCGTGCCCAGTCAGTCAACGGCCGATCGTCGCCCGGCGATTCCATCAACGCATCGGTGACCAGCCGCAGGCGTTTGTCGACAGGCAGCGGCAAATGCAGTGGTTCGGGATCGGCGTCGCGCAACAGGTCCGGAATCACCGCCATGAAACGGGCCTGTGCAGAACCGGGCGCGTAATCTGGCGGGATGCTCACGGCATGCATGATCGCTTCACGGAGGAGCGGTGAGACCTTGAGCACCCGGCACTCGGCCGGCATGTCCTGCACCGCATCCGGATGCAGGTACAGCGTCCGTATCTTTGCCGGGCCCTTGTTCGACGTGGCATGACCCACATGGGATGGAATCCAGACGGCCTGTTGCGGCGGCACAATCCAGGTTGCACTGGCGGTGCGCACCTGCAGGACGCCGTCCGCCGCGTAGACGATCTGGGCGCGGAGGTGTTCATGACTGGGGTAGTGGAAGCCTGCCGGGCGATCGAAGGCGACGCCCAGGACCGGTCGGTCAGGGTCATCCAGCGTGCTCGGATCGATATCCGGTTGTCTGGTTCTCGACATTAGTTGTCGAAATATAGCAAAAATACCGTTTGGTCCAAGTCTAGAATGCGTCCATGGAAACCCGGATTCGCACGAATTGCCGTGCCTGCGGGCACGCCGGCTGTGGCGCCTACGTGGTGGTCGAGGACGGCCGCGCCACGAAAATCCTGCCGGACAAGGAACACCCGATCTCCAAGGGCTACCTGTGCCGCAAGGCCCGCGGCTTCATGGAAGACATGCAGTATCACCCGGACCGGCTGCTCTATCCGCAGCGCCGGGTGGGCGAGCGCGGCGAGGGCAAATGGGAGCGGATCTCGTGGAATGACGCGCTCGACACGATTGCGTCGAAGCTGAACCAGATCAAGACCGAGTCAGGCCCCGAGAGTGTCGTGTTCGGTCACGGTACGGGGCGCAGTCACCATCGATTCATTTATCGCGTGGCGAACTTTTTCGGCACGCCGAATGTGTTGGCGAATGGGCATATCTGTTATCTGCCACGCCTGGCCGTGTCGAAACAACTCGGTATTCCGGTGCCGATCGTCGACTACGACAACCACCCGTCCTGCATCATGTCCTGGGGCAGCAACACGATTAACTCCAACGCCGACGAATACATCGGCGTGAACCTCGGTCTGAACCTGAAGCGCAAGCCGCAGTACATCGTCGTCGATCCACAGCGCACGAAGCTGGCACAAAAAGCCGATATCTGGCTGCAGCTGCGCCCGGGGACCGACGTCGCCCTGGCAATGGCGATGATGCACGTGATGGTGAAGGAAAACCTGTACGACCACGAGTTTGTCGAGAACTACAGCTATGGCTTCGACAAGTTCGTCGAGCGGCTGGAGGAATATCCGCCGGAGGTCGCGGAGAAGATCACCTGGGTGCCGGCGGAAAAAATCGTGGCTGCTGCGCGCATGTTTGCGAAGGCCAAACCCGCCGCGATCCAGTGGGGCGTCGGTATTGAGCACAACGTGAACTGCGCGAACTCCGATCGCTGCCTGATTTTCATGTCGGCGCTGACCGGCAACCTGGATGCGCCCGGCGGCAACGTGCTGTTCGGTCCACCGCCCGGATTGCCGCGCATGGAATTTTGCGGCCAGGAATTCCAGGATCGGGCCGACAAAATGCTGGGCGGCACGCGCTATCGATTGGCGGCCTCGATCAATCGCATCAGTCCGCACGTGGTCTGGGACGCCATCGAACACGGTGATCCCTACCAGGTGCGCGCCTTGATGATCATGGGCAGCAACCCGCTGCTGGTGCGTGAAAACAGCGCGCGCGTGGAGCGCTGTCTGAAGCAGGTCGAGTTCCTGGTAATGGCCGATATTTTCCCGACCCCATCCACCGAGATGGCGGACATTCTGCTGCCGGCGGCCACCTGGCTCGAGTTCGACAACATCGCGGACTACTGGAAGTCACACGGCTATATCTTCCCGCGGCCGAAGATCGTCGAGCCGCCTGGCGAGGCGAAGAGCGATATCGAGATCCTGAACGAGCTTGGCAAGCGACTCGGTTTCGCGGACGAATTCTGGGACACCTACCAGGATTCGCTGGACTACATTCTCGAACCGGCGGGTGTGAGTTGGGAAGAATTCAAGGACATGCATTACCTGCATAACGAGCCGCAGTACTACAAGTACAAGACCGAGGGCTTCAAGTCGCCGACGGGCAAGTTCGAGTTCTACATCCAGCAGAATGCCGACTGGGGCTACGATCCGTTACCGGCGCACGTCGAGCCGCCGGAGAGCCCGTCATCAGATCCCGAGCTGACGGACAAGTACCCGCTGGTGTTGACCACCGGGACGCGCACGCAAGAGTACTTTGGTTCGGAACATCGACAGAGCAAGTTCCTGCGCAAGAAGCACCCGGACCCGTTGCTGCACATTCATCCGGAAACCGCCGCCGCACGCGGAATTGCACACGGCGACTGGGTCTACATCGAGAACGCGCGCGGCAAGGTCAAGCACAAGGCGCAGGTCGACGACGGCATTGACCCGCGGGTTGTGGCCGCGGAATTCGGGTGGTGGTACCCGGAGCGGCCGGCTCCCGACTACGGCTTCCGTGACTGCAATATCAATTTCCTGATCGACGACCTGAACGTCGGGCCCGAATCCGGAGCGACCAATCTCAAGGGCCTGATGTGCGAGGTCTCGCGCGTCCCGAACTGAGGCCGTGAGAGCGGCCGTTCAGAGCCGGAACAGAAACTCCTGCATCCCGTTACCGAGCAGCATGGCCCGGTCCACGGTGTAGCCCAGCAGCGCGTCCCCCAGCGCCTCCGGGCTGTAACGCGGCGCCTGGATTTCGTTTGGATCGGCAGCGAGCTGGAGCAGGCTGCGATCCGGCTGCGGGATAAACGGGCAGGGCGTTACCGGCATGTTCGTGGCGGCGTAGACGATCAGGCAATGCAACTGCATCCCCGGCCGGCCGCGGGCCGAGAGGCGTTTTGACAGCGCGCGGATCGCCGGCAGGCTCAGGTAGTTCAACAAATCCCAGCACAGCACCAGGTCGGCGGGTTCCTGTTGTGCGCGCGGCAGCAGGGCTTCGGCGCGCTGTTCGAGATCGTCCGTGATCTCTGCCAGGCTGCCCAGACCGTCGGCGATATCGGCAATTTCCAGGCGACACCGATACTCACTGAACAATGCAATCGTGTCGGTATGCGCAGCGCCGAGATCCAGCACGACGCAGCGGCGTTCCTGGTCCAGCTGCTCGACTGCCTTGCGAAACAGCGGCGCGTTGAAAGCCTCGGGCATGCCCGCAGGTGACTTTACTCGCGCAGTACTAATCATGCCGTCGCATCCCCGCGACCGCCGCAGACGTCTTGCGGATGCTGTCGGATCAGCGCGCTTTGCGCGCGGCGGCTTCCGAGGCAGCGATTACCTTGTCGTTGCTTGCGGCCGTTTTTTCTACCGGCGTCGGTTTCGACGGAGTTTTGGCGGCTCCGCCCATCGCCGCATTCACGGCGTCCGGGTCCATCTCGATCGAGCCCTTGAACTTGGCGCCGTCTTCCAGGCTCACCCGCGGGGCCGTCATATTGCCCTGTACCTGGGCATTTTTGCGCACGATGATGTTTTCGGCGCCGAAGACGTCGCCTTCGACATAGCCGTCCACCGCGACCGACTTGGCGTACACACTCGCGCGCACCTTGCCTTCACTACCGATGGTCAGCGTACTGTTGCGCAACTGGATCTTGCCGTTCACATCTCCCTCGATCCGCAGGTCTTCTTCGCCCTGCAGATCGCCGTCGATGCGAATGGAGCGGCCGATCACTGCCGCCCCCTGTGATCCCGGATTGCCTGACGATTGCGATTTGGGGGCATTGCCCGCCCATTGCGGGCTGTTTCCTGGTGCGGCCTCATTGCTATAGCCTTCTGGTCCGTCTTTTTTTCCACGCTCAAACATAGCGGTTCCCTCCTGTTTCTCGACCGAGTCTAGCAGAGCCGAAAACGGCTCGTCAGGTGTGCCTGAGATGCCAGGATTTTGGCGCCTGGTGCGGATCCGGCGGCCCGGATTGGCGGGCGCTGAGGACCCGATCCGTGCATTGGCGGCCTGAGCTTCAGGCTGTCGTCAGGCGGTGGTCTGCTGCAGGCCAACGATGCCGACCACGATCAGGCCGACGAAAAACGCCCGCGCCAGGGTGGCGGCCTCCCCAAACAGCAGGATGCCGAGCACGAAAGTGCCGACGGCCCCGATGCCGGTCCAGACCGCATAGGCCGTGCCGATCGGAATGGTCCGCTGAGCGAGCAACAGCAATGCACCACTGATAGCGATGCAGACGGCGGCGAAAACGATCCAGGGCCAACGCGGGCCCGCATCGGTCATACCCAACTTGAGGCCGACCGGCCAGCCCCATTCGAAAATGCCGGCGACGATGAGATAGAACCAGGCCATGCACTATTCTGACCGGGAGCTGACGAGCGCTCAACGTTCCATGGGCCGCGCGTTTCCGCTGGTATGATTTGGTTTAGCTGATGAGCGCCACCGACAAACCACAATTCGAAGTCGCGTCTCTTTGGCGCTATCCCGTCAAGTCCATGATGGGTGAGGAGTTGGATGCAGCGGAATTGACCGAGCGTGGCCTGCTCGGTGATCGCGCGCACGCACTGTTGGATACCGAGACCGGTCGGGTGGCCAGTGCCAAGCAGCCGCGCAAGTGGGGTGGCTTACTCGACTGCCGGACGTCGTATGTCCGCCAGCCCGAGCACGGTCAGCCGCTGCCCGTTCTTCGTTTCGACTTGCCGAACGGCGACACTTTCTCCAGTGATCATCCCGAAGCCAATGAAAAACTCTCGGATGCAATCAACCGCAGGGTGACATTGCAATCCGCAGACACCGGCCCGGCGGGACTCAACGTGGAAATGGTTCAGGATCCGCTGGAGTCCATGAACGAAGCCACCGAATTCGAAGTTGGCGGCGCCGCGCCCGGTACGTTTTTCGATCTGGCGCCAATTCACTTGATCACTACGGCGACTCTGAATCAGCTTCGTGATGCCAAACCAGATGCGCATTTCGGTATTTCGCGCTTCCGTCCCAACATTGTCGTCGCGACGCCGGACGACACAACCGGCTTTGTCGAAAACGACTGGGTCGGGCGCTCGATCACGATTGGTGACGATGTTCAGCTGCAGGTGATCACAGCGTCACCCCGCTGCATCATGACCACGCTGCCACAGCAGGACTTGCCGAAAGACATGGCTATTCTGCGCACCGTCAATCAACTCAACATGGTCGACGTGCCGGTACTGGGCAAGAAACTGCCGTGCGCCGGCGTTTACGCCACCGTTCTGACGGGTGGTCGGATTCAGGGCGGCGATCCAGTCAGCGTTCAAGCATGATCCGGCCAATGTCATGCCAATAGGATTCGATCGCGTGGCCGGCGGGGAATTCTCTTCCCGCTCTGAAGTCCTGGCGCCCAATGGCATGGTGGCGACCAGCCATCCCCTGGCGACACAGATTGGACTGGATATGCTTCGCCGCGGCGGGTCCGCCGTGGATGCCGGCATCGCAGCCAATGCCGCGCTCGGCTTGATGGAGCCGACCGGGTGCGGGCCGGGTGGCGATCTGTATGCCATTGTGTGGGAGGAGAAAACGCGACGTCTCTGGGGTTTGAACGCCAGCGGCCGCTCGCCGCAGCAGCTCGATATCAACTATTTCCGGGACCATGGTATCGACGAAATACCCGCGGTCGGGCCGTTGTCAGTGTCCGTGCCCGGTGCCGTCGACGGCTGGTTCGAACTGCATCAGCGCTTTGGCCGGTTACCCATGGCCGAGCTGCTGCAGCCGTCGATTGATTATGCGCGGGCCGGTTTTCCGGTCACTGAAATCATCGCGCATACCTGGCAAGCGTTCGCGCGGATTCTCGGGGATCAGCCTGGATTCGCCGATACCTTCATGCCCGGCGGCAGCGCACCAAAGACGGGTGAGCTGTTCAGAAACCCGGGGCTGGGCGACACGTACGAGAAGCTGGCCCGCGACGGTCGGGACGTCTTTTACTGCGGCGAGATTGCCGACATCATCGAGCAATTCATGGCGGCGACCGGCGGGTTCATTACGGCCGCCGACATGGCGGCGCATCGTTCCGAATGGGTCGATCCCATCTGTACTGACTATCGTGGCTTGACCATCTGGGAACTGCCGCCGAACACCCAGGGCCTCGCAGCGCTGCAGATGTTGAATATTCTCGAAGGCTTTGACCTGACCGCGATGCAATTCGGCAGTCCGGATCACGTGCACGCCGTCGTGGAAGCCAAGAAACTGGCCTACGAGGATCGGGCCAGGTTCTACGCGGATCCGAAATTCGCCGACGTGCCGGTCGAGTGGCTGGTGTCGAAAGGTTACGCGAACGAGCGGCGCCAGCTCATTGACATGCAGAAGGCCGCAAGTGCCTATCCGGCCGGCACGCCGTTACCCGAGACGGGCGATACGATTTATCTCAGCGTGGGTGATCGCGACGGCAACATGGTGTCGTTGATTCAAAGCCTGTTCCGCCCGATGGGCTCGGGCATGACGCCACCCGGCACGGGCCTGATACTGCAGGATCGTGGCGAGCTATTCAGCCTGGACGACGACCATCCGAATGTCTACGCGCCGGGCAAACGGCCCTTTAACACAATCATTCCGGGTTTCGTGACGAAGGATGGGTATCGGTATATGAGTTTCGGCGTGATGGGCGGGCCGATGCAGCCGCAGGGTCACGTACAGATCATGTTGAACATGCTGGACTTCGGCATGGGCTTGCAGGAAGCAGGCGATGCCCCGCGCATCCGGCACAGTGGATCCAGTCAGCCGACGGGTTCCCGGATGACTGACGGCGGTGTCGTCACGCTCGAAAGCGGATTTGCCGTAGCCACCCGCGACGCGCTTCAAGCGCGGGGACACAGACTTGAAGACGCACCGGGTTCATTCGGCGGTTACCAGGCCGTGCTGTGGGATCAGGACCGCGGCATCTACGCCGGCGCGTCAGAAGCTCGCAAAGATGGCCAAGCCGCGGGTTACTGATCGCGGCTTTCGAGCTGTCAGGCGAGTTCGGCCACCAGCGGTAAGTGATCTGATGCCCGACGGGCTGTCGCCGTATTGTGCGCGCTGATCTCCAGCAGCGCGTTGCGCGGATGCACCCAGATGCGATCCAGTGCAACTAGCGGTAGCGGCGACGGAAAAGTTGCCGGCGCCGGCGTGGCCTCGAACCAGCGATGCAGCCAGCGCAGTGGCCGACCCCAGGTTAGCCATTCATTCAGATCGCCCATCAGGATTAGCCTGGCGTCGGTATCACCCGATTCGATCTGCTCGAGCAGGTGTTCGATCTGGCGCCGCCGTTCATAGGGCCGGAGCCCGAGATGCGTCACGATGATACGGGTCTGATTGGCTTCGTCCAGCACAACGTCGATTGCACCGCGCGCTTCGCGTCCGGGCAGGGTCAGGTCGACCCGATCGAGCTTCGCGACCGGTAACCGCGTCAGTAGCGCATTGCCGTAGTGTCGGTCGCCTCGCAACAGGGTTGGCCCGGCGATGGCCTTGTAGTTGCACTGCGCCGCCAGATGATCGAGCAGATCCAGGTCGCCTACCTGGTGGTGCTCGACCTCTTGCAGCCCGACGACGTCGGCATCGAGTTCGTGCAGCACGGCTGCGACGCGAGCCGGCTCGAAGCGGCGGTCCATTCCGACGGCCGCATGAATGTTGTAAGTTGCAATCCGCACCTTGGTACAATTCACGCACAAACGCTGTCGCAGAGAGCCACAATGATACGAAAAGCTTCCACGTACGCCGCAATGCTGGCGCTGCTGGTCGCGTTGTCAGCTACGGATCTTGTCGCCGATGAAGCGGCTGACCTGTTCAAGATCAGCAAACCGCTAAATATCGTTTATGAGCGGGATGGGCTCGATCTGGGCCGCTACAACAAGGTATTGCTGGCGACGCTGGGGCTCGAGCACGCGCGGGTGGTACCGCCACCGTGGGTCGAAGGTGATTCGCGGCAGTCGCAGGAGTGGCAGCTGGATGATGCCGACACCGCCTGGCTGACGCATGCCTACTTCACTGCGATGCAGGAGCAGATCGAGAAGATCGGCGGCTATCCGCTCGTGGAGGATTCCGCGGATGATGCACTCATCCTGGGTGTCGAAATCGTCAGCCTGACACCGTATGCGTTGCCTGGTGAGGAAGTACTCACCAAGGGCACCGGGACGCTGATTATGCAGGCAACCCTGCGGGATTCAATAACCGGCGAGTTGCTGGCGATCTATGAAGGCGAGCAGGACGTCGGTACGGAATACGTCCCAGCCAATCGCATCAGTGCAGAACACAATGCCAATGAGCTATTCAATGCGTGGGGCACCAAAGTCCGCCTGATCATGGACGACAGTCGCGGCGCGGGATAGAGCACGACAGTGATTAGAGGACTGCTGCAACTGGGCTTGCTGGTTGCAGCGGTCTACGCAGTTCTGCTGGTTTACGTCTATTTCTTTCAGTCCCGACTGATCTATTTCCCGAGTATCGGCGGCTCGGGATTATCCACACCAGCCGATCGCGGCATGGCCTTCGAGGATGTCGTGTTCGAGGCCACAGATGGCGTGCGCCTCCACGGGTGGTTCATATCGGCCCCGGACGAACGCGCCGTCGTGTTGTTCTTCCATGGGAATGCCGGCGATATCACGCACCGGCTCGATACCATCACGCTGTTTCACGATCTCGGTCTGTCGACATTCATCATCGATTACCGCGGCTATGGTCGCAGCGAAGGCTCACCATCGGAGCAGGGTACCTACGCGGACGCCGAAGGCGCTTGGATACACCTGACACAGGAACGGGGCATTCCTTCAGACCGGATTGTGGTTTTCGGGCGGTCGCTGGGTGCCGCCATCGGCACCTGGCTCGCGGCGCAGCACCGGCCGGCGGCTCTGGTTGTCGAAGCAGCATTCATATCAGCGCCGGAGCTGGCCAGGCATCACTACTGGTTCTTGCCGGTCCGGACGCTGGCGCGTTTCCGTTACGACACGCGCAATTACCTGCAGAGCGTGTCCAGCCCCGTACAAATTTTTCATGGGGCTCAGGATGAAATCGTGCCCATTGCGCATGGTCGGAAACTGTTTGAAGTAGCGAACGATCCCAAAGAGTTCGTCGAGCTGGTCGGCGGGCACAACGACGCTTTTTTCTTCAGCGGACCGCTGTACCGACGCGCATTGGACGAGTTCCTCGATCGCCACCTTCCGCGCGCCGTGCCGACGGCCACCAAGCTGATCTCAGGTCGGCGTGATTAACCCGTCAGTGCAGGCTGTGATCCCTCGTCGACGGGATCGCGGTCTTGATCTCGCGGCCGTGGACCTCGCCCTCGCGCACCTCGTCGAGAATCCGATCGACAATTTCCTGTCCGCCCTGCCCGGCGTGGTAAATATTGCCGAGGAAATAGAGCGTCTTGGCGGCGGCCTCGGTGAAGACGAATACCGTATCGATGAACTCGTTGTCGTAGAACGTCGGTGACCGGTCGCCGTCGAACACGAGCTCGCAGTTGCGAAACGTGCAGTTATGAAAGACGTTACCGCTCAGCTCGACGCGCTCGTTATTGAATTCCTCGTCGCTAAATTCCATGACTCCCTCCTGTGCGGCTGTTGGTCGGCCGCCGTTCACAAACTTGTAATATTAGTGTAGCAATGGCAGGTTCTTCGATCATGTCAACACCGGGGGGTATTGTCATGTGCTTCTCCAGGCTGCTTTGCCTCATTCTGGGGCTCTTGCTTTTTAATCCCGTCAGCTACGCGAACAAAGTCGAAAGGCTCTCTTTTTCGGGGGGCTCCCCCTCGATGATCTGGGTCTATTCGGACAACGGGGAAAAGTGGACCGATGTCGACGAATCAAAGCCTGTCAGCGTGTCGGTCAACACGGACATGGAATGCAAGTACGAGGGTAATGTGTCAGGCAAGAATCCCTACAGCGGCAACCTGCTGGTAGCGGGGCTCAATCGGACGTCAGGCGGAGAAATCTACAGTGACATGACCCAGGTAAAGGGCAAATATCGCTATGTCGGCCCGATCGCGCAGGATCCTGTCAAGGCCTGCAACAAGGAACTTGAAAAGCGGGTTGCAACGTTGGAAGGTAAAACCAAGTATCACTTCCTCAGCGAAGGCTTCATCGTCGACAGCCCGGGCGCACTGCAGGCGCAACTGTCATTGGTCTGCAAGGCGACAGGCCTGGGTTTCGATGACTATAAAGATGTTGGTGGGTACCTGGACGTTCGCGTGAATTGCCAGGCGTCCCCGAAGGCGGCCGGCAAGATTCCGAAGCCAGAGGTCAAAGTCGCCAAAGTCAAGCTCGGGCCATTGATCAAAACGGTCAGTTTCAACGCCAACCCTGCGAATCAGACAGGAAAGTGCCCGGCCGGCGTGAAATTCACGGGCAAGGTCACGACGACCCGTGCCGGTGAGGTGAAATATCGCTACAAAGGCAGCGGCAATAACGAGTCGCCGGTGTATACCCTGAAATTCAGCGCCGCGGGGACCAAGAACACGGCGAACTGGAACCGCACCATTAACCCCGGTGCGGGTGGAAAGGACCAGATTCAGGCGGCCGGTTCGGGTGACCCGGTATACAACGGCTGGCAACGTATTGAGGTGATGTCGCCGGAACAGGGTTCGAAGCAGGTGAACTTCAAAATCACCTGCAAGGATGATGCTCCTGGCACCATGACGATCCAGAAGGCGACGCCGAGCCGGGCGCAGAAGTAGCCGACTCGTCTAGCTGAAGTCCAGGATCCGCTGGCCTAGCAGCCGCCCGAACGTGAGCGCGGGTGTGACCAGCATGCCGTTGGTGTAAGCCGCTCCCGACGTTGCTCCTGCGCCGATGATTTCGCCGGCCGCGTACAGGTTGGGAACCGGCTTGCCCTCTGCCGTGGTGGCCTGCAGGTTGCCATTCACGCCGAGACCCGCAAAGGAAATTAGCGACCAGCCGTGCATGCGGATGGCGTAGTAGGGCGGCTTCGCAATCGGCAGCGGACGGTGCGTCAATCCAAACGGATCGGGCCGCTCGTTGACCAGTGCATCGTTGTAAGCGTCGACGGTTTTGACCAGTTGGCGCGGATTTAGCCCAGCGGTTACGCCGAGTTGTCTGAGATTTTCCGCCGACGAAAACATCGGGTGCGAGTCGCAAGCGTCCATCACCTGTTGTGCCGTCCAGTCAGGCACCAGTGGTGGCGCCGTATCGAGAATTGCCTGATCGAATATGGCCCAGTGTCGATGCCCGGGTTGCTCGGCCAGCGCATGCTCGAGATGGTTGATACTCGGATGGTCCTCCCGGACGAAGCGTTCGCCCCGGAAGTTCACGAGGATTTCCCATGGCTTGCGCAAGTTGGGATTCAACGGCGGAATGGCACTTGGCGGGGACGGGAAGTGATCGTTCGCCAGGATCGCGCCGAGTAAGGTGGCGTACTTCTCACCGCCGCGCAGGTAGCCGCCGGCCGCCAACCCCAGGGTCAGGCCGTCGCCCTGGCTGTTGGGGTGCGCGATCTGGCAGTACAGCGGCACGCCATGCAGCTCCTCGTACATGTGTGGATTGGATGCGCAGCCACCGCTGGCCAGCACCACGTTTCTCGCCCGAAAGTCACTGCGTTCGCCATCCGGACCCGCAGCAACCACACCCACGACAGCACCACTGCCATCCTGGATCAGGTCGACCGCGCGAGTGTTTAATTGCACCTGCAGCCGCCCCTTGGCGATTGCAAGATCGACCAGTGGCTTCATCGCGTTGAAAATGGACCAGCCATTTTGCGGTCCCCACTGGTAGCGCGCGGTGCGGAAGTGATCGTGGCCGTGGCCGGTCAGCGGATGCTCCGGCAGCACTTCAAAACCGTGCTGCGCCAGCCAGTTAAGGCTATCCGCCGCGTTGTCGACCAACAGGCGCGTCAAGACCGGGTCCGAAGTGCCGTCATTGATGCGCATGATGTCGTCGTAATGAGCATCGGGCGTGTCTTCGATGCCTTTGGCCTGCTGAAACACGGTGCCAGCAGCCGCGACCTGGCCGGTAGAACGGTCCAGCGTTCCGCCGAGCATCGGACCCTTTTCGATGATCAGCACTCTGCCGCGTTCGGCAGCGAACAAGGCGGTGGGTAAACCGGCCGTGCCGCCGCCGACGACGATCACGTCCCAGTCCTGCGCGGCTACCGCAGCGCCGAACGGCAGCGCACTAAGCCCGATCGCGTGTCCGGCGCCGACCAGGAATTCACGCCTGGAAGTATTGGCACTCATTACTTCTGGTGTTTCTCTTTCCACTCGCTGTAGGGCATGCCGTAGACGCGTTCCCGCGCGTCCATCTTGTCAATCTCGATACCCATCGCGGCAGCCGCGTCGCGATACCAGCCTGCGAGGCAGTTGCGGCAAAACCCGGCCAGGTTCATCAGGTCGATATTCTGCACCTGCTTGTTTTCATCCAGGTGCTTGAGCAGTCGGCGAAACGCTTCGGCATCAAGGTGGTCTTGTGTTTGCTGATCCAATATTAGCCCTCCAAAAAAATGGGCCCATTCGGGGCCCATTCTACGCCGAATTCAGTGTGCACAGGCGTCAGGCGATAATACGCTCGCACTCTTTTCGGCAGGCGACGCAGGCATCCGCACAGTCCTTGCAGGCCTCATGCTTTTTCTCGAATTTGCGGCACTCCGCTTCGCAGGTGTCGCAAACCTCGATGGTTGCGGCGGCGTAGGTCTTCAGGTGTTCGGAATCGTGCGCGGCCAGTTTTGCCAGCGCCTCGCAGGCGATCACGAGTTCCTGCACCTGCACCAGGCATTCGACCAACTCGGTGTTGCCGCTGCGTAAATCGTCGATACAGTGTGCGGCACAGGCATTACCGGTTTCGATGCAGTGCAGGGCTTCCCTGATCAGGTCGCCATACTTTTCATGCGCATCATGGTGCTCACCCGACTCTTCCGCGGCAGCGGCCAGCGCCGGGGCCGCAGTCAATGCCGCGAGACCCGATGTCACCAGAAACGCGCGTCTATCTTGCAGTGGAAATTGCTTGGCCATGAGCGTCCCCCCGGATAACTCTGCTGGAAAGAATTCCTGAGCAGGCACTATCCACAATGCGCTCCGCTACAGGCAATCCGTAATGCTACTTAGCAGGCTCAGGCGGTGCCGAACTTGGTTTCGACATGGATTCCAATGCTGCGCAGGAAGTCGGTCGGCAGTATGCCTCCGGCATTGATGATGACCGCATCGTTACGTACCTGAATTTCCCGGTCATCGTAGAGCAGCGCAACGTGATCATTTTCGATGCGTGACAGCGTCGACTTCAGCGCGATCTCCAGTTGGCCGTTCGCGGCCGCAGCGCCAATTCGCTCCCGGTTCTTGCGCTTGGCCCGGGTAAAGGCTTCCGAGCGGTAGGATAGTGTCACCTGGCTGCCCGGTACTTCAGCGATTGACCAGGCAGCTTCGAGGGCGCTGTCACCTCCGCCGACGACCAACACGTGCTGGCCCGCATACTGTTCGGGATCGATCAGCCGGTACGCAACCTTGGGCAATTCTTCCCCTGGTACATCGAGCTTTCGCGGTGTGCCACGACGGCCGATCGCGAGCAGCACATTGTGCGCCCGATAGCGACCTGCGGTTGTACGAATGCTGAACGCACCCGAATCCCGATCAATGGCTTCGACACGTTCCCTGTAATTGACCGCCAAACCCGTCTCTCGTTCGACGCCCTGGAGATACTCGATTAGTTCATCTTTGGTCGTTTCCCGGAAACGAAACTCACCGACCAGCGGCAGGTTTGCAGGTTCGGTCATTACCAATTTCCCTCGCGGAAAATGCGCAATCGTCCCGCCCAGGGAATCCTGCTCTACAGTGACGAACCGCAGGCCTTTTTCCAGAGCGGCCAGCGATGCAGAAAAACCGGCTGGACCCGCGCCAACGATGAGCAGGTCGAGGACGCCAGGCTCGTCGGCTCGGCGAATGCGGCGGATTGATTCGGCAGCCTGCCGTCCCTGTTCAATGGCGTTGCGGATCAGACCCATACCTCCCAGTTCTCCGGCGATAAAGATGCCCGGAACATTCGTCTGAAAATCAGCGGCGACGTGAGGGATATCAACACCACGCCGTTCAGTGCCAAAGACCAGGCTGATCGCGCCAACCGGACAGGCCTGCAGGCAGGCACCGTGACCGATGCAGTCGGTCGGGCTGACCAGATTGGCCTTGCCATGAATCAAGCCGAGCACCTTATGGCCCGGCATCTCGGGGCAGGCCGAAATGCAGGCGGCGCAGCCAACACATTTGTTCGGGTCGATGATCGGGTGCAGCGATGCGGGCTCGGTCATGCCCGTATCGATCGACTCGTTAAGCACCTCCACACTTTCCTCATGATGCACTCGACGCCGGCGGACATAGAGGCCAAGGATGAGCGCAAACGGCGCGAAGTAGATGGCGAGACTGACTGTTTCGTTCATGCCTTATTGGGTCTTCGGCAGTGTCCCCGTTGACCGCGCCAATTCTCTGGCTTTGCAGCCGTCGCGGATGTGACCGGATTCACGGCGGTCGCACTGGGTTTTTTACATAAGATCGGAATTGCGTCGCGCTTGTATCAACTTATTTGCGCCATTTACGCACAATAAAGTATATTAGCGCAGCGTGGCCAGGGACGGCCCGCCACGGCAGCCAGGGAGTGCCAGGGAATGGACGGAGCAGCCATAGCGACCGCGCGTAAGCCTGTTGATACACCAGGTGAGCGTCGCGCCTGGGGACAGGTCATTTTCAGCCGCCAGGGCGCGGCCATCGGTTACGGTGCTGCGGCTTTGCTGCTATTGCTCGGGTGGTTCCTGCGGGATCTCAGCCCGATTAATGCGGGCGAGGGTGTCGGATATGCACTCGGGATCATTGGCGGTTCGCTGATGCTTGTCCTGTTGCTGTACTCCATGCGCAAGCGGGTGCGTTTTCTGCGCCGTTTCGGGGCAACCAAGTACTGGTTCCGGATCCATATGATGCTCGGCATCGTCGGGCCGCTACTGATCCTTTATCACTGTAATTTTAATGTTGGCTCGCTGAATTCGCAGGTTGCGTTGTATTGCACTTTGCTAGTGGCTGCGAGCGGCATCGTCGGCCGATACCTTTATGCTCAGATCCACCTGGGGCTGTACGGCCGCAAGGCTTCGCTACGTCAACTGACGGAGCAGCTGAAGAATTCGAATGAACAGCTAACGACGAGCCACGGGCTGATTCGCGACGTGCGCCAGACGCTGGTCGCACTGGGTGACGAGGCAGCTGAGCCGCCAGCGACATTTGCACAAAGCATCGTCCACCCGGTCGTGATGGGACTCCGTACTCGCTGGTGGTTCTATCGACTGAACTGGGCGGTGCGTAAGGAACTTACCGCGCGCGCGATGACGTCGGAGGTCGTCGAGCAACACCGGGATCGACTGCTGGCGACCACACGCGAATTCCTCGATGAGCATCTGACGCGTATCCGCCGCGTTGCGCAATTCGGTTTTTACGAGCGGCTGTTTGCATGGTGGCACATCGTGCACGTGCCGTTTTTCCTCATGATGGTGTTGTCCGGCATCGTGCACGTGCTGGCCGTGCACATGTATTAGCCGGGACATGGGTCGTGGTGACCAGACGTACCTCATGGGTCATGGCAATCATGTTCAGCAGCGTTACGCATATCGCCGGGGCCGTCGAGTTGGAAAAACTCGTCATGCCAGGCCCGGTAATTGCCGGTCATGCAGACATAGAGGTCGACTGTGACCAGTGTCACCTGGCCTTTTCGCGCGACAAGCAGGCCGATCTTTGCCGTGACTGTCACGAAGACGTTGCGACGGACCAGGCGGCGGGGACCGGTTTTCATGGCCTGGATGCAGCGGCCAGCACTGAGAGCTGCGCGAGCTGTCACACGGAGCACGAAGGTCGCGATGCCAACGTGATCATCCTGGACACCGAGACATTCGATCACGACTTTACGGACTTCCTGCTTCTGGGAGCGCACTTGGAGACCGACTGCGTGGACTGTCACGCCGCCGACACCAAGTACCGCGACGCGCCGCAAGCCTGTGTCGAATGTCACGAGGACGATGACGAGCATCGCGGTGGCCTGGGTCGGCAATGCGCTGATTGCCATTCATCGACCGAATGGCAGGAGACCCGCTTCGATCATCAGGAGCATACGGGTTATGCGTTGCTGGGCGGTCATGCGGAGGCAACTTGCTTAGCCTGTCACGTGGATTACCGCTACGGGAATACCCCCGCCGATTGCTATGCCTGTCATGTCGAAGACGATCCACATAATGGTATGAACGGCAGCGATTGCGCCTTTTGTCACACGGAGCGGCGCTGGGATGAGCTGCTGTTCGATCACGGCAAAGAGACAGGATTCGATCTAATCGGCAAACACGGTGACATCGCCTGCACTGATTGCCACACCGATAACAACTTCGATGCCCCGCTCGAGCAGGACTGCGTCAGTTGCCACCGCGATAATGATGAACACGACGGCCTGAACGGTCCTGCCTGCGGGGATTGTCACTCACCGGCGGGCTGGCCCGAGACGACCTTTGATCACGCCGCCGTCGCGGCATTCCCATTGCTCGGCGCGCACGCGGCAACCACCTGCGCCAGTTGCCATGACAGCCCGATGCATGAGATCGCGCCGCCGACCAGCTGCTTTGGCTGTCACCGCGATGATGATCCGCATGATGGCCAGGAGGGTGAGAACTGTGCGAGCTGCCACAACGAGCAGGACTGGACGACAAGTGTTGCATTTGACCATGATCTCACTACGTTCCCGCTGATCGGCCAGCATCGTGATACCAGCTGTGATGCGTGCCACGAAAGCGCTCGTTTTCTGGATGCGCCGCAGGCCTGCGTGGACTGTCATCGTGACGACGACGTTCATGAAGCGGGCCTCGGCACGGCCTGTGGTAACTGCCACAACCCGAACGACTGGGCGTTCTCGGTTTTCGACCATGCGCGGCAGACCCGCTTCGTGCTGGATGGCGCTCATGTGGACCTCGTCTGCGAGTCCTGTCATGACCGACCGCTGGAAAAGCAAAACCTGAGTCTCGGCAGCTGTTCCGCCTGTCACCGGGCGGATGACATCCATCGCGGCGAATTTGGCAGCGACTGTGCGCGGTGCCACAACACGCGCACATTCTCCGGAGCCAGGAGAGTCCAATGAGTCGATTCAGCATGAAGCACCTGCTGCTGAGTCTGTGTTGCGTGATTGGGCTTACCGCAGCCAATGCTCAGACGCCGATCGGCTCGAGCTTCGATCACTTCACGACCGGTTTTCCGCTCGAAGGCGCGCATCGCAACGTCGACTGCCAGCGGTGCCACGTTGGCGGCGTGTTCCAGGGTACGCCCCGGCAGTGCGCCAGTTGTCATTCACGTGCCGGGCTGGTCAAAGCCACCCCGCTGGCGCCCGATCATGTGCTAACGACGACTCAGTGTCAGGACTGTCATCTGGAGACGACCTGGAGCCCGGTACGGCGCGTCGATCACAGCCAGGTCATTGGCAGTTGCGCCAGTTGCCACAATGGCCGGCAGGCCGAAGGCAAGCCCTTGGATCACCCGGCCAGCAGTGAACAGTGCGAAACCTGTCACCGGCCGTCCGGCTGGCTACCCGCCGGTTTCGATCACAGCCTGGTTTCCGGCAATTGCTACAGCTGCCATAACGGCACGACCGCAACCGGCAAGAATGTCGGCCACATCAATACGACCAACGTTTGTGAAGACTGCCACAACACCAATGTCTGGGATCCGGTGTTTCGTGTTGATCACCTGCAGGTGCTTGGAAGTTGCTATAGCTGCCATGATGGCGCGACCGCAGAAGGCAAGAACCCGGGTCATATCCCGAGCGGCAATAACTGCGACGACTGCCACACGACCATGGCCTGGCTGCCGGCGGTCTTCGATCACGCCAATGTTGTTGACAACTGCTTCAGCTGTCACGACGGCATGACAGCGACCGGCAAGAATGTTGGCCACATCAATACCACCAATGTCTGCGAGGATTGCCACAGCACCGCCACTTGGGATCCCGCCATCCGTGTCGACCACCTGCAGGTGCTCGGCAGTTGTGGCAGTTGCCACAATGGTGTGATCGCGACGGGCAAGGATCCGGGCCATATCCCGAGCGCCAACAACTGCGACGACTGTCACACGACCATGGCCTGGCTGCCGGCGGTGTTCGATCATGCTGGCGTGACGCCTGGCACCTGTTCCAGTTGCCACAACGGAACAACTGCAACCGGCAAGGATCCCGGCCATGTGCCGACAACCGCGGAATGCGATGCCTGCCATACGACGGTAGCCTGGACACCGGCGAATTTCGATCACGACAACATCATGGGCGCCTGTTCGAGTTGCCACAACGGCACGGCAGCGACCGGCAAGGATCCCGGTCATTTCATCACCACGCAGGAATGCAACGATTGCCATGGCACGAATTTCTGGATCCCGATCCAGTTCGTGCACATGTCGGCCAGCTATCCGGGCGATCACCGCGGCAACCTGGCGTGCACGGATTGTCATGGCGGTAACTCCATGGTCGTGACCTGGCCCGCCCCCGCCTATCAGCCGGACTGCGCCGGTTGCCATGCCGGCGACTTCGAGCCGGGCCCGCACAAGAAGCACGAAAACCCGGACGTGCGTTACACGGTCAGCGAACTGCGCGATTGCTCCGGCGCCTGCCACGTCTACACCGATGCCACCCTGACGGTCATCAAGGATTCGCGGCCGGGTCCGGAACATCGTGTTAATCAGAATGAGTTCTAAAGGCCAGTCATTTGCCGCGCTGCTGCTCTTGGCCTGGACCGCCGAGAGCGTGGCAGCCGGCCTCGTGCTCGACCGGGCGCTGGTGTCCAGCAGCAGCGCAGGTGTTGAGGTCGAGGTGCAATTGAGTTGCGCTTATCGCTATGTCGATCACACGCCACATACCGCAGCGCGCCGGGTGCGCGTGAGTTTGGCGCCACTGGATGACTGCGCCACGAGTCTGGGTGCTGGTGGCTCGGTCCGGGAGGCCAGTCGGCCGGCCGGCCGCGAACTCGCGTCGCTGGACGAGCTGGAGTTCCTGTCGCGAGCCGGTGCCGGAGCGTCGCTGACGTTGTTGTTCAGCCGCGCCGTAACTATTGAGGTTCGTCAACGGGGTGACTTGCGCAGCGTGGTTGTCAACGTGATGCCGGCTGATTTTCACAGCGACGATCTCACCGTTCTGCCGAGTATCAACCCACCGCCTGGCGACAATGCTGCCGATCCCGAATTGACGCGAACGCCGGAGCGTTTGCGCCGCGCCGACGAGCGCGCGCGGCAGGCCACGCAAGCGAAGCCAGCGGTGCAAAAGCGCGGGCAGTATGTGATCAATCTCGAGTCAGCGCTGGAGCCGGTTACGCAGATTCATGCGGACGTCGTCGAGACAGGAGTCGACTGGCAGTTTTACACCGCCGACGCAATGTTGGCCGGCACGACCTGGCATCGCCTGCGCGTCGGGTTCTTCGCAACCGAAGCGGCGGCCGAACAGGCGCTCGCCTCCCTGCGCCAACACTACCCGAGAGCCTGGGTAACCAAGGTGCCCACCAGCGAACATTTGTTGGCCGACAGCGCGACACTCGATGCCGGGGTCCCTGGCGAGCAAGTCACAGCGCAGCCTTCGCATGCGCCGGCGAAAGCGGTCGAGCCAGGCGTCGCAACGCTCGATGTAGCAAAGTTGCAGGCGTTGATGGACGACGGTCGCACCGCAATGATTGCCGCCGACTACCCCCGGGCCATCCAGCTCTATACGCGGGCGCTGCGCGAACCTGAGCATCCTCACTCCCGGGACGCGCTGGAATTTCTCGGCCTGGCGCGGGAACGTAACGGGCAGAAAGCGCATGCGGTTGCGGAGTATCGTCGCTTCCTGGAGTTGTATCCAGAAGGCGAGGGCGCTGATCGGGTCAGCCAACGGCTCGCGGGCCTCACGGCGCTGGCGCCGCCGCGAGCCGCAAATTCCGGGCAGCGGGCGCGGCGGCCGCGCCGGGAGAGTCGCTGGGAAATGTTCGGTGGTTTGTCGCAGTACTACCGGCTCGACGAAACCCAGTTCAACGACCGGCCGCGACTCACCAGTCAGTCGTCGATTCTCACTGATGCGGACCTGATGGTTCGACGGCGTGGCGAGCGGACGCTCTTCACCAGTCGGGTGACACTCGGCAATCTGTATGATCTGCTCGGTGAAGACGAGGGTCCGGGTAGCAGCACACGGGTCTACTACCTCTATGCCGATCTGCAGGATGAGCAGACCGGTCTTGGCGCACGCGTCGGCCGGCAGTCATTGCGGACCAGCGGCGTGCTGGGCCGCTTCGACGGCGCACAGCTCTCCTGGCAATGGCGACCGAATACGCGGTTCAACATCCAGAGCGGGTTTCCGGTTGAGTCGAGCGGTGACAGCATCGATACGGATCGGGTCTTCTACGGCTTCAGTGTCGACCTGCTCGACATGCTCGAGACCGTGGACCTGAACCTGTTCTACAACACGCAGGAAGTCAACGGGATTGATGATCGCGAAGCCGTCGGTGGCGAATTGCGCTATTACGATTCCAGTCGCGCGCTGATTGCGCACATCGACTACGATGTCTCGTATAGCGAATTGAATAGCCTGACCGTGCTCGGCAACTGGGCCTCCGACAATCGCGTGACCATCAACGCGATGCTCGATCAACGCAAGAGTCCGTTTTTGCTGACCCGCAATGCGCTCATTGGTCAGCCATTCGGCACAATCGAGGAACTCCTGCTGACATTGACCGAGGACGAACTGCGGCAACTGGCGGCGGATCGCACAGGCGACGTGCAAGCCTTGGCGCTGGGCGTGTCGTTGCCGCTATTCGAGCGGTTTCAGCTCAACGCTGATGTCACTCTGAACGAATTTGGTGGCACCCCCGCATCGGGCGGAGTTGCCGCAGTGCCCGACGCCGGCACGGAGTATTTCTACAGCCTGAACCTGATTGGCTCCAGTCTGCTGAAGGAAGGCGACAGCTCGATCGTCGGCCTGCGCTATGCCGAGGGGACGAATGCGACCACGACCTCCATATATATCAATACCCGTTATCCGGTGACCCGTGGCTTGCGCATCAATCCTCGCCTGCGCCTGTCGCATCGCGAGTTCGTTCGCGATGACTCTTCCGAATGGATTGCGGCGCCGGCAATCCGGATTCTGTACCGATTCTCGCGCCACTACAGTCTCGAATTGGAGACAGGCGGCGAATGGTCCAGCCGCGACCTGGAGAACGAAACATCCGATTTCAACTCCTTCTTCATATTTGCCGGTTACCGGGCGGATTTCTGATGCAGCAACCAATTAAGAAAGTAATGATCCTGTTGTTGCTGTTGACCGTTGCTGCCTGTGCGCGGCCGGTCAGCCAGGCGATGTCACGGGAGTACCTCGATGAGGCGACTGGCACTACGGTTGTACATCTGCCGAAAGCACTGGTGTTCTATCACGAGGAACCGGCGCTGGCGGTGCACGCGCGCGATTACATATCGCTCGGCCCCGTGCAGATAAGCCAGGCCGGCCGTCGGGAGTACCTGTTGTGGACCTGGCGCTGGAGCACAATCGATCGCGGCTGGGAGACAGTGGAGACCGGGGAAGCCATGGTCCTGTTGCTCGATGGCGAGCCCATGGAATTGATCTCGTCCGCGACGCCCGGATTGGGTCACGTGCCATACGCGGCCCCCGTCAACGGCGGCGCAATGCGCGTCTTTGCGCTGACGCGCAGTCAGGCCTTGAGGATCACGCAGGCGGATCATCTCCAGGTTCAGGTCGGCGCCGATCGGACCGGAGGAATCTACAACCCGTGGCATGCCACCAAACCGGCGCTGAGTGCTTTCGCCCTGACAATATACGGCAATGAGTCCGTGAGGATTGCGACTGCTCGTGACTGACGACCCGAAATTGAACCTGGTTCGCGCTTTCCGGCTGATGCTGCGCCCGTTGGTGCGGATTCTGCTGCGCGGGGGAGTCACGTGGAAAGAGGCGGCCGAAGCTTGCAAAGCGACCTTCGTCGAAGTCGCGACTCAGGACTATGGTCTGCACGGCCGGCCCACCAACGCGTCGCGGGTGGCGATACTCACAGGGCTCAGTCGGCGCGAAGTCGCGCGGCTGCGCAAGGAACTCGCGGCGGAGCAGGAGCCGGAATTCGGCGGCATGAACAGTGCGACGCGGTTATTGACCGGCTGGCACATCGACGCCGACTTTCTCGATGCCAGCGGCCGCCCACTGGAGCTACCGATGAGCGGTGCAGGGGCCTCGTTTGAGAGTCTCGCGCGGCGCTACGGTGGCGATATCGCGGCCGTCACGCTGGTACGCGAACTCACGCGGACCGGTGCTGTTGTGGAACAGCCCAACGGTAGCCTGCGGGCAATGAAGCGCTACTTCATGCCGTCGCCGCTGGATCCGGCGGCGGTGCTGCGTGCTGGTAGCGTGCTGCAGGATCTTGGCAACACGGTTGGACATAACCTCGGCTGCGCTGGAGGGGAGGTCACCAGTTTCGAAGGTCGCGCGACTAATGAACGCATGGTCGTCGGAGATGAGAAAGCGTTCCGCGCTTTTCTGGAACGCGAGGGGCAGGCTTTCCTCGAGCGTGTAGATGACTGGCTGGCGATGCACGAGGCGACTGCCGCGGAAGAGAAGAAGTACCGGCTGCGTCGGTTTGGCGTGGGCGTGTACCAGATCAAGGACGAAGCCGGGGACAGGTCGACAGATGAGAATTGAGCTGAGCAGAGTTGCGTTGGTTGGTGCCGTGGCGGCGTTGATGGCCTGCACCGGTGGGGGTAGTCCGCAAGTTGCTGGCATCGATCGGGGCGGCGCGCAGGGCGGTATCGCGGTGGGCGTCGTCACTGGACTCGGCAGCATTTTTGTCAATGACGTGCGCTACGAGACCAGCACGGCGACGATCATGATTGACGGTGTCGCCGCTAGCGAGGCGGACTTCAGACTCGGCCAGGTCGCCACAGTGCAGGCCGACTTGTCGGGCGCCGTAGCCACTGCATTGACCGTCGCAGTCGATAGCCTGGTGATCGGGCCCGTTGCCGATCTCGATCCTGTGAACGGCACGTTCATCGCACTGGGGCAGAACGTCAGAGTCACCGCTACAACTTACTTTGCCGACAACCTCGAACCTCTGGGGCTTGATGCTCTGAATAACGGCGACATCATACGCATCAACGGCCTGGTCGATGCTAATGATGAAATCAGTGCAACCCGCATTGAACGCCTCGCCGCCGTGGCACAGTTCGAACTGCAGGGCATTGCGCGGAACGTCAACCAGGGGCTGCAATCATTCATGATTGGGGGCCTGATCGTCGACTACTCATCCGCGTCGTTAATCGATGGCTTCCCGAGCGGTCAGCCGGAAGAAGGCGACCTGGTGCGGGTTGGCGGTAATCAGTTCGGTGGCAGTGGCGAGTTTGTCGTTGACCGCATCGCGCTGCGCGCGAACGACCTCGCGGATAACGAGGAAGACGAGGCCGAGATCGAGGGCTTCATCACCTCCTTCACGTCAGCCACTGACTTCCAGTTAGCAGGTATCCCGGTCACAACGGATGGCGCCACCGAATTTGAAGGGGGTACGGCGGGCGATCTGGCCCTCAATGTGCGTGTCGAGGTCGAGGGCGTCATCGGTGCCGGTGGCGTATTGCTCGCCGACAAGGTCGAGTTCAAGCCGGACGGCAATATCCGGATGGAGGCCGATGTCAGCGCTGTCGATGTGGCCGCTGGCACGCTTACCGTCCTCGGCGTTACGGTCCACGCCGATGGTCTGACTGACCTCGGCCTAATCACCGTCGGAGATTGCGCCAAGGTGCGCGGCTACGAGTCGACGCAGGATCCGGGCGCACTGATTGCGACCCGGCTGGAACGTGAAGACAGTTGCGGTGACAAGCTGCTGCGTGGTGTTGTCGAGTCGGTTGCCGATCCCGATTTCACGATCTTTGGCATTACTGTGATGACCGACGGCTCAACCAGTTTCCCGGGCGGCTCCGCGGCGGCTTTCTTCGCCGCAGCAACTGGCCGCCTTGTCGAGGCGAAGGGGGACCAGGTCGGTAACAGCCTGCTGGCCGAGGAGATCGAGTTCAAGGACTAGGACTCGTGCCGATACCGGATCGGCTCGAAAACACTATGACCGCCCGCTCTGCTATAGTCCCGGCCCCGCGTTTTCAGGTCCCACAAACCGTGCCCCAGGTCGCTCCGACAGCCATAGATGATCGTCGATTTGATGCGATGACCGGTATATTTCGCGCGCAGCAGCAGTGTCCGCCCGCACTGGAAACGGTGGATCCCGCCTTGTTGTCACCGTACCAGCGGGTACTGCTCGTGATTGATGGCACGGTCACGCGGTTCCTCGAAGCCTATTTCGCTGAGCCTATTGTGGTCACTCTCCTGGCGCAGGACGAGGCCAAGGCTGCTGCCGACGCTGCGTGGCTGGACTGTGCGGCCGATGACATCGTCTTGCGGCGTTCCGTGCTGTTGATCGGTGAGAACAGCGGCTCGGTTTACGCTTGGGCCGATTCTGTTATCCAGCCGCAGTCTTTTACGACGTCGATGCGTGACGGCCTGGTTGCCGAGCCGGGCGGGCTGGGACAGATTCTGCGCGACAGCGGCCTGGAAACGCGCCGCGACGCCTTGTGGTTTGGGCGGGAACGTCCGGCGGAAATACCGCAGGTCCTGCGTGACACCGGCGCCCGATCATTTCTCAGCCGGACCTACCGGATTATCTCCGGTGGTCGGCCCTTGATGATGATCACGGAGCGCTTTCCGCTCGAAACCTGAAACCATCTGCCAGCACCAGCCAGACGCTGATGCTGATCATGATGAAACCGGCCGCATGGTAGGCGCGCAGCTGTTCCCCGAGCAGCGTGATGGCCATCAATATGCCGAATACCGGGATCAGGTTAGTCATGATGCTCGCGCGGTTGGGACCCAGCGCCTGATTACCCATGTTCCACATCAGGTTGCCGGCCAGGGAACCGAATAATGCCATCACGACAATTGCCCACAACGCAGTGGTCGTTAACGGCATCGGCTTGAAGATCAGCGTTTCGAGCAAGTAGACCGGCAGGGTTACGAGGCAGCCGGCAACGGTAATGCCAACAAGGGACTCCAGGGGATTCAGTTCGATTGGTAAGCGGCGCAGAAAGATCGTGTACAGCGCCAGTCCGGCTACCGCGAGCAATGCAGTTGTGTCGGCCGGGTTGAAACTGAGGGTTGAGAAAACCTGCCAGCTGCCTTGCGCCACCATGGTGATGACGCCGAGAAAACCGCAAGCGACACCCAGAAGCTGCACG
>JASJBD010000074.1 GCA_030066665.1 Gammaproteobacteria bacterium
ACCATAGGACAGGCTCAATGCCGGCGCGGCACGCATGTCGGCGAGCCCCTTGCGCAGCCAGCCGAATGCGGCCAATGGTTGCAGCCTGCGACAGGGCGCGACGAACGGCAGCGCGTCCTCGGCGGCGGTACTTTGCTCGGCCATTCTCAACCCCCTGCCATCGATCCAAACCCCAGAATATTAAGGCTTTGTTGACATTTCCAGCCCTGCGTCGGACGAATGCTAATATGCCTAGCACAAGCCAAAAACAAAACGCACATCCAGGGAGAAACGTCATGCAGACAGTGACCCGGCTTCTGATGCTCGGCTTTGGATGCCTGGCCCTTTTACCGGCCTCCGCCGACGTCACGATCAAGTCCAACTTCAGGGTGAAAACCGCCACACCCTTCGGTGCGATGGAGAACTCTGGCGAAGTGACCAGCATGATTTCGGGGAACAAGTCACGCACCAATACCGTCACCGAGTCGAATTCCGCGTTCATGAACACCATTGGCAGCGGCGGCACGAACTATGTTTTCACGTTGCTCGACCGCGGGGTGGTCTGGACGGTCGATCCGGACAAGGGCCAATACACGGAAATGTTCCTCGATCAGATGCGCAGCGCGACGGAGGAATGGGAAAAAATGCAGGCAGCGCAGGCGAATGAAGCGCAGGCCGAGAACCCGCTCCCGGTCGACGACGACGCCTGCACCCTGGATGAAGAGAACAATCAAATGAACAAGACCGGTGACAAGATTACCGTCGCCGGCCTGAAGGCGGAACATTGGAAGATCAAATTCAGCCAAACCTGCCGCGATCCGGAAACGGGCAAAACCTGCCGGATGACCTGGCTGATCGATCAGTGGATGGTCAAGAAATTTCCGGGCATCAAAGAGGTCAACAGGTACTGGGATGCCTACGCGGAGCGCATGGGCCTGGATGAGTATGTGGATCCGAAGTCACGCGGCGTGATGCCGTCGGTCGTCACTATGTTCGACCAGGGTTGGAATGGGGCACTCGGCGAGGCCGGCGGCGTGCAGGGTTTCCCGGCGAAATCACGCGTCGAGATGCTGATCGGCGGTGAAGACTGCACGATGGACGACGGGCAGCAAATTGCGTCCTCCGAGACGTTTGCCGACGCGGCGGTGGACGTGCAGAACGCGGTAGTGGATCAGGTCGCCGCGGAAACCACCACTGCAATCGGCCAGGAAACGGCCGAGGCGGTCGGTGGCGGCGTTGGCGGCCGCATTGCCGGTTCGGCGATTGGCGCCATCGGCAAGAACGTCGGTGGTTTGTTCGGCGGCATGAAAAAGAAAAAGAAGAAGGAACAAGAGGCGCAACAGATAAAGGTCAAAACCGGCGCCGTGGAAGGCGACGTGCGGTTGATCCTGATTGAACACGAAATCGAGAGCCACAGCACCGAAACCATTGCCAGTGGGGTATTCGAGCTGGATCCGGCCTGGAAGAAACGGGAAACCAGCGGCTTCCCGATGATTGGCAGCCAGCAGTAGCGCATCTCAGGCTCGAATTATGTCCGGTGCTGCGCTTTGCCGCAGCGCTCAGCGGTATGCTGGTGTCTGGAGGATCCACTAATGAATAACGATAACCTCGCCTCGAATATGCCGGCCGGCCAAGCCGAAAAGCTGCGCAGCATCGCCGGGGAATTGTCTGAAGTTCACAGCCTGTTGGCAGCTCTCTGCAAAGAACTCAGCGGCGGCGGCATCGTGCAGGCGCGCGACCTTGAACCGATGATCGCGGAGACCGTGCCGAAACTTCGGCATGCGGTGCGGGCGATGCAGGGTATCGAAACGGATTCCGGGGACGACGGCGAGGAACAGAATCCGCTGCTGATGTAAGCGCCCGTCGGCGCTGCGACCGGTCGCTCAGGCTTCGACGACTCGCGGCTCGAAGCGCTCCATTTCAGCCTCGCCGAACTGCAGCTCGGCAAGTCGCCGGTATAGCGAGTCCCGCTGCAGCAGTTCCGCATGGCTGCCAACATCGACAATGCGTCCCTGATCCATCACGACAATCCGGTCGGCTTTCAGCACCGTGGCCAGGCGATGCGCGATGACCAGCGTCGTGCGATCCCTCTCCAGGTACTCCAGGGCTTCCTGGACGAGGCGCTCGCTGGCGGCATCGAGCGAACTGGTGGCCTCGTCGAGCAACAGCACCGGCGGGTCTTTCAGGATCGCCCTGGCAATCGCTAGACGCTGCTTTTGTCCACCCGACAGGCGGGTGCCCTGCTCGCCCAGGAAACTGTCGTAGCCGTCCGGAAGCGCCGCGATGAACTCATGCGCCGCTGCCGCTCGCGCTGCCGCTTCGACTTCAGCGTCAGTCGCATCGGGTCGCCCGAAGCGGATATTTTCGCGCGCACTGGCACCGAAAATAACGGTCTCCTGCGGCACGATGCCAATGCGCGATCGCACTTCCTGCGGATCGGCCTGCATGATGTCGATACCATCCAGCGTCACGCGCCCGGCCTGGGGATCATAGAATCGCATCAGGATTTGGAAAGCCGTGCTCTTGCCGGCACCCGATGGGCCGACCAGCGCCACTTTTTCACCAGGGTTCACACGCAGGCTGACATCATCCAGCGCGAGTGTGTCGGGTCGTGACGGGTAGCTGAAGCAAACCTGGTCGAACTCGATGCGCCCGTCGCGTCGTGAGGGCAGTGACACCGGGTGATCCGGCGCCTGGATCGCGGGTTCCGCCTGCATTAGTTCAAGCAGGCGCTCCATCGCGCCGGCGGCGCGCTGCAATTCTCCCCAGACTTCGCTGAGCATGGCGGCCGACATGGCGACGAACATCGCATACAGCACAAACTGACCCAGTTCACCACCGGTGATGTCGCCGGAGAGCACCGCCCGGGCACCGACCCACAGCACGACGATCAGCGCGCCGAACAGCGACGTGGTCGCAACGGTCGAGAACAGCGCGCGCGCCTTGGCACGCCGCACGGCGGTGCGGAAACTCAATTCCACACTGTCACCAAAGCGCAGACTTTCCGGTTCCTCGGCCGTGAATGCCTGGACGGTCTGGACCGCGTTCAGGGCTTCACCCGCCATGCCACTGGCATCGGCAATGCGATCCTGGGATTCGCGCGAGAGTCGGCGCACCCAGCGGCCGATGGCGATGATCGGAACCAGCACGACCGGCAACAGCACCACGATCAGTGACATCAATTGCAGATTGGTAAATGCCAGCAGTATCAACGCGCCGACGAACTGCAGTGACGATCGCAGGATAATGGAGAGGCCGACTCCGGAGATCGACTGGATCAATGTGGTGTCAGCCGTCAGGCGGGACAGAATCTCGCCCGTCTTCGTGATTTCGAAGAACGCCGGGTCCATGCGGATGACCCGCCGGTACACCTGGTCACGCACGTCCGCGACGACACGTTCCCCGAGCCAGTTCACAAGGTAGGCGCGCGCCGCGGCGAACAAGCCCAGCAGCAGCGCGACGCCGAAAAAGTAGAGGAAATAGCGATCGATCGCGGCCGCATCGTCGGCGGAAAAGCCGTAGTCAATGACGTAGCGGACCGCTACCGGGACCGCGAGAAAGGCACCGGACGCAATCAGCAGGGCGCCGAGCGCGAGCGCCAGCGTGACCCGGTACGGCCGGATGAACGGCCAGAGCGCGCGGAGAGGCTTGAGCGACCGACCTTTCGGACGATCCGGTTGATTGTCGTTCGGTGCCATAGGGGCCGGAATGATCCCACATTTCCTGAAGCTGATCGGGAATTCGTTTCCGGGCCTGCAACCGTTTCAGATCATGACGCTGCCTACTAAAAATGTTCGAGAAATACAACAGTTTTTGCTAGTATTTTGGCAAACACAGTCAAGCAACGGACGCACCCTATCGATGGCCACTAACCTGATCACCGACAAACTGGCGGGATGGACCCCGAGTCCGGAGGCCCAGTCCATGATTTTCTGGCGGATCCTGCAGCTTTTCATGGCTCGCTATGGCAGCGTGCCCCTGGGCCAGTTGCTGGTCGGCATGACCGCGACGGTCCTGAATGAGCTGGGCCGGTCACCGACGGTTACTGAGTTGTGCGAGGCCACCGGCCTGCCCAAGTCTTCCATCTCACGTTACATCTCGTCCCAGATGGAACAGGGTGTCGTCCAGGAGACCATTGACCCGCAGGATCGTCGGCGTCGGATGCTGACCCAGACCGACGTGGGGCGCGCCGAGCGCCAATGGCAGACCACCGAAATGCGGCGGATCCTGGAGGAAGTGCGCGCCTGGGATGAGGCACGGACAGAACAGGAGGTGGGTCACAATCCCGCGACCGAACTCGAGGCCATGAAGCAGGTCATCCAGAACTCGCCCGGCGAGTTTCAGGGCCGGCGCAAGCGCGGCCGGCGCAACGCGGCCTGAGCCTCGACGCCGCACTTTATAACCGCCTGATCTTTTCTACTAAGTAATCCGTTTTTCGGGCCGCCGCCCGGCTCCGTATCCTTTCGGCAACCGGGGGTCGACGGCCCCCGTTTTGCGCTGCGCCAGCCGCGGCGAACGAGACGGAATCGCAAGCATGACCCAGGTTCTTACTGCCAATCGGCTAGGTGACGGCCAGGTGGTTTTTCTGACCGCTGACGGCAACTGGTCGACCGCAATCGGTGACAGCCTGGTCGCCGCGGACGACGCTTTCGCGGAAGAACTCCTGGCCCTCGGCCAGCGAGCCGAACGTGAGTGCGAGGTCATTGGGCCCTACCTGATCGAGGTCCGGCAAGAAGCCGGCACCATCGAAGCCGTTGCCATCCGCGAGGCGATTCGCGCCAACGGTCCGACGGTCGCTTACGGACCTGCTTGAGGAGGACGGCATGTATCGCTATGACGAATTCGATCACCGGCTGGTCAACGAACGCGTCGCTCAGTTCCGCCGTCAGGTTGCCCGTCGTCTGGACGGCGAACTGACGGAGGACCAGTTCAAGCCACTGCGGCTGATGAATGGCCTGTACCTGCAATTGCATGCCTACATGCTCCGCGTGAACGTGCCGTATGGTGTCCTGAGCACGCGGCAGCTGCGCAAGCTCGCGATGATCGCGCGCCGGTACGACCGCGACTACGGCCATTTCACGACGCGCCAGAACATCCAGTACAACTGGGTCAGTCTTGAAGATACGCCGGACATTCTCGCCGCGCTGGCGGAAGTCGAGATGACTGCCATGCAGTCGTCAGGCAACTGCGTGCGAAACATCACGGCCGATCAGTATGCCGGGCGCGCCGCAGATGAACTTGAGGACCCACGCGTCTGGTGTGAACTAATCCGGCAGTATTCGCTCCTGAACCCGGAATTCGCCTACCTGCCACGAAAATTCAAGATCGCGGTGACGGGTTCACCGAACGATCGCGCGGCCGTCGCAGTCCACGATATTGGCCTGCGCATGCACCACGACGACAACGGACGAGCAGGGTTCGAAGTGCTAGTTGGCGGCGGCCAGGGACGCACCCCGGTCATCGGGAGGACAATCCGCGACTGGATCGAGCCGGAACATATTCTGTCGTACATCGAAGCGATTTTGCGCGTATACAACCTCTACGGACGTCGTGACAACATTTACAAAGCGCGCATCAAGATTCTCGTGAACGCGCTCGGGATCGACAAATTCCGGGAGCTGGTCGAAACCGAATGGGCCGCACTTCGCGGCGGCGAGCTGACCATTCCCGAGGAAGAAATCGAGCGGATCGAGCGCTATTTCGCCCCGCCGGCCTGGGAGACACTGTTTGATCAGGGCGAAGCAATGCGCGCGCAGGCTGCTGCAGAGCCCGAGTTCGGCGCCTGGCTCGAGGCCAATACCGCAGCGCATAAAGCGCCCGGTTACATGATCGTGAACCTGTCGTTGAAGGCGACCGGCCACGAGCCGGGCGACCTGGACGCCGACCGGATGGACCGGGTCGCGGACCTCGCGGATCGGTTCAGCCTCGGCGAGCTCCGCGTGAGCCACCGCCAGAATCTCGTGTTCGCCGACGTGCGACAGCAGGACGCACTCGAATTGTGGCGCGCGCTGCGAGAACTCGGACTGGCGACGCCGAATATCGGCAAGCTGACGGACATGATTGCCTGCCCCGGGCTCGACTACTGCGCGCTGGCCAATGCCCGGTCCATTCCGGTAGCACAGGACATCAGCCGCCATTTCACGGCGGTCGACAAACTGCATGCGATTGGCGACCTGACCATCAATATCTCGGGCTGCATGAATGCCTGCGGCCATCACCACGTGGGCAACATCGGCATTCTGGGGGTCGACAAGCAGGGACAGGAGTTTTTTCAGCTGACGCTGGGCGGCGCCTCTGATCAGCACGCGGCGCTGGGCGACCGGCTCGGTCGCGCACTGCCGCAGGCGGAAGTGCCGGCGGCGATCGAACGCATTGTCGATTGCTATCTCGACCTGCGCGCTGCTGACGAAACGTTTCTGGACACCTACCGGCGGGTTGGCATCAAACCGTTCAAGGCCGCGGTCTACGATGATACCGCCGAAGTCAGGAGGGTCGCCTGATGGCACTCGTAAAGAACGGCGAGCTGGTTAACGATCCCTTCCGCGATGTGACTGGCGCCGACACGATTCCCCCGGACGGCGCGGTGCTGGTGAGCCTCGAGCAATGGCAGGACCACTGCCACAGTCTCCAGCGTCGGCCGGATCCGGTCGGCGTGCTCTTGGAGAGCGACCAGCATCCCGAGATCATCGCCGACGATCTGGACCAGATAGCCGTTGTGGCGCTGGCGTTTCCCACTTTCCGCGATGGCCGTGCGTACTCCTACGCCCGCCTGCTGCGCGAGCGGTACGGCTTTACCGGCGAGCTGCGGGCGGTCGGTGACGTCTTGCTGGAGCAGCTGCACTACATGCAACGCTGCGGCTTCGACGCATTCCAACTCGACGGTGAGGATCCGGCCCGCGATTTCGCCATTGCGCAAAGCGATTTCAGCGTGTGGTACCAGCCAGCCAGCGATGGCCGGCTAAGCGCGCTGCGGTTGCGTCACCGGCGCGTCTGAACCAGGCCCCAGCGGTCGAAACCAGAGCAGCAGCAGCGGCAGCAGCGTCAGGTTCGCCACCATCGCGAACAGCATCGCCAGGCTCGTGAACAGGCCGAAGAAGATCGTCGGCAGGAAATTCGACAGCACCAGGATCGAGAACCCGGCGGCGATTATTATCGACGTGTAGTACATCGCGCGGCCGATGCTCGCATGTGACCGCCGCATTGCCAGCCCGTAGTCCTTGTGCGCGGCAAATTCCGTCTTGAAGCGGTGCACGTAGTGAATCGAATCGTCGACGCCGATGCCGACCGTAATGGCGGCGATGGTGATGGTCATAATGTCCAGCGGCACACCGGTCAATCCCATTGCGCCGAGCACGACCGTCGCCGCCAGCAGGTTGGGAACCAGCGCAACCAGGCCGACCTTCAGGGACCTGAACAGCAAGATGAACATGCCCAGAATCATCACAAACACGAAACCTAGCGTCAGGATCTGCGAACGGTACAGGCTCTGGAGCACGTTGTTGTACAACACCAGCATGCCGGTCAGGTGCAATTGGTCGGGCTCGAGACCGTAACCGGCAATCAGGTCATCGCGCACGCGCTCCAGCAAAGCCTGGCGCCTGAGATTGGGATCCGATTCGAACACCCGGATCGACAGGCGCAGCTGGTTGCCGTCGCGTGACAGGTAGGGATCGAAAAACGCCGCCTTGATGTCGTCGGGTACGTTTTTGTACAGCAGCGACATGAAAAAAGTATCCGGGGTATCACCATTGTTGATGACCCGGAACGTGTCCATGACCGTGTCCATCGACAGCACCTTGCCGGTCTCCGGCTGACTCTCCAGGTAGTCATGGATTTCACCCACGCGGCCGAGCTGGAAGCTGTTGTACCAGTAGCTGGTCGCGCCGAGATCGTCGGCCCCATCCACGCCCGGTTCGGCGAATTCGTCCTCGAATGCGTCGAACTCGTCCATTTCCCCGGCGAACTCATCGTCCAGTAGCGGCTCCGGCTCCGGCGGCCCGGCAAAGAACGCCGGGTCGGCATCGAGAATGATGTCCAGCGGCGTGGTCCCACCGAGTTGCCGATCGATCGTCACGAGGCCCTGGTAGATCTCAGTGTCCTCCTTGAAGTTGTCGATGAAGCGATTCTCGACTTCGAGCCGCGTCAGGCCAAACACAGCCAGCGCCGCGATGACTCCATAGACCAGCAGCATCATGCGGGGCTGGCGCTCGATCCAGGCCGCGAAACGGCGCGTAATGGCGTCGGTCAACCGGCCAACTCGCTGGGGCTCGCCCGGCTCCACCAGCATCAGCCCGGCCGGAAACAGCGTAAACGACATGAGCAGCACGACGCCCATGCCGATGACCATCAACCAGCCGAAATCGATCACCGGCCGGATGCCACTGATTAGTAGCGATGCGAATGCCACCATCGTGGTCGCCGCCGTGTATGCGCATGGCTGCCATTTGTCCTTGGTGGTTTCCGTGATCAACCAGCGCTGCGAGGCGCCGGGGTTGTCAGCGTGCAGTTCCTGGTAGCGGATAATCAGGTGCACGGTCAGGGACAGGCAGAAAATCAGCAGCAGCGCAACAAAGTTCGCCGACACGACGGTGACGGGCCAGCGTGCCAGCCCGAGAAATCCCGTCATCACGAGCGCGGACAACATGCAGGTCACCAGCGGCAATAGCACCCAGCGTGGCCGGCGGAAAATCAGGACCAGCAGGCCGACCAGGAAAACCAGAATCCCCGCGCCAAAAACGATGACATCCCGCAGGACGTAGTCGAGCATATCCACGACGATCATCGGCAGACCGCCGAGAAATATTTCCACGCCGTGGCGATAGTCCGCCAGAATCACCCTGACCTCGGCAATGGTCTGCCGGTGCAGCCGGATCAATTCCCTGCGTTGCAGCTGGATGATGTCGTCGAGCGTGCCGAGTTCCGCCTGTTCGGCCGGCGTCAAACCCTGTTCGAGCTGCGTGACCCAGAGTTGGTCGCGTTCCCGCAGCAGGGCCTCGAATTCCTGATCGTCCTGCAGCGTCACCAGCAGTGCGGTCGTGCGGCCGTCGAGGCTCATCAGCAGCTCTCGATATAGCACGCTCTCCGTCAATTCCCGCCGCGCCAGTTCGCGGTCAGTGCGCGCGCTCAATAGCGTCGGCACGCTATCCTGGAGTTCCTCCAGCGTCACGGGAGGACTGGCTATTAACGGCACATCGAGAATCGTGGTCACCGCTGCCACCCCCGACACCTGGGCCAGCCGATCGCGAAGGCCCTGCAGCGTCGCGAGGGTCCTGTCGCTGAACAAATCGGTGTCGGCCCCGACCGTGTAGGTCACGATCAGATAATCATCCGAACCGTAGCGAGAGCGGATCACCCGGTAGTAGCGCAGGTCCGGATCGGCTTCGAGCAACAGCGAATCCGCGGAGGCATCGAGCTGGAATCGCGGTGTGAACGCCGCGAAGCCGGCGCAAACGGCGAACACCAGCAGCAAGCTTAGCCATGGCCGCGCCAGGACCAGCCGCTCGAATTCGGCGATCAGGGAATGCATGATGAGTGTTGCGCGACCGCGACCATAAAGCGGCCTATTGTCCATTGCTGTCGGCCGTTCGCCAAACGGCATACTCCGGGTTTCAACCATGCACAACGTGATCGTCCTGATTTGCGCCCAGTTCTTTGCGGCCTGGGGACAGGTATGCATGGTGGTGCTGGCCGGCATCGTCGGTGCCATCCTGGCGCCCCGGCAGAGCCTCGCCACGCTGCCGGTTGCCTTCGCCGTCGTCGGCGTCGCCGTGACAACGGTGCCGGCAGCCCTCGCCATGCAGCGATTTGGCCGCCGCCCAGTTCTCATTGGCGGCATGCTGATCGCCAGTATCGGCACACTGCTGGCAGCGGCGGCGATCAACTCCGGCAGCTTCTGGCTGTTCAGCGCCGCGACCGGCGTGATCGGCTGCCACCTGGCCTTCACCGCGCAATTCAGATTCGCGGCCGCCGAGAGCGTGCCGCCCGACAAAGTCAGTCGGGCAATCGCCTGGATCATGCTCGGCACGGTCGGCGCCGCAATCATTGCGCCGCAAATTGCGATCGCAGTGCGCGGCTGGGCGGGGGCGGAGTACGCGGGCTCTTTCCTGCTCCTCACGGTGACCTACCTGTGCGGTGCAATTTGCCTGGTGTGGCTGCGCGACCACCAGCACGCGGAAACCGCGACCCGATACAGCGGCCGGGCGCTGGTAGAAATTGCCCGACAACCCGCGTTCCTGCCCGCCGTGCTCGCCGGTGCAGCGGGCTACGGCGTCATGGCGCTGATCATGACCGCGACGCCATTGAGCATGCACGTTGTCGAGGGGCACGCGGTAGCCAGCACGGCTGCCGTGATTCAGGGCCATGTCCTGGCAATGTACCTGCCGTCACTCGTCACCGGTGGACTCGTCGCGCGACTGGGCGCGCGCCGTATGATCCTGATGGGCACGCTGCTGGAGCTGGCCTGCATCCTCGTTGCGTTGAGCGGACGCGAGGCCGGGCATTACGGCGTTGCCTTGGTCGCGCTCGGCATCGGCTGGAACCTGCTGTTCGTCGCCGGCACCACGCTGCTGACACAGACCTACACTGCCAGCGAGCGTTTCCGGGTGCAGGCCCTGAACGACTTCACCATGTTCGGTGTGACGGCAGCCGCATCGCTGCTGGCCGGCGTATTGATGGCCACGGTCGGCTGGCGCGGATTGAACCTGCTGGCGCTGCTACCGCTGCTGCTGTTGTTCGTGGCGTTATATCGAGCGCGCGCCGTTTAGCCTGCGTACTCGGCCACGCCGGCGAGACTGCGCTGCGGCTTCGCGAGCCCGGTGTCTATTTGCCCGACGATTTCGCCGGAGTCCAGGTCCACGCGCGACATCACTCCGGTGAATATGTTTGTTACCAGCACACTTTGGGCATCCGGGGCGACGGTAATCATCGCGTAGCCATACTCATCCAGAGAAATCTGGCGCCGCGAGTTGCCCTCGTTATCGATGAAGTCTATGAAGCTGCCACGGAGCAATAGCAACGTGCCATCGGCCAGGAAATCGACTCCGGTCGTCCATTTGCGCAGATACTCTTCACCGCCCGGATAGCTCACCAAATCGTCCAGCTGCTCACCGGTATCCACTCGATAGCGCATGACCCGCATACCCAGATCGGTCATGTACGCCAGCGTGCGGCCGTTCGGATGCATCGCACAGTGAGTCACTCCATGAAAACCGGTCATCGATGGTGACAGGTCGTTATCGAATTCATCGATGAGGCGGCATTCGTGGTCGAACTTGGCGATCCGTCCGTAGCCAACGACGTCGGTGCCGGGCAGCAAACGCATGTCGCCGCCTTCGTACGGTTTGTTGCCGCACAGGTACTCGCACAGATAAATGCAGCCGTCACCGCCGAAGGCGACGCTGCCCCAGCCGCGGTCCGGCAGATCCAGTGGCGGCAACTGCCGACCATCCGGGCCGACACGCACGACGGCGTGTTCGAAAGGATCGAAGGCCCATAAGATCCCGTCCGGGCCAAAGCGCAGATTCACGATCAGGTGGCTCGTACCATCAGTGTAGAGCGTCCCTTTCGGCACCATGTTGCGATCGAACTGCAGAATCCGCCCGTCGCCCGCATGATCGTCGTCGGGATCACACAGATACGTGCAGCCGAGGAACAGATCGCCCGGCGCAAATGGTTTCATTGTCGAGGTTTTCGTCATCAGTGGGCCCTCAGGAGCTGTGGCGCCATGCTGGCCTGCCACCGCGCGCCGGAAAATCGCGGTTTTCCACGACTGCGCAAGCCCGCGAAGTCCTGCTGCGTTACGGCTGGACTTTCCATAATCACCTGAACCGCCACACGCAACGACCAACGGTTCGCCGCTCCGTGATCGATTACACATAGTCTGCCGCCGACAATCGTTACGATCCGGCGGTTGGAGCCCTCTCAGCCGCACAAGGAGCGTGCGCGTCGGATGCTCAAACTGCGCAGCAAAATCCAGATACTCGGCATGGCCGTGGTCGCAGTTACCGTGTCGATCACCATCGCGCCGGTGCTCTATTGGGCGCTGTCAGACGCCGACGAGCGCATCGCACGCTCGCTGGAAGCGCGCGGCCCGGTTTTCGAGTTGTTGATGGAAATCCGCGAACGGTCGATTCTGACCACCACCCGGCTGGCCGCATCCGCACTCAGTGTGGAGCGTGTCCTGGAGACGGGTGATCGTCGCGCCATCGACGAAGAGCTCCGGCGCCAGGCCATCGGTCCGCGCGCGGTGCTGGCTTTGTTGACCGACACGCACGGCGAGATTGTTGGCAATGGCGGAACGATCGGTGATGTCGGCACCGCTCTGCAGACCATCCTTAACAACGCAACCGATGCCGGAATGATGCACAACCACCTGCGCGTCGGCGACGTCGATTTACAAACCACGACCGTTCACGTACCCAAGTCGGACCCGCCGATCTGGCTAACCCTGGGTTGGCGGCTGGACGACAGCACCATGAGGGACATCAGACGTCTGACCGGCCTGCAAGCAACGCTACTGGCCACGGACGAGTCGACGGTGAGAGTCGTCGGCAGCACGCTGGACGCGACCGAGTCACACAACTTGGCCACCGCAGCCAATGCCACGCTGCTGCGGGGAGGAGACAATCTGACGGTCGAAATGAATGGCCAGCCGTACCGCGCGTTACAAGGCTATTTGATCCCGGACTCGACGTCGCTGGTCGTGCTGCTGAAGGAATCGATTCGCGAGACCTCGGCAGCCTACAGTGGCCTGCGACTCCATGTGCTGTCGGTGGCTAGCGTCGCCCTGCTGCTCGCGCTGTTCGCCGGTAGTCTGCTGGCCCGACATATCAGCGATCCGGTGGCACGCCTGGTAGCAGCCTCTCGCCGAATTCGCGAGGGCGACTACGCCGAAGGGCTCAAGGTGAAGCGCAAGGACGAGTTCGGCGAACTTGCCACGGCGTTCAACGCCATGCAGGAAGGCATCGCGGAACGCGAGGAGCGCATTATCTATCAAGCGCAGTTCGATGAACTGACCGGCTTGCCGAATCGACTCAAGGCGCTCGAAAAACTGCGCGAAATGATCGCGCTGGCCGACACGGATGACGAGTCGATCAGCCTCCTGGTTGTCGATCTGAACAGTTTCAGCGACATCTCATCGTCTCTGGGCCATGAAATCGGCGACGCCGTGTTGTCACAGGCCGCGGAACGCATGCGCGCGAGCCTCGATGCAAAGCACGTGCTGGCCCGACTGGAAGCCGACGACTTCCTGGTGATCTTGAAGAATACCGGCGTCAAGGGCGCAACGCGCGCGGCCGAGGAACTGATGCGCCTGCTCGGCGCGGGGCTGTCAGTCCAGGATGTGAATGTCGGGCTGGATGCCAGCATTGGCATTTGCTGCTACCCGGAGCACGGCGAAGACGCGGAGAAACTCCTGCTGCGCGCCTCGGTCGCCAAACACGACGCCAAGTCCGCGGACGAGCGTATCCATCTTTATGAGCACGGCCGCGAGGCACGTCACGTCCGGCAGCTTTCGATCCTGGGCGACTTGCGTCGCGCGGTGAATCAGGACGAACTCAAGCTGTTCCTGCAGCCCAAGATCAGGCTCAATGACAATCGCGTCTGCGGTGCCGAAGCCCTGGTGCGCTGGGACCACCCGACGCTGGGCTTCCTGATGCCGAATGAATTCATCGATATCGCGGAACAATCGGGCAATATCTCACTGATCACCGACTGGGCCCTGGCGGCGGCGATTCGCGAATGCCGCTTGTGGCACGAAGAAGGCCTGAACCTCGATATGTCCGTCAACCTGTCCGGCCGCGACCTGCAGAATCCCGACCTGCCGTTCCTGATCTCGGAGCTTCTGCGTGATCATGACCTGACCGCGGATTACCTGGTACTCGAGATCACCGAGCAGGCCCTTGTCCGCGACCTCGAACACGCTAGCCGCGTACTCGGCTGCCTTCGTGACCTGGGCGCGCGCATCGCGATCGACGACTTCGGCACCGGCTATTCATCACTGGTCCAGGTCAAGAATCTCCCGGTCGACGAAATCAAGATCGATCGCTCCTTCGTGATGGAGTTGCCCGGCAACCGGGCCGACGTCGCGATCGTGCGTTCCGCGATCGAGCTGTCCCACAATCTCGGCATGGAAGTGCTGGCCGAGGGGGTCGAGAGCCGGGCCACTTTGAGATGGCTGGCGGCCCATGGCTGCGAGCGCGCGCAGGGTTTTCACATTGCCCGCCCGATGCCTGCCGAGCAGTTTGGTGACTGGCTGCGCGGCTACGAAAAGATGCTGGCCGCGCAGGTAGAATCAGGGCATGCGAAAGTCGATCTCAGCTTTGCTGCCAGCGCTACTTCTGACCGCCTGCGCACCGCCGGCTGACAGACACCCCGAACTGCCAGATGGTATCTGGCGGGCCGAAGTCGACCACTTTGGGCACATCCTGCCCTTTAACTTCGAGGTTGCCCGGGACGGTGAACAGCTTACGGTTACCTACCTGAACGGACCCGAGCGCATGCCGGTCGAACAGGTCCGCTACGATGGCAGCGGCCGTATCGAGCTCAATTTTCCGTCTTACAGCAGCCGGCTGACGGCGAAGGTCGACGCCGGCACCATGACCGGCGAAATCACGCTGCTGCGCGCGAACAAGACGCATCAACTGCCATTTCGCGCCGAGCACGGCCAGAGCTGGCGTTTCTTCCCGGAACCGGCCGATGAGTACGCCGACTTCGGCGGCCGCTGGGAAGTGGAAATAGTCGTCCCGCGGTTCGATTTCAAGCAACCGGCCATCGCGTTGTTCGATCAGGATGGGCCGTATGTCAGCGGGACGATCATGACGCAGGTCGGCGACTACCGGTATCTGTATGGTGAGGCGCGCGGCCAGGATCTGTACCTGTCGACCTTTGACGGCGGCGGCACGCAGCAATGGCGCGCTACGCTGGACAGTGCCGGCGAACTCGCGGGCGAGTTCGAATCGGCGCCGCCGTACGTCACCGATT
>JASJBD010000014.1 GCA_030066665.1 Gammaproteobacteria bacterium
TGATCCGCTACCGGGACGCCATTCAATACGTGCATGATAAAACCGTTTATGGAATGAATAATGGCAAAGGCGTGTTCGCGCTTATGCAGGAGATATCGTTACCAGAGCGTTTGGATGTTGGGCAGAAGTATGGCTCTGTCGCGTGGAGTGTCCGCGGCATCTATGAAGGATATGTAGGTTGGTTTGATGAAAAGCCTGAGTCCATATACAGCGTGCCACGCGAGACTGTTTATCCTGACTTGGTTGATCTGGCTGGCGGTCCGGACAGGGTGGCCGCCTTGGCAAAGGAAAAGCTGGTGGATGGCAATCTGGTAGAGGGTCTCTATTTGACCAGCGCAGCGCTATGGGTTGATTCGAAGCACAGAGCGGCGCTGGAAACGCGCATCAGGTTGCTCGAGGCTCTTGAGGATGGCGCTGGCAATTTCAATGAGCGTGCCTGGTTGAGACACGCGCGAAAGCTTTCCGAAGGAAAGCTGGCGGAAGACTGAGCGATTGTCCCGCCTGCCAGCGTATGACGTGCGTATCGCGGCTGCGGCTGGGCGCCAGGGGCAGAAAGGGAAACCAGCATGGCAATCAATGGTGCATGTTTGTGCGGCAGGGTTCGCTACGAAATCTCGGGTCAATTATTTCATGCAAGTAACTGCCATTGTTCTATGTGCAGGCGACAGCATGGTGCCGCATTCGCCACCTATGCTGAATTCAATCCGGGCGACTTCAGATGGACCTCAGGAGCAGACCTGATAAAGGTCTACGAAAAGTTACCGGGTGCCGGATGGTGTTTTTGTAGTGAATGTGGTTCGTCATTGGCGGGAACCGTGGACGGTAAAATCACCACGATAACGCTGGGTACGATTGAAGGAGATCCGGGCATAAAGCCGGAGTCACATATCTTCGTCGGTTCCAAGGCGCAGTGGCATGATATTGCTGATGATCTCCCGCAGTTCGCTGAAAGACCCCGTGACACATGAGAACCACCCCGAAAAGTCACGTAAGACAGTAACGCCTTTCACGCTACTCCACGCGGCGCTCGTGCTTCACCCAGTCGACCTCCATGGTCCAGCGGTCCACGGTCATCGGCGACGGGTTGATCTTGGCAAAGTTCAGTACCGCGAATAGCGGTTCGGGGAACTGGTCACCCTGTCCCTCACTGCGATGAATCACTTCGCCATCGAGCAGGAAGAGCAGATCGCTGCCGTCCCACTCGACCGCGTACTCGTGATAGTCGGCCAGCCTGGCTTCCTGAACGTGCATCAGTTGCTGCCAGTCACCACCGCCACAGTAGCCAAGACTCTTGATTGCACGAACGGCGTAGTGGTCCGGCCCACCATCGCTGTGGTGTTCGAAAATGTCGATCTCTCCCGAACCGGTCATCGGCCAGCAGATGTTCTCGTCCTCTTCCTCAACCGGGGGCTCGTTATTGCGGGCGCCAAGCAACCACCACGCCGGGAACATGCCCGCCTGACCGCTAGCGGGGACGCGCAGCCGGGCGGTCCAGCGCCCCTTCACAAACTCCTGGCGGTTTTTCGACGTGAGCCGCCCTGCCACGAACTGTGTAGGCGGGTGCGGCTCTCCGGCCTTGTTCAAGTTGTCGCACTCGACCGGCTCGCCCAGGTCGACCACGCGGAGCTTCAGTGTGCCGTCGCTGACCGCCCGCGTCTCGTGCTGACCGTCCCGAACGTAGCACTGATCCTCATCGTTGACCCAGAGTAGCTGGTCCTGCCAGTTGTCCCCATCGAAACGGTCGAAGTCATCGAAGAAGTCGACTTCCCATTCGTCAGCCGTCGAAGTCACCTTTTGGACCGTTCCTTCGGGCTCTTCGCCAGCGCAAGATGCGGCCATGAAGGCTACGGCCAGCAGGGGTAGTATCCAGCGACAATTCTCCATTGGCATAGGAAGGTGTTTCCTCATTTTCTTACCCGGAGTTCGCGCGCATGCCGAAATGCTCTTTTTACGAACACTAGTATACCCGTACACGATAAACTTATTGGCGCGCTCCCTGGAGGAGGATGCTCAAGCAGCGGACGGGAAGAGCCGTGAACATCAGAGAGTCATTAGACACCGATAAAGAATCAATCCGCCAACTACATCGAAACGCGTTTGGCGAAACTGAGGGAGACGCCGTATCGAAATTGGCTGTGGATCTGTTGGAAGATCGAACTGCATTGCCACTGCTTTCGCTTGTAGCAGAAGCAGACGACGAAATCGTCGGCAACGTCATTTTTTCTTCTGTCACAATCGAGGGCGCAGACCCGGCTGCGTCGGCGTACACCATGGCGCCGCTCGCAGTTGCCAGCAGATTTCAGGGCCAGGGTCTGGGAACAAAACTTATCAAGCTGGGACTTGAAACACTGAAAGCGCGAGGCGCGGCGATTGTCCTGGTTCTCGGCGATCCCAATTACTACTCCCGGACGGGCTTTCAGGCTGGCCACAGCCTGAAGCCACCCCATGCGCTACGATACCCGGAAGCCTGGATGGCATTGGAACTTGTAGAAGGCGCGCTCGAGAACACCAGAGGTACGGTTCGATGTGCCGCATCCCTGAGTGCGCCAGAGTACTGGTAGAGTTGCCCGACGCAGTCGAGTGCTGCGGTACGCATAGGTACTCATGAACAATGCCTTGTAGAGCATCATGACGACTATACGCCAGGACGATTTCATCGCGAGCGTGGCGGACGCGCTGCAATTCATCTCCTATTACCACCCGCCCGATTTCATCCAGGCGCTGCACGAGGCGTGGCGGCGGGAGGAGTCCGAAGCCGCCAGGGCGGCGATGGCCCAGATCCTCGTGAATTCCCGGATGTGCGCCGAGGGTCACCGGCCGATCTGCCAGGACACCGGCATTGTCACCGCGTTCGTCAAGATCGGGATGGATGTCTCCTGGGACACAAGGCTGGGTGTCGAGGACATGATCAATGCAGGTGTGCGCCAGGCCTACAACCATCCGGACAACAAGCTTCGCGCGTCCATCCTCGATGATCCGGCTGGCGCGCGAAAAAACACGGGCGACAACACCCCGGCGGTAATCCACACGCAGGTCGTGCCGGGCAACACCGTCCACGTGGAGCTGGCCGCCAAGGGTGGCGGCTCCGAAGCCAAGACGAAATTCGTGATGCTCAACCCGTCCGACGATATTGTCGAGTGGGTCGTGAAGACGGTGCCAACGATGGGCGCCGGCTGGTGTCCGCCGGGGATGCTTGGGCTTGGTGTCGGTGGCACCGCGGAAAAGGCCATGGTGATGGCGAAAGCCGCGCTGATGGAGCCGATCGACATCCACGAGCTGCGCGCGCGCGGCGCGAAAACGACCGCCGAGAAGCTGCGCCTCGAGATATTCGACGCGGTAAACGATTTGGGTATTGGCGCACAGGGCCTGGGCGGATTGACAACCGTGCTCGACGTAAAGATCCACGACTACCCGACACATGCGGCCAACAAACCTGTCGCGATGATTCCCAACTGCGCCGCGACCAGACATGCACATTTCACGCTCGATGGCGGCGGACCGGCGTTGCAAACGCCGCCGCGGCTCGAGGACTGGCCGGATATTGCTTTCGACGTTGGCCCGGGTGCGAAGCGCGTCGACCTCGCCGCCGTCACGCGCGACGCAGTGAAACAGTGGCAACCAGGTGAAACTCTGTTGCTAAGTGGCAAGATGTTGACCGGCCGTGATGCTGCCCACGCACGCATCGCCGATCTGCTGGCCAACAGCGAACCGCTTCCCGCTGGCGTGGACTTCACTGATCGGTTCATTTATTACGTCGGGCCGGTCGACGCGGTGCGTGACGAAGTAGTTGGTCCGGCAGGTCCGACAACCGCCACCCGCATGGACAAGTTCACCGACCTGATGCTCGGGCAGACCGGGCTGCTCGGAATGGTTGGAAAGGCCGAGCGCGGGCCGGACACTATTCGCAGTATTCGAGAACACGAAGCTGTCTACCTGATGGCTGTCGGCGGCGCCGCCTACCTCGTTTCGAAAGCCATCAAGTCAGCTCGGGTCGTTGCGTTCGAAGATCTGGGCATGGAGGCAATCCACGAATTCGAAGTGGTCGATATGCCGGTCACTGTGGCCGTAGACGTGCGCGGCAACGCCGTCCACGAGTCCGGGCCGGCCGAATGGCAGGAAATCATTCTCGCCAGGAAGCCGGGCGCGGGCGTCAACTGACTGCCGTCAGGCGGCGCGATCGTATATACTGACGTTTCTCGCGCAATAAAGAATAAACAATAGCGAGACCAGTAACTTAGCTTAACGCGGAGCGCAGGGCTCGGGCCCGGATCTGCGTGGCCGATCATCCAGGGAGCGCGGACACTATGAAAATCGTCGGCATTCACACGGGGCATAACGCAACTGCGTGTTTGTTCGCAGACGGTCGCATCGAGGCCATCGTCTCCGAGGAACGGTTTTCGAGAAACAAGAACGACAGCGGCTTTCCCGGGCGCGCCGTCCAGTGGCTGTTCGACAATTACTCTCTGGATGCCAATGCAATCGATCGCATTGCGATCGCCGGCCTGTTGACGGGAATGGAGATCGGCGAGTGGGAGGAGGGTCCCTGGGAGATTTTCGCCGCGCAGGTCTCACGCATTGTTCCCGCGCGGCTGATGACGTCCAACGCCCTGGTGGCGCCCTACTTGCGCCTGCGTGCCGGCGGTAAGCAGCGGCTCGAAGGCGCCGCTGAGAGACTCTCACGTTTCCGCGTTCCGCAAGACAAGATCGATCTTGTCGAGCACCACAGTTGTCACGCGCACGCGGCCTATTGGCTCGATCCCGGACGGCGCCCCGAGCCGACGCTCGTGGTGACGCTCGATAACACCGGCGACGGTCGCTGCGGGACAATTCACGTGGCTGATGGCGAGGGTGGGTTTACGCGCCTGCACGAGATGCAAAGCCTCCGATCTCTCGGAATGATGTACACGGCCGTGACCCGTTACCTGGGTATGAAGGCGGTCGAAGATGAGTACAAGGTGATGGGAATGGCGCCATACGCCAAACCCGAGCGGGCGGAGGCCGTGTACCGCATTTTGCGTGGGCACATGGACCTGACGCCCGATGAACTCGATTTCGCGAATCTCACTGGTCTGGGTGAGAGCGCCTATGTGAAGCGTTTCCGCTCGGAGTTGGCCAAATTCCGCTTCGACGCCGTGTGCGCCGGCGTACAAATGCTCGTCGAGGATCTTGTCCTCCGATATCTCAAGGCCTGGTCGAGAAAGACCGGCATCCGAAAGCTGGTAGTGGGTGGCGGCGTCTTCATGAACGTCAAGATGAACATGCTCATCAATGAGTCGCCGGACTTCGATGACGTCTTCTTTCTGCCTTCGTGCGGCGACGAGAGCAACGCCGCCGGCGCCGCCCTGGAATCTGCATGGCAAATCCACCGTGAGGCTGGTGAGCGTTTCGATCCGGCGCCGCTCGGTCCGCTCTACCTCGGGCCCGAATTCTCCAACGAAGACTGCGAGGCGGCGCTCCGCGGCAACGACGGCCGGCTCCGCTGGGAGAAGTCGCCCGATCTCGAGGCCGAAACAGCCAAGGCGCTGGCCGAGGGGCGAATTGTTGGTCGCATGCGAGGGCGCATGGAGTTTGGTGCCCGCTCACTTGGCAACCGGAGCATCATGGCAAGGGCCGATTCCCTGAATACGGTTCACCGGATCAATCGCGCCATCAAGATGCGGGATTTCTGGATGCCGTTTGCACCATCCGTGCTGGCGGCTCGGCAGTCGGACTACGTCATAAACCCGAAGGGCAGCCCGGCGCACTACATGATTCTCGGCTTCCGCAGCACGCCGCTGGCCGTGGAGGAGTTGATCGCCGGACTGCATCCGTTCGACCGGACTTGCCGACCCCAACTGGTTGAACCTGAGTGGAATCCTCACTATCACCATCTGCTCGAAGTTTACGAGTCACTGACGGGGAGTGGCGGAATCCTGAATACCAGTTTCAATCTTCACGGTGAGCCGGTCGTCTGTACACCGGAGGATGCAATTTCCACGTACCTGCGATCGGACCTCGATCTGCTGACGCTCGAGGACTACCTGGTCTGGGATCCGAAGCGTATCGACCGCGACGCTGGCAGCCGCTCGGGCGTCGCGTCCAGCCAAACCGAGTCCGCAGCGATGGCCGAAGAAACCGGGAACGCGGTGGCCTAAAAAGAACAGTTGCGATACGCGATTGGCGATTACGCCACGCAAATTATCATTGCAAATTGCGTTGCTTGAATCTGCAATAGGAATCAGCCTGTGATAGTGCCGGCCCGGTTCTCCAGAGTGTGGTGGGTGTGGATCGTGTCCGCCGGATTTTCGTGCGGTGCCGTGGCGACGATAGTGCTCTATCTTGTGGGCGCGCTGTCGGAAACCCATTACATCTGGGCGTTTCTGATTGGCGCGGGCATTGGTGATGTCGTGCTCGCGCTCTGGTTCGAGGCCGTAGCTCCCACTCGTGTGACGGTCGGTCCCGGGGAGCGCGTGCATGTCAGTGCGCCGGTCCGTGATCGTGCCAGAGTTGTGTCGGGTTTCGCCGCCGACGATGCGGGGAAGGTCAGGGTGCGTGGCGAGGTCTGGAGAGCGCGCTGCCTGTCCTGGCAGGGTCAGCAACTTTCTCCCGGCCAGGAGGTTCGCATAACGGGGCGCGACGGACTTACTCTGCTTATCGATATCGACGACCAATAAACCTATCCAATACCCGTTCGATATGACGCTGCAACGAGACATTGCGAGTTGGGACGGCAAATCGGCCGACGATATCGCGCAGATCTACGATCGTTATGCGCAGCGGCCCGATTTGCTGGCCGAGCTGGTCAAGCATGCCAACAAGCCCGACTTGCAATCGGGCGCAACCTGGCTCATCAAGCGTCATATCGAGAACACGGCGCCGCTGAACGCGCGTGAAACGAAGCAACTCCTCGAACTTCTGCCTGACCTGGAAGGCTGGGAGGCAAGGCTGCATCTGCTTCAATGCCTGCCACATCTTGCGATACCGTCGCCATGTAAAGCTGCCGTGGAATTGTTTACGCGCGAATCGATCACCGATGACAACAAATTCGTTCGGGCCTGGGGATACGGCGGCTTCTACGAACTCGCTCGCCAGTTCCCCGATTTGCAGGATGAAGCTACCCAGCTGATCGAAATGGCGAAGCGGGATGAGCCTGCTTCCGTGCAAGCCCGAATTCGCCGCGTGACGGCAAAGGGCTTCTAGAAAAGCGTGGCCAGGTTGCTCGAGTCGATTATGCTGGTGGAAATTGAAGTGGAAGCGTTTCGGGATGAGTACCAACAAACATGACGACGGCCTGCGGTTGCGCAAAGAGGTTCTGGGTGAGGATTACGTCGGCAAGGCACTGGGCAACGCCACTGACTTCGATCAGCCGCTGCAAACCTTGCTGACCGAAAACTGCTGGGGAGAGGTGTGGTCACGCGACGGAATTTCGCTGCAGACCAGGAGCCTGATTACGATAGCAATTCTCGCATCGATGCGGGCGTCGCAGGAACTGCAGGTGCATGTGCGCGGCGCTCTGAATAACGGGTGCACCGTGCAGGAAATCCGCGAGGTTCTGCTGCATGCAACTGTTTATTGCGGCGCGCCGGTCGGCATTGAAGCATTTCGGGCGGCGCGAGCCGTGATCGACGGTTTACCGGGAGACGCCACGTGACCGCAAGCGGGAGTCATCACGGCAGCTGTCATTGTGGCGCGGTCCACTTCGAGGTGACGTTGCCCCATGGCCTCGTGGATCTGCGGCGCTGCAATTGCTCGATGTGCAGTCGCCGCGGCGCGATCGCGGGGTCGGTTGCCCTGGATGGCCTGCGAGTCACGCAAGGGACCGACAAATTGTCCCTGTACCAGTTCAACACGATGACGGCGAAGCACTATTTCTGCTCCGTTTGTGGCATCTACACGCATCACCAGCGCCGGTCCAACCCCGAGGAGTTCGGGTTCAATGTGGCCTGCCTCGACGGCGTGGACCCGTTCGCGCTCGGGGATATACCAGTCGTGGACGGCATCAATCACCCGTGCGACCGGGATTGACGCATGGCAATTGTCGCGCCACAGGGTTCGCCACTTGCCGCCGCTGTGATCGGCGTCGCGAACCTGGAAGAGTCGCTGCAGTTCTACCGGGACATGATCGGCATGCAGGTGCTGCATGAGACGACCTGCCGCGGCGCCGACTACGAACGCTACTGGCATCTGCCGGCGGGCGCCGGCGCCCGCGCGGCACTGCTATCAGCCAGCGATGACCTTGTCGGTCGCGTGTTGTTGCTGGAATTCGATGTTGCTGACCGGCTGCCGGTACGTGCTCCGGGCGTTACGCGCGCGGTCGGCCTGTTCAATCTGAATTTCTATTCGGCGGACATTCACGCCGATGCCGAGCGTTTTCGAGCCGCGGGATTTCACTTCTGGTCAGACCCGGTCGCCTATGACCTCGGTGCGGATGTGGGTTCACCGATCGAAGTGGTATTCGATGGCCCGGATGGGGTGGCGATCAATCTTGTCGAACTTGCAACCGGGGATATGAATACCCGCATCGGTCAGATGCGAGCGTATGTTGCGAGCCATGGCCGCACACCACGCGGTTTTACCCCGGTGGTAACGAGTTCGCACGTGGCGCAGGACATCGATAAAGCGCGCGCGTTCTACGAACAGGTGCTGCACATGGGTGTATTGATTGACGATGTGCTGCAGACGCCAGCATCGAACCGATTACTCGGTCTGGACCCGGACAGTCGCACGCACGTCGTGTTCATGCAGGGTAACCACATGTTTGGCAAGATCGCCGTGTCGCAGCCGCTCAACTACGATTGCGATTCGCTGATAGCAGCGGCGGCGCCGCCCAATATCGGCTACCTGGCCCAGCAGTTCGTGGTAGCGGATGCCGCGATCGCGGCTGAAACCTGCGCGCGACTCGAGGTCGAGATCTTCACACCGCTGACGGAGCTCGAGCTGCCAGGCCTGGGGCGCTGTGCGACAATGCTGATACGCAATCCGGGCAGCGGCGCGCTGCAGGAAATTGCGCAGCCGCTGTAACGTCACATGGGCACCGTAACGAACATCAACCGGGCCAGGTTCGCCGTCGGTGACCTTGTTCATCATCGGCTGTTCGGTTACCGCGGCGTCATTTTCGACGTCGATCCGACGTTTCAATCGACCGACGAATGGTACGAAACGGTCGCCCAGTCCCGGCCGCCTAAAGACAAGCCCTGGTACCACGTGCTGGTGCATGGCGCTGTTCACACCACATACGTTGCGGAACGCAACCTGGAACCGGACACCGACGAAGCGCCGATCAGTCATCCGCTGGTCGAGCACTTTTTCGTCAGGTTCGAGGACGGTCACTACGTCAGGAGTGGCCGTCGCGAAAACTGACTGATGCACAAAATCCGGCTGCTCAAGATTCTCCTTCAGTACCTGTTCGGCAAGCGGCCGAGTGATCCCCTGCGACCGGTAACCTGCCAATTTCTGATTACCCCCTTGGATGTGGAGCTCACGCGGGCTGCGTCACATTCCTATGCAATGTTTGCCAATCTCGGGCGCTGGTGCTGGTCCTTCCAGAATATCGATTGGAACGGGCTGCTCAAGGAGCGCTGGGTCCCGCTGACGCACAGTGAGCTCATTCACTACCGTCGCGCCATCAAACTTTTCACGACAGTGGAAGTGGCAACGACGCTGATCTGGTGGGATGACAAAATGGCGTATTTCGAACACCGGATCAGTCAGGGGGAAACAGTATTCGCGGTCATCTATTCCCGCGGGACCTTCTTCAAAGGCCGGGAGCGAATTCCCCCCATGCAGTGCGTTGTCGACCTGGTCGGGATTCAGCCGCCCGATCAACCGGCTATCGTGGACTTCTGGATCAGCGGCGCGGAGCTGTTCCGTAAATAGGGAGAAGAAAATGCCTCAATACGTAATGGTGTACCTTGGCGGCAACCCGCCCTCGAGCCCGGAGGAAGGCCAGAAACATATGGCCAGATACATGGAATGGCTGGGCTCACTCGGCGAGGCGGCGGTCAGTCCGGCCAATCCGTTGAAAAATACCGCGACCGTAAATCCGGATGGCAGCGTTTCGGAGGGCGGCGCGACGACAATGTCCGGCTACACCATTGTTCAGGCGGATTCGATGGACGCCGCGCTGGACATGGCAAAAGCCTGCCCGTTCCTGGAGGTGGGCGGCTCTCTCGAGGTATCCGAGCTGGCGCAGATGCCGGGACGGAATTAGCAGTCACAGATCAGGACATGTCGGTTCCTGGAGACCAGCGCAAAAGCCGCCGGTTCCGCAATCAGAATTTCATCAGGAACGCGCTGGACGGGCGGCTGAAATCATATTGCTTCTGCCACTCCTGTGGCAGCTCCCGGGGGTCGGCGTTTCTGAAGCCGAGCGGAATGAGTTTCTTCTCGAGCCGTGCATCGATCCCGACGCCGAAGACGCCCTGTTTGCCACGTCGCCGCGCTTCGTCGATCAGGTGCAGAATTAACTCTCCAGCGCGGCCGAATTTGCGATCGCGAAACAGGGTCGTGCCGGTTGCGATCTCGACCCAGTCGCCGTAGTCCTTGATGCGCATGACGGCTACGACCTGCCCGTCGATGTCGTAGACCCAGAAGTTCTGCAGGTCTTGAGCAATATCGTTCTCCGTCACGGGCAGTATGCGGCCGGCGTCGATCTGCGGTCGCAGTTGAAACGTGATATCGCCGATATCGCGCAATTCGGCTTGGCGAATGCGGGATTCACCGATACTGCTGAAAAGAACGCCGCCACCCTCGTGCGTGAACACCTCTTCACATAGCCTGCCGGACTTGCCTACGAGGTAGGCGATCTCCGGTATCCCGTTTTCCAACAGGTGCTGGGCATATCGGAGCCGCGGCTCGTAGTCGCGCAGCTGCAGCTCATCGAGACGATCGCACAGTGCGTTCAGTTCATCGTAGGGAACGCGGGTTTTCGAGATCGTGTCTTCGAATTCCTGCAGGCGTTGGCCGACGAACACGATCTTCTTTGCCTGTAGCTCGAGACCGATGTGCTTGACCATTTCTTCCATGGCCTCGATATGCGCGGACTGCGGCGTGAGTCCATGATGGACGACAATCGGCATTTGACCCGCCTGCAGTGCAGCGCGGATCTGCTGAATGTTCACGGTCAATCGTTGGTCATCCGCGTGCTGCGGTTCGGCGGCCTGGATGAGATTGAAGTGCGTACCGTGAGTGTTCGACAGTGCGACCTCGCGCTGCAGCTCGAATTGCGGATCGGGCGCCACGACGACCAGCTGGATCCGGTACGCTGTCAGCACCTTGAAATCCAGGACGAGATCCTGGAAGGGCGTATTGCGGGACAGGGAAATAATCAGAATCCTGTCGCGCAAGCGTGTCCCATAGTGCGCGAATTCCAGGGCCCGATACAGTTCTTCGACGTCCATTGATTTCTCTCCGCGGGACAAGAAATCTTGCTGATTCTTATTATTGACGTTGTCCGGAACAGAGTAGCCGTAACGGACGCAGTATCGCAAGACAATAGGTTATCTTCTGCTGGTAAAGTACGTGTTGGTCGTTCACCAGGCATGGTTTGAAGCAGAGGACGGTGATGGTTAATGTTGGCTTTGTGCTCTACCGCAAAGGTAAAGAGCCTGGCACTCTGGATGCGACCTGGTGCCACCCTTATTTCGGCGACGGCGTGTTTGGCACCGGCAAAGCGACCGGCGGCCCGGCCGAGGCCTTCGAGGGTCGCTATCAGATTCGTTACTTCGACCATAACGGCAATGAACTCGCCGGCTTCGAACTCGATATCCGGAAACACGGCGAGTATTTTGAGTTGGCGTGGATCGACAATGGTGAAGTCATGGACCGGGGCATTGGCATGGAAGTGGCGGAAGGTCTGGCGGCCGGCTGGCGCCGGGTCGATGACAAGCCGCCGCAGCCGTTTGAGACCATCGACCCGGGATTGCAGCCCTGATCGCGGTTCTCAGTTTCGTAGCAGTATTGAGCTGCGCTCTATTCGCTGGCGCGGCGATCTATATCACTGTGGCAGAACACCCGGCGCGGCTGGAATGTGGCACCGAACTCGCGGCCACTGTGTTTGGTCCGAGCTACCGGCGCGCAGCGGTCATGCAGGCATCGCTGGCCATTGTCGCCGGCGTTGCCGGCGGTGCCGTGGCTTGGCTGCAGAGTTCTGCCGTATGGGCAACCGGCACAGTATTGATCTTCTCAGTGGTGCCATTCACGTTCATTGCCATCATGAGTACGAATCGGCAGCTACTCGACGCTAGGCGCGACCGCGCGTCACCGGAGACTGCGGATCTGTTGCAGCGGTGGGGGCGCCTGCATGCGGTGCGCTCGGTGCTCAGCGCGGTAGCAACCTGCCTGTTCATTTATGCACTCATAACGCCGTGAACGAGCGACAGCGCGCGCGAGTGGCATCTGTTATGGAACCAGGCCGGTGATGAGTTTCGTGAACCGCGTATCGATGGTGCCGCTCGAGGTCGAGTGGAACCCGACGACCGGCGCCAACTGGGTCGCGGTCGGTCGCGGCACGACGCTGCGGTCCCGGTTTTCCTAGATCTGCGTCACAGCGCCAGCGGCGGCGGCTATGGATGAATAGCAGTGATGACTACCGCGAATCACGACAGCGAGTTGATGCAGATCCTGGTCGAAATCCGGGACAATCAGCGCCTGTCGCTCCAGAAGCAGGATGAACACCTGGAGATCGCGCGCCAGCAGATCGAGCGCGCCAGGACTCAGGTCGCGGAATCGATCGAGTTGCAGAAAGTGGCGATCGAACGCGCCAAGATGGTTGCGCGGGTTGCGATCCCGGGCATATTGTTGTGCATTGGCCTGGTGATCTACCTGATCGTCACCTATCTATAGGCACCGGACGTGCAGATTGTTGCACCACATCGCAAACACGGATCGCGACTCGGTCTGTTGCTTGCGATGTTCGGGTTCGTGCTGCTGACGCCCGGCAGTGTCGCCGCCGATGATCTGGCCAAATTTGCCCGCTGTATCGATCGCTCGGGCGCCAAGTACTACGGCGCCTGGTGGTGCCCTTACTGCAAGAGCCAAAACGACATGTTTGGCAAGTCGGCGAAACGCTTGCCGTACATCGAGTGTTCGCCCAAAGGCTCCAAGAGAAAGCTCGGCAAGTGCCGCGACATCAATGCGTTCCCGACCTGGGTCTTCAAGGACGGTCCGGTGGCCACAGGTGTGCAGTCATTCCGAAAGCTCGCTGAATTCACAGGGTGCAAAGTGCCCGATTGAAGTTCCCGATATTGACGCTGAGAGCCAATAGCAGAGATGTCTGATACAAACGTTACCTGTCCAGCCTGCTCGGCGCAGATGAAGAAAGGGCATCTATACGTGCGTGGCCTCAGTGCATCGTTGCACTGGTCCAGTCGGGGCGACACCAAATTCCTGTCACGCAAAAACCTCGAACAAATCGATTTGAGTCAGATCAGCACCAGGCCGACCGGCGGACAAGCGGTTCTCGACGCCTGGTTATGTCCCGTGTGCGACCTGCTGTCCTTCCGTCGTAGCTAGCACGTACATGCGCCGCGTTCTCGGTCTCATTTTTGGTTTAGCGCCGCTGGTATTGCTCGCCACATCGCTCGTCTTTGGTCTGAACAGTCCGGTTCGACCCATGTTTGACGGCATGGGTTTCATGATCGCGGCGGCTATTGTTACCGTGCTCAACTTCTATCTCTCGTTCGGCCGGCCGCTCATGTTTCGTCTGCGACATGGCACGATGGATGGTCATCGGTTTGTCTCGGGCTTTCCCATGATTGGTACGGTTTTGGTAATGCTCGGCGCGCTCTTCGCCTTCGGTACCGTTGGCAGCGCAGCGATTGGTGTATTTGCGATATTGCTCGATACTGGGGGCAGCTTCTGGTTCATCATTTCGACGTGGCATGACCGGTCGTTTTGGGATTCGTGAACGACCTGCTGGCTCCAACCGAATACGTTGCGGCGCTGTGGGCGGTGGCGTTTCTGATTGGCGTGGGTATCTGGTGCCTGTGGTCTTCTCGGCGCCTCCGCAAGTTGGTGGACCGGATACGTAGTGAAGACCCAGCCTTGTGGCAGGAGCTTGGCTCGCCAGAACGCTGGGACGATGTTGCCAATGTTCGTAACTGGTCGACGCTGCGCCGCGTGCGGATCGATCAGGTGTTCGCGCAGCAATTCAATCAGCAGGTCATTGAGGATCTACGCGGCCTGCAGCAGACCATAACTATCGGCCTCGTCGTGATGGCCGCCGCCGGACTGTTCGTAATGTATTTGGTCTGGCCTTACCGATGATCTGAAGCAATGGCGCAGGATCAACAAGCGGAGTCGCCAACGAACGCGAGCGTGCTTGACGATTACTGCGTTCTCGATCGCAAGAAGTTCGCGCTCATCATGGCGGTGTTGTTGAGCGTGGCGGCAGTGGGCGTCTGGCTGGGGCTGGACAGGCTGGCGCAGTACGCGGCGGGACTCGAAGAGCTGGTCGCGACCGACCCGGCAAAAGCCGGCGCTATCCTGACCCGGCAACTCCGCTTTCTCGCGATCGTGAATGGCGTCGTCTTGACCGCGTTGGCACTGTTGATTATCTGGCATGGATCGCGGGGCTGGCGCACAGCTTCCATGCCCCCGCAAGGATCGTGGATACTCGAAGGGCAGCGCACCTGGACCGGCCGGCGGCCTTGAGGATTGCAAAGTTCACAATGACTGTGGGGGTTCTGCTGGGCGTGCTCGCGGTCATCAGCTCCGTGATCCTGTGGCGCCTCGGCGACACACTGCGGGATCAGACGTGGAAGGGTGCCTACGTGCGGGGTCACGAAGTTAACGCGTTCACGCCCTGCGGATCAGCCCGGAGTTACTGGGCGAGTTTTAACTGGGCCGGGTCTGAGCTGGTGCAGTTCTATGAGGCGAAAGCGCGGGAGCCGTATCAACCCATCTACGTCGAATTTCGCGGGCACCTGCTGGACGAGGAGCGCGACGGGTTTGCGGCGGACTATGATGGGCTGATACGCATCAGTGAGGTGCACATCATGAAGGACCAATTGCCCCGTGGCTGCGAGCTGCCGCGCCCATGATCGCCAGGTACCTTATCGCGGTCATCCTCGTGGTCGTTGGACTGATCAATTTGAGCCCGATTATTGGCGTGTTATCCGCAGAACAGTTGTCAAGACTATACGGCATCGCCGTGGATGATCCGGACCTGATTATTTTGCTACGACACCGTGCTGTGCTGTTCGGTTTGCTCGGCACGTTTATTATCGCGTCGGCCTTCAGGCCATCCTTGCAGTTGTGGGCCTGTGTCGCCGGTCTCGTGAGCATGGTGACCTTTATCGGAATCGCCTACAGCGTGGGCGAGTATGGCGCAGCGATCGGGACTGTCGTGATAGCGGATGTCGTCGCATCAGCTGGACTGGTCGTTGTGCTGCTATTGCGCGCATTATTGCCTGGTAATGCGACGGGGAGAGAAACTTGATGGACGCTTTACAGCCATCCGGCAGCGTGCCGGAGCGCAAGATACCGATTCGCCTGCTGATCATGGACGTGATCGGCACGATTCTGCTCGGACTGGGACTGTTCCTGATGTTCGCCGAGTCCCCCGGTCAATTCACAGGGGATATCGAGCCGAAGACCGTCGGTACCATTCTGATGGTGCTGGGGATTGTCTTCATCGTGCCGCTGGTGGTGCACCTGTTGAACCTGGGCAAGCTGGCGGCCCGGCCCGGCCAGGGCGATGGGCAGGCGCCGGGCCCGCCCGCTTGATCGATGGGAGAGATGACAATGCGCAGCGGCAACATCACGAAGACCTTTCCGGTACTCACTTCCAAATTGCTGATCGACCTGGTCGAGGTCACGCCAACGCTGTACCAGGACCTCGACACGGCATATGGTGACTTTCGTGGCTGCACGCTGGTGTCCTGCCACGAGTTTTCTGCGGATTGGTCCGAGTGGGAAATGCACCCGGCCGGCGATGAGCTGGTGATGCTGTTGTCCGGTGACGTGACCTTCGTCGTGCGGACATCGTCGGGCGACGAGACGATTCCGCTCACCGCGCCCGGCGATTTCGCCGTGGTACCGAAAGGGCACTGGCATACCGCTCGGGTCGACCGTGGGGCGAAAGTGCTGTTCGTCACGCCTGGCGAGGGCACGCAGAGCAAACCGGAGCCGGGTTGATCTGCTGGCACCGGTGGGTCGACATGGACGAAAACACGCTGATCGATGTTGGTTTACGCATCGTCTCGGCGCTGATCGGCGTTGTGGTGCTCGGCTGGCTGTTTGCGTCGGCGCCAGCCACTGTCGGTCAGCGCGAACTGCGTTACAGCGGGCGACTCAAGATGTCAGCCGTGTTCTGCCTGGCCTTGGCCGCGGTGATTGCCTATGGCGCGACTTTTGCCAAGGACAGCGACAGGATCTGGGCCTATAGCCTGTTTGCGTTCTTCTCGATTGGTGGCATCTACCTTTTGCTGGAAACCTTCTCGCGCCAGGTTCGCTACGACGAAAATCGCCTGTACGACAAGTCGATCTGGCGCGGGACGGAACGCAGCCTCGCATGGGCCGAGCTGGTGGAATATGACTACTCGCAGATGAACCAGTGGCATATCTTCAAGACCGGGGACGGGATGAAGATCCGCGTATCGGCGCTGCTCTCGGGTCAGGAGGAATTCATGGATTTCATCGAACGCAAGTTCCGGGACATCGGGTTTATGGAAGACTGACGTGTCCTTGCCTGACGACATCCTGGTCCGTATCGCCGCCGACTTCGGGCGCGACAGTGTGAACGGGGTGGTGAAATTGCTGGCCGGTTATCATGGGCCGGAGCCGCAGCGGGTGTGCCGCTGTATTTTGCATTTGTCGGCAGGCTCAATCGACAAGCTCAAGCACAATGTAGCCGAGGCAGCCAAGGATTACCGGGACATCATTCTGTTCGCGGAGTATGACCGCGACGATAATCGTCTCCACGACTTCACGCATGGTTTCGACTGATCACGACGGATAATTCAGCGATGACACCGGCGAAGACCCGAGCCTGGATTTTACTGGCAGTGCCGACGAGAGGTGGCGACCTGTCGCAGTTACTCGGCCGTGCTGACGGTCTGAACAAAGCCATACCGACACACGCAGAATTGACCGACAGCCTGGGTTGGTTGCGGGCCGCCCGGTTGATTACCGGCGACGTGACCAATCTCAGCCGGACGCCGCAGGGTCGTGAGCTGGTCGATAGACTCGGGCGCCAATCGCAACATGCCTTCGATCTGTGGGATGCGCTCGCGGAAGCCCTGCAAGAGATGGCGATAACAGACTACCAGCAAGAGAACCTGTCTCCTGATGACGTCAATGCCGCGCATCAGGCATACAGCCGCGAATTCCAGAGAATCTACAAAAAGCTCAAGGAACGAGACGAAGGGTAGGGCTCAGTCGTCTTCCAGCGCCTGAATTTGTGCGAGCACGCCGCGCAAGCCAGTGACCAGGCCGGCCCATTCGCGGTTGTTCAGTCCGGCCGTGATCTGTGCCTCGGCCTGGTTGAACTTCGGGAAAACCTGCTGCATGCGCCGCTTGCCGCGAGTGGTCAGGTGCACAATGGTGAGCCGACGATCCTCGTCCGGCGTTGTCCGGCGCACGAGTTCCAGGCCCTCCAGCGTTTTCAATACACCCGTCAGCGTGCCCTTGGTGATGCCGGCTTCCTCAGCGAGCCGGCGGGTTTCCTGTGGGCCGTCGATCCACAAAACCCACAGCACCGTGAAGCCGGAAAAACTGAGTTCATAGTCTCGCAATACCTTGCGTTCCAAATAATTCCTTGCGGCATTGGCGGCGCGAAAGATATTCGAAACGGCCGTGGTCGACGGCAGGTCGATGTCGAGTTCGCCGAGACGATCGCGGGCCGCGACTTCCGTCCGTGTCAACGCTGGCAGACGCTGTTTCCGGGCGCGGGCGGCGTTCACTCGATGTTGTCCAGCGATTGCCGGCTCAGGGTTTCGCCACCGGCCCAGGAAACGCCCACCTGGCGCCAGTAACCGCAGATGTTTTCTTGTGGCGCGATTCGCACCAGCTCCTCGGTCGGCGATTCGAGCAGTTCCAGTGAGAAATCGCCCTTGAAGGTGAGCCCGATATCAGCGTCGACGCCGGACATCGTAACAACTTCGCTGAGTGATTCTTCCCCGTCGGACTCGATGCGCGGTACCCAGCGGTTGTGCAGCATCGGATGCGCATTCACGAACCCGGCATCGTCACTGGGACCGGTGATTTCGAATACCGCATTCGCGAGGCGCCGGTCGCCCGCGGATAACGTTGCGCCGAATTTGCCGCCAGCCTCCAGCCGCGGCGCGGCGCGGCCCACCGGGAAATGTCGCGTCAGGTGAATCGAGCCGAGCTTTTTCGGATAGCCCTGGTGATAACCGCGCACCAGCGCGAAATCCTTGTCCACCCAGATGTACACGCAGCGCGAATAATGTACGCCGCGATATTTGCAGCGCACGACGAAAAATACTTCCTTGTACTGCGCGCGAATCGGATCCAGCAGCTCTTCGAAACTGCCGCCGCAGCTTTGCCAGTCGGCCCAGATTGCGGCCACCGCGCCGGGATCGTCGTCCGCCAGCTCGATGCCCTCCGGCAGCAGGCCGGCAATCGCGGCCGGATCGGTGCGGTATTCCAGGATCAGCAGGTCGCCGGAGTAATACCACGGTGGCGGCGGCACGATCGATGCCTGCCCGCTTGGCGTGCGTGGAAAGAAAAAGCCCTGTTGCACGGTTTCCCCCGAAGATTTGATCGTTCTGGTTGCATCCCGGATAATATCGTTTGGGCCCCAACGAAATCAAACCATACCATGGCTGAATACAGACGCATCCTGCTGGATGGCTATCCCGTAATGGTCGAACGCAACGGCGATCGGCTCGAGTCCCGTGACGGTCGATCCGTCGCCGTCGCCGACGCGGTGCACCTGGCGCCGACCGAACCGCGCAAGATTGTTTGCGTGCATCTCAACTACAAGAGCCGCGTGGATGAGTTCATGACGAAGCTGCCGCCGGCGCCCACGTATTTTCACAAGCCGATTACCGCGCTGAACGGTCACGGTGCCGATGTGGTCCGGCCGGAGCGTTGTCAGTGGCTGAACTACGAGGGTGAAATCGCCATCGTGATCGGCCGCATGTGTCGCAATGTGTCGCCGGCAGAAGCGGGTGATTACATCGCGGGATATACGGTGGCGAACGACTACGGCCTGCACGATTTTCGTGATACCGATGCGGGCTCCATGTTGCGCGTGAAAGGCTCCGACACGCTATGTCCGGTCGGACCTGGCCTGGTGACCGACTGGGACTTCCACAATAAGTCGATTCGCACTTATGTGAACGGCGAAGTCGCGCAGGACGGTAACACCGCCGAGATGGAGTGGGACATGCACTACCTGGTGGCGGATATCGCGCGCAATATCACACTGGAGCCGGGCGACCTGTTGTTGTCGGGTACGCCCGCGAACAGTCGGCCGGTGAAGCCGGGCGACGTGGTTGCGGTCGAGGTCGAAGGCCTCGGCCGGCTGGAGAACAGGATCGTGCACGGCCCGGTGCCCATTCGCGACGACGTGGGCGCGCAACCGACGAGCTCCGAAGAAGTGGTGTCGACCGCAATGGGCGGTGATTGGGAATTCCGCGGTCAGCGCGCGGCCGGTGGCGAAGGCGCCAAGCACTACAAGAGCACGCTCGACGGCGAAGACTCGCAGTAGCAGCGTTAGCCGCGATTCCGACGGTGTTGCCCGGTGAGCAGATGGACTCATCTCCATGGCTCGCTGCGCTGCGCTTTACTTCCGATGAGTCCATCTGCTCACCGGGCAAACCCTACGAACTCGCCGCGGCTAACGCCGCTACGAGGAATCGCGGGCGGGCCAGGCGACCGGGAATTTGCGACTGACCAGCGGGTCGCCGTCGCGCAGGTGTTCATCCTCGTACGGCAGCAGTAATGGGTCCTGCCAGCCGGGCTTGGCCTTGAAGCAGGCATCGTCGCCGACCCAGCGTGTCGAATAGGCAATCCGGTTTACATCCGTCGAGCTGTTGCCGCCGGAACTGTGCATGATGCGCGCATTGAACAGCACGGCATCGCCAGCCCGGTAATCCCACGCCAGGATTTCATATTTGTCCGGCTCCATGTGAAAGTCCGGCGGTACCGGACGATCTTCAGCCGCGAACACAGTACGGTCGGCTGTGCCGCCGTCACCGAACGGGATCTGCGCATAGAGCTGGTCCTGGTGCTCGTTACCTCGAACGAACTGCAGCGCGCTGCTCTCCGGCGTGCAGTCCGTGAGGCTCAGCCAGATGGAGCATACCTGCCGGCCTTCCACGGGCCAGTACGGGATGTCCTGGTGCCAGTAGTAGTCGACCGGTGTCTGCGGCGCGCACACGAACAGGTGATCGAAATAGGCACGCACTTGCCGTGACCCCATCGCGTGCGCCACGTTCTCGGCGATGCCCGTATTAAAAATGTACTCGCGAAACTCGTCCATATCGCGATACAGGAATTGATCGGACAGCAACCGACCGACAGTGCTCAGTTCATCGCAGTCAGGACTCGGTGCCGCGGCCCGGCGTTCGGCGGCTTCGCGCAGAATCGCCACGGTCCCCGCATCGGCGAACGCCGGCAGGAACGCGACGCCCTCGTCGTGATATTGCTTGATCTCCAACTCACTGAGATCGCGTACGAACAAACCGATGATCCTCCTGAAACCCTTCTGTCGGCCAGCCGGTAGGGCTATGCTACCCCAAGCAGCTTCGCTGCAGACGACGAGGATCAGCCCATGAGCGTGGTCGGCAAAAGCGTCCCGCGGCCGGATGCTCTCGACAAAGTCACCGGTGGCAAGGCCTTCCCGGTCAATTTCACGATGCCCGGGATGTTGCACGGGAAGATCCTGCGCAGCCCGTATCCGCACGCGCGCATCCGGTCGATCGACACGCGCGCCGCGCTGGCAGTGCCGGGCGTGAAGGCGATCCTGACCCATCAGGACGTGCCGCAACGCAAGTACACGACGGTGTACTTCGTGCCGACCGATACCAAATCGATGCCGCAGGACATGCTGATCCTGAGCGACACGGTGCGCTACGCCGGGCAGCCGGTCGCGGCGGTGGCCGCAACGTCGGCCGATATCGCCGAGCAGGCGCTGGCGCTGATCGAAATCGACTATGAAGAGCTGCCGGCCGTGTTCGACCCGGAAGAGGCGATGCAGGACGGCGCGCCGCAATTACACGAAGGCGCAAAAAACAATATCGCGGTCGCGCCGCGTCTGGGCGCGGGCGATATTGACGCCGGATTCGCGCAGGCGGATCACATTTTTGAGGGCGTCTACTCCACGCAGCGCGTGCACACCTGCTACCTGGAGCCGCGGGTCTGCGTGGCCGAGTGGGACGCGCAGGGCGACATCACCATCAATTCATCGATGCAGCACCTGTTCGGGTTGCGTGAGAAACTGAGCTTTGCGCTGGAGATTCCGCCGAGCCGGATTCGCGTGATCAAACCGCCATACATTGGCGGTGGTTTCGGTGGCAAGCTCGACATTGGTTACATTGAACCGATCGCGGTGTTATTGAGCCGACAGTCCGGACGGCCGGTGCGCATCGAGCAGACGCGCTACGAGGATTTCATTACCACGACGCGCAATCCCATCAAGGTCTACCTGAAGACCGGTGTCACCAACGATGGACGAGTCGTCGCGCGACACACGAAAAGCATCCTGGATGCCGGCGCGCATGCGACCCACGGCGCCGAAGTCATCAATGTCCACGGGTTCTTCCTGACATCCGGGTACCGCGTGCCGAATTTCGTCTGGGAAGGCTATTCGGTCTACACCAACAACATGGTGGGCGGCGGCTACCGCGGGTACGGCGGACCGCAGGCCTACTTTGCGATCGAATCGCAGCATGACGAAGTCTGCGAGGCGCTGGGTTTCGACCCGATCGAATTCCGCAAGCAGAACACGTCGCGCAAGGGCGACCCGCACCCGATGCTGCCCGGCGTGACGCTGGATTCTTACGAGCTCGAAGCGGTTCTTGATCGCGGCGTAGAGGCATTCGGCTGGGCGGAACGACAGCCGGCGAACAGCGGCGCAGGCACGAAAAAACGCGGCTTAGGGATTGCGATGGCCCCACTGTGGGTCAGCGGCTGCGTGGGCTTTCCCGATATCTACGAGCATTCCGGCGCGATTATCAAGCTGAATCCCGATGGCACGGCAGACCTGTCGACGGCGGCGATGGATATCGGTTCCGGGCAGATCACGATCCTGCTGCAGATTGCCGCCGAGGAGCTGGGCTTAAGCATGGACCAGATTCGAATGACGACGGCTGTCGATACCACCAACGTGCCGTTCGATGCGCCGACGCATGCGAGCCGCGTGACTTACAGTGCCGGCAACGCGGTGAAAGCCGCGGCCTCCGCGGCCCGCGAGCGCGTGCTCGAGGTGGCCGGCATCATGCTGGAAGCGAGTACTGAAGATCTCGAGCTGGCGGACGGCCGGGTGTCAGTCGCCGGTGCGCCGGATCGCTCGCTGAGTATCGCGGAAGTCGCGGCCCGCGCGGATTCGCCGTTCGTACAGTTCACCGCGGACGGTCCAGCGCCAACCACGCTGGAGGAAAAAGGCACGATTATTGGTCTTTCCAGCATGGCGCCGCCGGGCAACCCCAGCCCGGTGGCGGCCGGTTTTGTGGAAGTCGAGGTCGATACCGACACGGGCGAAGTCGAAGTCACGCGCGTGGTCTATACGCACGATATCGGCCGGGTAATCAATCCGAACGCGGCGGAAGGTCAGGTCGAGGGTGGTTTCCAGCAGGGCATCGGGTATGCGCTGATGGAGGAAATACAGTTCGATGCAGACTCCGGTTCCTGCCTGACCGGCGATTTTCTCGACTACAAGATCCCGACGGCTGTCGAAATGCCGCCGGCCATCGAAAGTATCTTCATCGAATCCATGGATCCGACCGGGCCCTTTGGCGCCAAGTCTCTGTCCGAAACCTGCATCGTGGTACCGGCGCCGGCGATCGCGAACGCAATCTACAACGCCTGCGGCGCACGAGTCCGCGAACTGCCGATTACACCGGAAAAGGTACTGCAGGCGCTCGGCAAACTCTGATTCTCTGGGGAGGCTGTCATGAAAACCTTAATCACGCGACTGACGTTGACGCTACTCGTGTGCCTTTGTGTGATCGCGGTGGCGATGCCGGCCAAGGCGGGGCGCCATGAACGGGTGGAACGCGTTCCGCCAAATTGTGAACAGCCTGCAAGTAACACGGAGAAGGCCTGTTGCGAGCGTCCCTCGATTTGTGGTCGTTATGGGTTTGAGCAACCAACCGACGAGCAAGCAAAACAGGCGCAGCAGAAAAAGTACGACGAACAAGTAAAGAAACGAACCGGTTACGCCGGCGTGCCCGAGGATGAATTACGCACGCCCGATTGTTCAGCCATGGATTCGCCGTGGGATTTGATGTGTTGCAATGATCCATCACGCTGTCGACAAGCTGGCTTGAAGCAACCGACGGCCGCGCAACAGGCAGAAGCCGTCGCAAACCGGCGCACCCCGAATTGCGAGGATCCCCGTTCATCAGAAGAGACCAACTGTTGCAGGAAATCGAGGGAAGACGTTTGCTACGGGAGAGGCTTCACGCTGCCTGTTGCAGCGACTTCACAGCCAGAAGCGCAGCCTGCGGCAGCGACAACAGAGTTACCGGAACCGAATTGCGACGCTCCGGGGGGGGTTCTCGAACAACTGTGCTGTCAGTCGAAGGGGATGGACCAGGAAGCCGATTGCAGGCACGCCGGGTTCAAGGTGCCGGCTTCGGCCGAGCTGCGCGAGCCGCAATGCGACACGCCGGGCAGTATGATAGAGACAATGTGCTGTACCGAGGGACCCGCGCAGGAACGGGACTGCGCCACCGGCGGGTTCAAGGTGCCGCAGTGAGCTGGATCCGTTGCTGAATGTCGTGATCGGCGGCGTCCGCGTGCCGGGCGACCATGGCATGAAAGGACGCTGAGCCCCAGACGTCTTCCAGCGGTAAAACTTCCGCGTGTGCCAACCCGCGCTCGAGCCACGCAGCAAGTTCTGGCTGATCGTCCCACAGCGGCGTCAGGTGCAGCGCCCGCGCACGGAACATATACGGCAACGCGGCCGCATCTGCGAGCGTGTATTTCTCGCTCGCCAGCCAGTCCCGCCCGGCGAGCGATTCGGCGAGCTGTGATACGAAACGCCGCAAGGTCTGAATCGCCAGCCCCGCAGCCGGCGATTGCAGGCCTTTTTCGTGGGTTTTCTGCTGCCGTTCGCGGCGCGCCGGGTCTGCGACTTTTTGAAAGTGCTCTGCGAGTTCCGCCGGAGACAGCCGTTCGTTCATCTGGTGCCGCAGGAAAATGGCGTAGCTCAATACGCCGATCGCGCCGTGTACCTCGTCATCAATCGTCTTGATCAACAGGCGCATTTGCGCGCGTTCCCCGGGTGCAAACGGCCGCAGTGCCGGTTCCGGGAAACAGTCTTCCAGGTATTCATTGATGATGCTGGATTCCCGCACGACGGTGTCGCCGTGTACCAGCGTGGGTACCACCGCCTTGGGATTGAGCTTCAGATAGTCGGGGCTGAACTGCTCGCCCTTGCGCAGGTTCAGTCGGTTCTCTTCCCACTCCAGGCCCTTCTCGGCCATCACCAGCCGCACCTTCTGGGCGCAGGTGGATTCCACGCTGTGATAAAGCACCAGTTGCATCAGGGTCACAGTATAATTTGACCACGACGCGGAATCGCTGATGTTACGCAGAAAAGAAGACGAACGGCTGATACGCGGCGCCGGTCTGTTCACGGACGACATTACCGAGCCGGGCCTGCTGCACCTGTACGTGCTGCGCTCACCCTATGCGCATGCGCGGGTTCACTCGGTGGATACCAGCGCCGCAGACGCCCTGCCCGGCGTGGTCTGCACGCTGACCGGGCGCGAAGTCGCAGATGCCTGCGAGCCCTACATGCAGATTGCCCCGCCGCCGGCCGCGGAGATCCAGGATTATCCACTTGCGACCGACCGCGTGCGGTACCAGGGTGAACCGGTGGCTGCCGTGATTGCGGAGACGCCGGCCTTGGCGATGGACGGCGGCGCGCTGATCGAGGTCGACTACGAACCGCTCGACGCGGTGATGGATGTCGAAACCGCGTTGCTTGACGACATCGTGCTGCACGACACCGCCGGCACCAATCACGTGTGGCAGGGTGAGTTCGACTATGGCGATGTGGAGCAGGCGTTCGCCGATGCGGACCATGTTGTGCGCATCGACCGGCTGCATTTCCACCGCTTCTCGAGTACGCCGCTGGAAACCAACGCGGTCGTGGCCGAGTGGACGCGGCAGGGCACGATCGATTTCATTTGCAACAATTCTTTCCCCGGTTTTGCGCAGCAATTGCTGGCACCCGCGCTGCGCGTGCCGATGGAACAGCTGCGGGTGCGTACCTTCGATATCGGCGGCAGCTTCGGCAACAAGATCTGGAACTATCTGTACATGGCCATCGCGGCGCTGGGCTCGCGCAAGGCCGGCGGTCGCCGCGTGAAATGGTCCGAGACACGCACGGAGCACATGCTGGCCAGTGGCCATGGCAACGAGCGCACCTTCCTGAATACCGAAGTCGCGCTCAAGAGCGACGGTGAGATCACCGCCATACGTTCACACCACCTGGACGACTGCGGCGCGTATACGCGTTACGAGCCGCTCGGCTGCATCATCTGGGCGCAGGTGCTGCCGGCAACCTACAAATTGCGCAACATCCACATCGATTTCGAACAAGCGGTGACGAACAAGTGCCCGGTGGTACCGAACCGCGGCTATTCCCGGATGCAACACATCTGGTTCATGGAGCGCGTGGTGGATATCTGCGCGCATACGCTGGGCATTCCGCTCGACGAGATGCGCCTGAAGAACTACATCGAAGAGTTCCCGTACGAAACACCGAACGGCTGTGTCTATGACTCGGGCAACTACCCGGCCATGTTGCAAAAGGCCAAAGAGCTGATCGACTGGGACAAGTGGCAGCAGCTGCAAGCCGATGCCAGGAAAGAGGGCCGGCGAGTTGGCATTGGCATCGGCGCAACGATCGATTCCGGTACGAACAATTTCGGCCAGGCGCAGATTATCAATCCCTACCTGCCGTTCTCGGGCAATGCGGAAGTTTGCGCGCTGCGGCTGGATTTTGACGGTAATGTGGTCGTGTGTCTTGGCACCGGCCCGTCGGGGCAGAGTCACGAAACTGCGGCCGCTGATGTTGTTGCAAAGGAACTGCAGATCGATTCCGGCATGGTGCACGTCCGTCCCTGTTTCGATACGGCCTGGAATACCTTCGTCGGGCATTCCGGCACCTACGCGAGCCAGTTCGCAGTCACGGGCCTGACAGCGGTTCACGGCGCGTGCCAGAAACTCAAGCGCGAGATGCGCCAGCTTGCCGCTTTCGTGCTGGAGGCAGCCGAGGAAGATCTCGAATTCGGCATCGGTGACGAGGGCCCGGAGCTACGGGTCAAGGGCACATCACGCGGCATCAATTACTGGGGCCTGAGTAACCTGGTCAACAACAACAATGCAGCGCTCGATGAGTCACTCAGGGAAGTGACGCTGAACGTGCGGCATGTGTACCGGCCGCCATTCCAGGTACCGGACCTGGAGCGCAAGTTCGGTAATCTGTGCCTGACCTATGCGGCGCTGTTGCACATAGTTGTGCTGGAAGTCGACCAGGAAACCTGTCGGCCGAAGATCCTCGCGTATGCTGCCGTGGACGACTGTGGCACCGTGCTATATCCGGACATTGCCGAAGGGCAGGCGCATGGCGGGACCGCGCACGGCATCGGCGCGTCTTTGATGGAGCACTTTGACTACGACATCGATGGCAACCTGCTGACGTCCACTTTCAGCGACTATTGCCCGATTACGGCCGTGAACATCCCGGAAATTCGGCACGCGAATGTCGAATCGCCGTCACCGTTCACCTACAACGGCGCCAAGGGTATGGGCGAGAGCGCCGGTGCGCCGCTGCATGCGATTACCGGTGCGTTGCAGGATGCCGTCTACCAGGACGGCATCGTGGTTACCGATTCCTTCCATGCCGCGCCGGCCTTGTACGAAATGCTCCGGCAGCCGAATCGCGACCAAGTGGTCGAGGTCCTGCGGAGCACACAGTAACGCCGGCCCCGTGACCGGGGGTCTGTCATCGTCATGGCTCGCTTCGCTGCGCTTTACTTCCGATGACAGACCCCCGGTCACGGGGCCATTCACCGAGTCGGAAAAACCGCGGTTCGACCCCCCGTGGATGACTCAGGTAGCGTAGCTCTGCGCAATCGCCTGTGCTTCGCGGCAGAAGTCGGCGATATCTGCCTTGTCGTCGATGAACTGGTTCGGTTTGATGCAGAAGGTCGTGAAGCCGCGCGCCATCTGTTCCGGAATCGATGCCATGGATTCGGCCAGCGGTGCCGGGCTGTCATCGTCCGGGAACAGCCCGCGCGTGCCGCCGATCATTTCGAGATCAGACAGGCTGCGGCCTGCATCATTCATGGCCGCCGCGAGTCGCGCGATGTCTTCATCCGATGGCCGGCCCAACGGGTGAAAACCGCGGCCATATTTCACCAGGCGGTGCAGCAACGGTTTGTGCAGTGTTTCGCCGCCAAACCACAGCGTCGGGCCGCTGGAACGTGAGGCCTTCGGTTCCAGGTAGATATCGCTGAAGCTGAAATGCTCGCCGTCGAACGAGGCCGGCGAGTGCGCCCAGACGGCAGACAGCGCGGCAAGCTGCTCGTCCAGGATCTTGCCGCGTTGGCGGAACGGTATACCGAGTGCCTCGTACTCATCGCGATGCCAGCTCACGGTCGGCTGCACGATCAGTCGACCGCCGGACAGGATGTCCAGCGTGCCCAGGTCGCGCGCGAGCTGCAGAGGATGCCTCAAGGGCGCGATGATCGCGCCGGCGAACAGGCGCAGTTTCGTGGTGCGGCCGGCAATCGCGCTGAGCAACACCATCGAGCTGGGCCAGGGCGTGTCCGGTTCCTGGTTGCCGGGCAGTGCGTAGTCCCGCGGATTGGCCATCGGACCGCTGGCAATGGCTGACGGGCCGAGGACGATGTGCTCGCTGATCATGATGCCGTCGATCCCGGCGCTCTCGGCGGTCACCGCCCAATCGACCAGCTCGCGCAGGTCCAACGGATCGAGAATGGTCCAGTTTTCGCTGAGGATCATCAGCAACTTGGGTGTTGGCATTAGCGCATTCCTCTATCTAGCGACCAGCGTGTCTTGGCATGCACCGCCGTGTCGATAAATTGCCCGAGCCAGCGGGCCACGACGATCGAATCCGGTTGCCCCTCGGCAAACGTAGCATGGGCGGTGTCGTATTCCTCGGTAGAGATCGCGCCCTTCTCCAGCAAATACTCCGTAAATACCTGCATCGACTTCTTCGATTGCTCGGGGTGGGGCTGGATGCACAGCAAGACGCCGTCCACGGTGTACATTGCATTCGGACAGCGCGCCGATTCGCCGAGCAATTCCACACCGGGCGGTAACTCCAGCACCTGGTCCTGGTTGATGTAATGCAGGGTGTATTCGTCCTGGGTCGGCGACATCCACGGCCGTTCGACGTTGACCAGCAAATGGTAGCGACCCAGCAGCCAGCCCGTCCTGGCTTTGTGTACATGACCGCCGAGTGCCTGCGCCACGAGCTGATGGCCGAAACACACGCCGACCTGCGGCTTCCGCGCGGCAAAGGCGGTGCGGATAAAGTCCTCGAGCACCCGGATCCATGGCAGGTCCTCGTAAACGCTGCAGGGACTGCCGGTGATCAGGTAAGCGTCGCATTCGTCGAGTGCGTCCGGTATTTCGCCTTCCGCGACCAGGTAGGTCCGGTATTCGAAGTCGAGTCCCGCGCTCTCGAACATGGTGATGAACTTCTGCGGATCGGTATCTTCACCCGACAGGTAAAACTCCTGCGGGATGGTGTCCAGCAGGCCGACGCAAATCTTGCGGCCACCGTTCATCAGCCGGTGGAGTCTTCCAGGATCTGCAGCGTCTTCAGTTCACTGTGGAAGTCCAGCGCGAAATCGCCGCCTTCGCGACCGATGCCGCTGATCCCGAAACCACCGAACGGCGCGGTGAGGTCGCGGACCAGGAAGCAGTTGACCCACACGGTACCGGCGCGAATCGCGCGACCAACGCTTTCGGCACGTTCTGCACTCGAGGTGTAAACGATGCCGGACAGGCCGTACGGCGTGCTGTTCGCGAGGGCAACCGCCTCGGCCTCGTCATCGAACGTTTGAAACGTCAGTACCGGGCCGAAGACCTCGTTTTGCACCACTTCCGATTCGTTCGACTGCGGTTGGATCAACGTTGGCTCATACCACAGGCCGCCTTCCTTATACACGCGGCCGCCGCAGACGATTTCATCACCCGCCGCCCGCGCCCGCTCGACGAAACCGGCAATGCGCGCGAGGTGATCCGGATGAATTACCGGTGAGATGGTCGTCGCCGAATCGCGGCTGTCGCCGAGCACGTGTTGGTCGGTGTAGGCGTGAAACTTCTCGAGGAACTCGTCTTCGATGCTGTTTTGCACGAGCAGGCGGGTGCCGGCCAGGCAGACCTGGCCCGAATCATCGAACTGCGCCGCGGCCTTTTTCGCGGCCGCATCCAGGTCGGCATCGTCGAAGACCAGCAGCGGCCCCTTGCCGCCGAGTTCGGCAGTGAACGGCACAATGTTTTTCGCCGCCGACACGCCGATATGTTTTGCGGTTTCCGGTGAACCGGTAAACGAAATGCGCCGTACGCGTGCATCCGCAACCAGGGCTGCGCCGAGATCCTCGCCGTAGCCCTGCACGATATTGAACACGCCGGGCGGGAAACCCGCTGCGTCGATCAGGTCAGCGAGCAACGAGCAGGACAGCGGCGACCATTCCGCCGGCTTCAGAATCACCGTGTTGCCGGCTGCCAGCGCGGGCGCACACTTCCAGGTCGACAGCATGAACGGCGCGTTCCACGGTGTGATGATCACGGCGGGTCCGGCCGGCATGCGCATGACCGTATTGCGCGTATTGTTCGACTCCCAGGCGCGCTCTTCGTAGGCTGCGGCCAGTTCGCCATACGCACGGAAGTTGCGCGCGCCGCGCGAAATTACGCGCAGCCGCAGACTCTCTTCGAGCATGGCCATATCCAGGCACTCGACCTTGGCCAGTTCGTCGTTGTTGGCCTCGATCAGTTCGGCCAGCCGGGTCAAATACTCCGCGCGCGCGGCCGCGCTCAGCGCGGCCCAGGCCGGGAAGGCATCCGCCGCGGCTGCTACCGCCTGGTCCGCCGTGTTGGCGTCGCCGCGCGCGATGTCGGCGAGCTTCCAGTTCCAGTCCAGCGGCGAGCGATCTTCAAATGTGGTGGGCGACGCCACGCGTTCGCCCCCAATGTAGTGGTCCGTCGATACGGAAACGCCGTCGACGTCGACGCGGTTACCTTTTTTGCTCATGTCCGTTCAGTTTTTGGCAGGTTGTTGTTACAGGAATGGCAGATATTCAGTCATTTCCCAATCGGTGGTGTGATCCAGGAAACGCTGCCACTCGGCGCCCTTGACCACGGCGAAGTGGGCAACGATTTCGCCGCCCAGGGCTTCGGCCAGGGCCTTGTCGTTTTCCATTGCGGCCAGCGCTTCGCCGAGGTTTTCCGGAATATGCCGATCGGTGTCGACGTTCTCCAGGCAGTCACCGGTCTCGGCCGGCTGCAAAGCGGGTTTTTCGATCGTGCCCAGGTGCGCGGACTGCAGCACTGCAGCTGCCGCGATGTAGGGATTCGCCGCCCCATCGGCAACGCGATGTTCGATGCGCGCGCCCTTGCCGCGCTCGGCCGGTACACGCACCGCGACGCCGCGGTGGTCATAACCCCAGTTGATCCAGTAGCCTGCCAGGCTGGCGGGACGCAGGCGCCGATAGGAATTCACCGTGGGCGCGACCAGCGCGGTCATGCCCTCCTGGTGGGCCATTAGACCGGCAATGCACTGCTTCGCGAGTTCGCTGAGACCGTCTTCCGCTTTCGGGTCGTTGATCGCGTTGCCGCCATCCTTGGTGCTCAGGCTCAAATTGAAATGCAGGCCGTTGCCGCCCTTACCGACCAGTGGTTTGGGCATGTAAGTCAGCAGGTAACCGTGCTTGATCAGGATTTCCCGCGCCATGATCTTGAACAGAAAAGCGTCGTCGACGGCTTTCAGTGCGTCGTCATATCGCAACGTGAATTCGAACTGCGGCCAGTCGTATTCCGACGTAATGAATTCCAGCGGAAACCCGCAGGCCTCGGACTGCTGCCAGACGATATCCACGAGCCCGGCCGGGTCGACCGATGCGCCGGTGCCATAGACATACGCGCCCGGCGTGTCGTAGGGCACCCATTTGCCGTGCTCGTCGCGTTGAAAAATGTAACCTTCGAACTCGATGCCGAGTTGCGGTTCCAGATCCTGCGCCTGCCAGGCTTCCACCGCGCGGCGCAGCGCCGCGCGCGGGCAAACGGACAGCGGTTCGTCGTCAAGATAGAGATCGGCCACCACGACACCGGTTTCGTGTTCCCAGCCTGGCCGCAATGTGCCCAGGTCGTAGCGTGCCTCGAGATCCGGCAAGCCTTCGAGCATCCGGGTGCCCGGGGCCGGCGTCATGTCCCGGTCGTAGCCGAGTGCGAACAGGCCAACGCAATGCCGCGACACGCCCGCGCGCGCGGCTTCGAACGGCAGGTACTTGCCCCGCGCGAGGTTCAGATGATCGCCGAACAGTACCCGCACGCGGTTGAAGTCTTTGGCCTTGTTCATTGTGATTCTCCGGTTCTGGTCAGGTGGCGACCTCTAATGCCAGGTGGCGTCGCCGGTGCTGATTCGTGACGAAGATGATAAGCACGAAGCTCAGCAACAGACAGTAGATACTACCCTTGATCATCGGGCCGTAGCCGCTGCTGTCGTCGAGTGTCAGCGCCGCCAGGCCCGGCGCGATGCCGAGACCGATCATCTGCATGGCAATCGCGTACAGCGTCATCAGGCCCTTGCGGTCGAAACTGGCCGCGGCCGCGAGAATATAGGGCAGGGTCATGTTCCACAGCATGTTGAACACGATTACGGCGACCGCGTAGGTCGCCATATCAAATTCACCCAGCAGCAAAAGCAAGCTGCCGGCGCCCGCCAGGATGCCGAACGACAACGGGATCATTCGGCCAAGTCGTGCAGCAAGGAAGACTGCCACCAGCGCGCCGCCAATGCCGGCGATCTGCGACACCGTCAACGCGTTCGCGATCGGCTGTTCCTCCAGACCGCCGGCGATACCAATCAGGAACAGATATGCCCAGGCAATCCCGATGCCGACGTTGTACGCCAGCACGCCGATCAGCGTGACGCCTTTCATCGCCAGCGGCATTTCCAGCGCGGTCGGTTCGATCTCGGCGCGGCTGTCGGCCGAATGCGGGATGTATTTCACGGCGCGCAATGACAGCACACAGACGATCGTGAAGAACCAGAACACGCCGCTGAGGCCGATGGTGTCGAACGCCGTGGGTAGGAGCAGCAGACCCGCCGCGCCGTAACTCAACAGCCAGGTCAGGTACAGCGCGAAGTTTCGGTCGGGCTCGCGTGTAAGTCCAATCGCGCCAAAACTCAGCGAGATAATCCCGCCGTGACCGATGCCTGCGATGAATCGGGTTGTTGCAATCAGCGCCGGCGTTTCGACCAGCGCCGAGGCCGCATTGCCAATGATTGCAATGATAAGGCAGACGTAGAGTGACCTCTGCCAGTTGATGCGATGCGCGAGTGCCGCCGCCAGGATCGCGGTGATGGCAACACCGGTCATCTCCGCCGATGCGGTCAGTCCCGCTTCGCGATCCGTCAGCCCGAGGATATCGACGAAACCCTGAACGATGCCCGGCTGGATGATGAAAGCGAGGACGCCCACCGTGCCGAACCATTTTGCCGCGTAACGGGTTGCCCGACTGTTGACGTCCTGGAATGCCATAGGCGTTGTAGCTTAACGCGTCAGCGCCATTCGACCGACACCGGCAAGCGCTTGATGCCGCTGATGAAGTTCGAGCGCAGGTAGGCGTGCGGCTCGGTCTGCTCGACCGTCGCCGCGCGCTTCACGAATTCCTGCAGCAGCACTTTCACTTCCATGCGTGCCAGCCACATGCCGAGACAGGCGTGCGGGCCGCCCTTGCCGAAAGTCATATGCGGATTCGGGTCGCGGTGGACGTTCAGGTCGAATGGCGATTCGAACTTGTCCGCGTCGCGATTGCCGGACACGAACCACAGCACGATCTTGTCGCCCTGCTTGATCGTCTTGCCGTGGATGTCGTAATCGCGCATCGCCGTGCGGCGGAAGTGCATCGTGACGGACGCCCAGCGCAGGAATTCCTCGACCGCCATCTTCCAGCCGGCATCGTCCAGGTGACGCAGCTCGTCGAGCAGGTCCGGCCGGTCGATGAGTTCTTTCATCGCGTAGGTCATGGTATAGCGGGTCGTATCGTTACCGGCGGAGACCATCAGCACCATGAAGTTCTTGAACTCCATGTCGGTGAGCACTTCACCGTCGCGATCCGGTGACAGCAGCAGGTTGATCAGGTCGTCGGTCGGATGCTCGCGGCGAATCCGGGCAGTCTCTTCCGCGTATTCGAAGACCTTCAATGCCGCCGGCGAGCGGAACGGCAGCATCCGGTACTCCTCGGTATCGACCTGATCGACGACATGGTCGGTGAAATCAGGGTCAGTGTTCGCAATCATCATGTCGCCGAGCTCGACGAGCATCTGGCCATCCTCGTCAGGCACGCCGAGCAGCCGACCAGCCATGCGCATCGGCAACGGCCTCGCAATCGTCTGCACGAAATCGAATTCGTCATGGGATGCCGCGTGATCCAACAGTTCGACCGCGATACCGCGAATTGCGTCCTCGTAAGTCGCGACAACCTTGGGACCAAAGCTGCGACCGATCAGCGCCCGCAGGCGCGTATGTTCGGGCGGGTCCATTTCCAGCAAGCTGCGTCGCGCTTCGGTTTCCTCCTCGGTCATGTCCTCCATGCGCACGCCGTGCGCCGATGAGAACGTCTTGTAGTCCTTGTTGAGGTTGAAGATGTCCTGGTAGCGGGTGATGGACCAGAATCCCCGGCCGTCTTCCTCGTCCCACCAGGAGATCGGGTCGTCGCGCCGAAGGGCTTCGAAAGTGTCATGTGGGACGCCGTTCAAGAAGGCGTCGTGCGACGTCAGGTCCGCGTAATCTGCCTGGCTCATTGCTTGTTCCTCTGGCTGAAAATGGCACGGGGCTGCCGGGTTTGCGCCCCGCGAGCTGTCATGCTAATTTGGTTTGGGTCCAAACGATTTTTACCGCCCCGCCCGCAGAATGCAAGCGGGGCTGCACAATAGACGGGCTCGAACGGAGATCGCAGATGGGTGAAATACTCGGAGCGGGCATCATTGCCCACGCGCCAACGATCATGTTTCCGCTGGAAGAACGGCTGGCGATCAACGACGGCAAGGAAATCACGCTGGTACCGGGACTGGAGCGTCTGCGCAGCGAAGTGCTGGACGAACTGAAACCTGACACCGTGATCGTGCTCGATACGCACTGGTTTACCACGGTCGAGTTCATCGTCACGTTGCATGAACGACGCCAGGGCAAATACACGTCGGAAGAATTGCCGCGCGGTATGAGCGCCGTGCCGTACGATCTCACAGGCGATCCGGAATTGGCCCAGATGATCGCGGACTTCGCCGCCGAAGACGGCGTGCGCACGACGGCAATCGATGATCCTTACCTGCCGATTCATTACCCGACCGTAAACCTCGCGCACTACCTGCAGGCCCCGGGCGAGCGCTGGATCACGATCGGCGTTTGCCAGACCGCGGTGGACTGGCAGTTCCTCAGTGTTGGTGCGTCGATCGGCCGCGCGGTCGCCGCCAGCGACCGTCGTGTCGTGATCCTCGGGACTGGCGGCATGTCGCACACGTTCTGGCCGTTGCCCGAGTTGCCCAAGCACGAAGCTTCCGATCCCATTCACATCCGCACGCCGGAGGCGCGCGCCGCAGATGAACGGCGTATCGGCTGGCTGGAAGCGGGCCAGCACGCGGCCGTGATCGATGCCATGGAGGACTACCACCAGTACAACCCGGAGGGCTTTTTCGGGCATTACCTGATGATGGTCGGCGCAATTGGCGGGCGTGATTGTGAAGTTGCGGGCCGTCGCTTCAGCGAGTATGAAAACGCGACCGGCACCGGCCAGGTGCATATCTGGTTTGACCGACCGGCCGCTGGCTGGGCGGCATAGGCACCGCCAGCGCGCGTTTCCAGTGTCCTGACGGACCGGCATTCAGCTCCCCCCCGTTTGCCATTCGCGCCTGCAGTGGCGGCGCCCATTGTTTTAGGTCTTACGACCTAATATTATTCGGGTCATGGCCGGGATGTCAAAAGCCGAAGGTACAGCCAGCGCCGGCCTGGGCCAGATTCGCGAGGGCAATGCGCTGCGCGCCAGCGGTCGGCGAACCGCGGCCCGCATTGTCGAGGCTGCCTACGACATGTTGAAGACCGGCGACTCGGCGAATTTTTCCCTGCGCAACGTGGCTGAGGCCGCCGGCATTCGGCTGGGCAATTTGCAGTATTACTTCCAGAGGCGCGAAGACCTGATCCGCGCGGTGCTCGATCACGTCGGCGAAGTCTACAACCGCCGTTACGATGACTTGCTGGCCGCGGCGCCGGACAGTGCCGAGGGGCGTTTCGAAGCGGTTATCCGCTGGAACTTCGAGGACGTCGGTGCCACCGAAACGCGACATTTTTTCATCCAGTTCTGGGGGCTGTTGAGCGAGGCTGACGATTACACGGGCGAGTTGCTGGCGCAGCTCTACGCGCCCCAACTGCGCCGGCTGCAGGAACGCATCCTGGAACTCGTGCCAGCACTCGACCCGGATAATGCGCAGCTGCGTGCGGAAATCATCGCCGCGATGATCGAAGGCTTTACCGTGCAGGCACCGGCCAGTTCCCAGCTCGCGACGCGGCTCGGACCGTTGTGCGACCTGACCGTCGAAACCGCGTTTCGCATTGCGCGCGGACCCGTCTCGAACACAGACAAGCCCGGAGGGCACCAACAATGACGAGCAACCAGGAATTGCGCGCCATGCGCGACAGTGCAGTGCCGCGTGGTATCGGCACGATGCATCCGGGCATCTTCGCCGCGCGCGCCAACGGCGCGGAGATCTGGGACGTGGAAGGCCGGCGCTACATCGACCTGGCCGCCGGTATTGCAGTGGTGAATACCGGCCACAATCACCCGCGCGTGATCGAAGCGGTCAGGGCGCAGTTGGAGAACTTCTCGCATCCCTGTTTCCAGGTAACGCCGTACGAGAACTACGTGCGCCTGGCCGATCGCCTGAACCGTCTGGCGCCCGGTAACACGCCGAAGAAGACCGTGTTCCTCACCACCGGCGCCGAAGCCGTGGAAAACGCCGTGAAGATCGCGCGCGCGCATACCGGCCGGCCCGGCGTGATTGCTTTCGGCGGTGGTTTCCACGGTCGCACGATGATGGCGCTGGCGCTGACCGGCAAAGTTGCGCCGTACAAGGCGGGATTCGGGCCGTTCCCCGGCGATGTGTATCACGTCCCGTTCCCGATCCCCTATCACGGCATCAGCGAGCAGGATTCGTTGCAGGCGCTGGGACAATTGTTCCGCACCGACATTGAACCCGGTCGAGTGGCGGCGATCATTATCGAGCCGGTTCAGGGTGAGGGCGGGTTCTATCCGGCATCGAACTCATTCCTGCAGTCACTGCGCAAGATTTGCGATGAGCATGGCATCGTGATGATTGCAGACGAGATTCAGACCGGCTTCGCGCGCACCGGCAAGCTGTTTGCGATTGAACATGCCGGTGTGGAACCGGACATCATCACGGTCGCCAAAGCGCTGGCCGGCGGTTTTCCATTATCTGGTGTGATCGGCAAGGCGGAGATCATGGACGCGCCGCCGACCGGCGGCCTGGGCGGGACCTACGGCGGCTCACCCGTCGGCTGCGCGGCCGCGCACGCGGTACTCGATGTGATTGAGCAGGATGACCTGGTCGCGCGCGCCGCTCGAATCGGTGAACGCTTCACTTCGTGGGTCGAAGGGATCAGGGCCGCCAATCCCTGCATTGGTGATGTACGCGTCAAAGGCGCAATGATCGCGATGGAATTCGTGCGCAACGGTGATGCCGACCAGCCGGACCCCGAATTGACCAAAGCACTGGTTACCGCCGGCGCCGAGGCCGGACTGATCCTGTTGTCCTGCGGCGTTCGCGGCAACGTGGTGCGGTTGTTGCCGCCGCTGGTAATCAGTGATGCCTTGTTTGACGAAGCGTTAGGGCAGCTTGAAACGGCACTGGCGCGAGTCGCGGAGAACCTGCCGAAAGCAAGCTAGACTGACACTATCGTGCTGCGCCTGTTTTCACATCGGCATCGACCGCCGGAACTCGGCGCGTTTCCGCTGGAAGATCTGGCGCGCACGTCGGTGATGCCGGACACGCGCTGGGTGCGCCCCCTGGCTTTGCCGCCGGATGGCAGCCCGCTGTGTACGGCGATTCGCCAGTCCATCGACTGCATGGATGAGATGCGCGACGGCGAAGTTTCATCGCTGCCTGCGGAGATCCCGAGTGACCCGGCGGAGCGTGCCGCGCACCTCAAAGCGGCCTGCTACTACCTCGACGCGAGTTTGGTCGGTATCTGCCGGATCCCGGATGCGGCCTGGCTCGACGACAGTCAAACCGGACATGACTATGCGCTGGTCATCCTGACCGAGTACACCCGCGATCCGGAGCAGAACGCAGCGGATGAAGCCTGGCTGGATGGCAGTCAGGCGCATCGGGCAGCCGTTCGCGTCGCCGAGGTCGCGGCGGTGATGGGCAACTACCTGCGCATGCTGGGTTTCAATGGCCGCATGCATACCATCACGGCGACCGATTTGAATCTGCCGCTTCTGATGGTTGCCGCCGGACTCGGCCAGGCTGACGGCGCGATGGGCGAAGTCTCCGCACCGTTTATCGGGCGCGGGTATGGCGTCGCCGCGGTCACGACCAACCTGGAATTGGCGACTGACTATTGCCTGGAGCCGGGCGCGATTCATGCTGCCGATGGGCTCGCGAACTGGTTGGGTTGGGGCGGCGCGCGGCCGGGCTTCCAGGGTCGGCCATTCAGCCGGCGGCCGTTTCATCTCGGGCCCTACCCGATGGAGAAGATCCCGCGCGCCTGGCAACCAACGACCGAGATCGATGCCGCGAATATTCCGCGAATTCCACAGCGGCACGACATGTTCTGGCGCGCCGAACTCGGTGATCTCGGCGACAAGGCGCAGCATTGGGCATTGCACGAACGCATGATCGCGAAATCCCCATTCGGTCATGCGCTGCTGCCGGTGCTCGGCGGGCGCGTGCCGCTGCAGTTCGGTGACGAGGCCGACACAGTTGCGCCCGGTCTGGACGACCCGGCTGCGAACAGCAAAGTGGTGAAGGCGATGCTGTATTACCTCGGCGCGGACATGGTCGGCATTTGCGAAATTCCCGAATACGCGTGGTATTCGCACGGTATCGACGGCAAACCGATCGAGCCCTATCACCGCTACGCGATCGTCACGCTGATTGACCAGGGTTACGAAACCATGGAAGGCGCGAGCGGCGACGACTGGATCAGCGGCGCGCAAAGCATGCGTGCCTACTTACGGGCGCAGTTAGTCGGTAACATCACCGCCGGGTTCCTGCGCGGCCGCGGGCATTCGGCCCGGGTGCACAGCGTGATCGAGCAGGATGTGCTGCACATCCCGTTGATTCTGCAGTCCGGTCTCGGTGAGCTGTCGCGCATCGGCGAGCTGGTACTGAATCCGTATGTCGGGCCACGCTTCAAGTCCGGCATCGTCACGACCAACCTGCCCCTGGCCGTCGATCAGCCGATCGATTTCGGCCTGCAGGATTTCTGCCAGCAATGTCTGAAATGCGCCCGCGAGTGCCCGTGCCAGGCAATTCCGTTCGGCGACAAGATCATGTTCAACGGCTATGAGATGTGGAAGCCGGACGTGGAAAAATGCGCTCGCTATCGGATCACGAACAACGCCGGCTCGATGTGCGGGCGTTGCATGAAGACCTGTCCGTGGAATCTCGAGGGCGTGCTGACCGAGCGACCCTTCCTGTGGACCGCGATGCACCTGCCATTCACGCGCAAGTGGATTGCGGAACTGGATGACAAGGTTGGCAATGGCCGCATCAACCCGGTGAAGAAATGGTGGTGGGACCTCGAAGCTGATGCCGACGGTCGGTACGTGCCGGCGCGCAAGACCAATGAACGGCAGCTCGAATTCCGGCCGCTTACCGATCCCAGCAAGCAAAAACTGGCCTGCTACCCAGCGGATATGGCGCCAGCGCCCGATGCCGGTCCAACGCCGCCAGACCGGAAAGAGGGCATGCGACGCTACCGGCAGGCGGAGAGGAGATCGTCATGAAAACAGGTTTCGTTCATCACGAGCTGTTCATGTGGCACAACACCGGCAACTTTGCGGGTGTCATGCCCTTCGGTAATCCAGTGCAGCCATACGAACACGTCGAAAATCCAGAGACCAAGCGGCGCATCAAGAATCTGCTGGATGTCTCGGGCATGACCGGGAAACTGGTGCCGATCGAACCGCGGCCGGCGACCGAGGAAGAACTGCTGCGCTTTCATACAAAAGACCACATCGAGAAGATTCAGTCGCTGAACGAATCCTTCGGGGTGGACGCCGGTTTCTTTACGCCGATGGGACGCGGCAGCTACGAGATTGCGCTGTTGTCAGCCGGGGGTGTCATTGAAGCTGTGGATGCCGTGCTCAGTGACCGCGTCGACAATGCGTATGCGCTCGTGCGCCCGCCGGGCCATCATGCGCTGCCGGACCTGGCGATGGGATTCTGCCTGTTCGGCAATGCTGTGATCGCCGGCAAACACGCGCTCGATGTGAAAGGTCTGGAGCGGATCGCGTATGTGGATTGGGATGTTCACCACGGCAACGGGACGCAGGCCGGTTTTTATGACGACCCCCGCGCGCTGACCATCTCAGTGCACCAGGACAACTGCTTCCCGCCGGATTCCGGTCATCTGAGCGAGATTGGTGAGGGCGCCGGCGAGGGGTTCAATATCAATGTACCGTTACCACCCGGCTCCGGGAACGGCGCCTACGAAGCGACTTTCGACCGCGTCGTGCTGCCTGCACTGCGCCGCTACAAACCAGAGCTGATTATCGTGCCCAGCGGGTTCGATGCTGGCGCGCACGATCCGCTCGGCAGAATGATGGTAACCGGCGGTGAGTATCGCAGCCTGACGCGGAAGATGATGCGCGTTGCCGACGAGGTCTGTGATGGTCGACTGGTGCTGTGCCACGAAGGCGGCTACAACGCGCCGACGGTGCCGTTCTACGCGCTGGCCGTGATCGAAGCCCTGTCCGGCGTCGACAGCGGCGTCGAGGATCCATTTGATCCCTTGCTGAGCGTCATGGGACAGCAGGAATTGCAACCCCACCAGGATGCGCTGATCCGGCAGGCAGAAGAACTGCTGGACCGGCTCTAGTCGCCGTCTACCAGGCAGAACGACTTGGCGAAGCGCGGTGATGTAACGTTCCAGGTCACGCGCGTGTGCTGCTTGATGATGAATCCATCGCCCACGCCATACGTGACGGTTTCGCCGCTGTCGTGATACGAAATGCTGACTTCGCCCTCGAGCACGAACGAATGCTCCGTCGCGGGCCAGTCGATTTCGGCACTGCCGGTCTGCTGGGTGAAAACGCCGGCGACGATGCCCTCGCCTTGGTAATCGACCCGAATCCTGGCGTCGAGATCGTTGCTGACACTGAGCGCACCATTGGCCTCGGTGTCGAATGGTATGAACTCGCTCAGATCAAATTTCTGTCCGGCGCTATAGCTGACCATGATCGTCACTCCGCTTGATCGGCACATTAATATAGGCGGTTACTATTCATGTTCATAGCGTCAGGCCGGCCATTGCCGGGAGTCAGGGACTGTTGAGCCAGGATTACTCAGGTGTTGCGCTGCTGGCGCCGACTACGGTCGGCTACCAGCGTTACAGCGACCACGGCGCCGCGTGGTTCATCGGCCGTTGTGTTGCTGATTTGCTGGCCGGCGCCGGGGTCGCAAAGGATGAGCTGGATGGACTGGCGGTATCCAGCATGACCTTGGCGCCTGACAGCGCGGTGTCCCTAACCGAGCACTTTGGCCTGACGACGCGCTGGCTGGAACACGTGCCGATGGGTGGTGCCGCCGCCGTGGTGTCTCTGCGGCGCGCGGCCCGTGCAATCCAGGCCGGCGATGCCCGCGTGATTGCCTGCGTGGCCGGTGATACGAATCGCAAGGGCGGATTCCGCGATGCAATCGAAAACTTCAGCGTGTTTTCGAGGCAGGCCGTATATCCCTACGGCGCAGCCGGGCCGAACGTGGTGTTCGCGCTGATCACGCGCGCGTACATGGCGGAGTTCGGTGCGACTCGGGAGGACTTCGGCCGCATTTGCATCGCGCAGCGCGAGAATGCCAGCCATAACCCGGTTGCACTGTTGCGTGACCCGTTGGACATGCAGACCTATCTTGATGCGCGGCCGATTGCGGAGCCGGTGCACTTATTCGATTGCGTGTTGCCGTGTGCCGGGGCGGAAGGATTCCTGGTGACGTCGGTTGAACGCGCGCGTTCGCTTGACGTGCCGTTCGTTGAGATCCTGGCTGTGGACGAGCGCCACAACGCCTTTCCCGAAGATCCTGTCCAACTGCGCGGCGGCTGGGCGATGTTCCGCGATGAACTTTATGCCGCGGCTGGCCTGGGTCCCGGGGACATGAATTTCGTGCAGGCCTATGACGACTATCCGGTGATCGCGTTGCAGCAGCTCGAGGACCTCGGCTTTTGCGACAAAGGCGCCGGGCCGGAATTCGTACGTCACACCGAGCTGACCTGCACGGGTGGCGGCCTGCCGCTGAACACCTGTGGCGGCCAGTTATCCGCCGGGCAGGCCGGCTTTGCCGGCGGACATCTCGGCACGGTCGAAGCGATCCGGCAGCTCACTGGTCAAGTGCTCGGTCAGCAGGTGCCGGATGCCAGTGTTGGCATCGTGAGTGGTTATGGCATGGTGAATTACGATCGCTGTCTCTGTAGCGCGGCGGCGATTCTGAGGCGAGCAGACTCATGACCAAGATCGGCAATCTCCAACTGCTCGTCTGTGATGATTGCGGCAAGGTGCAATACCCGGACCGCGAGATTTGCGCTGACTGCCTTGGCGGCACGTTGACGCGCAAGACAATCGACAACGGTGGTGAGTTGCTGAGCTGGACGCGGCTGCACGCCAGTCTCGAACCGATGTTCCAGCAGGCGCTGCCGTGGCTCATCGCGAGTGTCCGGCTTAGCTCCGGGCCGGTTGTGGTGGCACATTGGGTCGGCGCCGAACCGACGATGGGTCAGGCCGTGCAGGTCGTCATGGTTGATGATCCGCAGGATCGCAAGGTGCTGGTTGCGCTGGACGCTGACGCGGACGAGAAAGCGGCGGGTCAGCTGTTTGTGGCAGATGGTGGAAGCGCGTAATGGACGGTTTGTTACTGGACCCGCTGGTCAACCTGATTCTACGGTGGTCGTTCATCTTGCTGTTCGGCCTGTCAGCGCTGCACAAGCTGCGCGACTTTGCAGGCTTCGCTCGCCAGCTCGCGGATTATCGCTTGCTGCCGCAGGGCCTGGTCTCGCCCGCTGCGGCAGTGGTTGTCGGTAGCGAGCTGGCCATTGCATGCGGTCTGCTGATTCCCGCGACGCAGGCCGCAGCGGCCACGATCGCAGCGATGCTGTTGGCGGCCTATGCGCTGGCGATCGGCGTCAATCTCGCGCGCGGTCGGCGCAATATTGATTGTGGTTGTTCCGGACCGGCGCTGCGCCAGACGTTGAGCGAGGGCCTGCTGGTCCGCAATGGGGTGCTGATCGCGGCCGCGTTGTTTTGCGCAATGCCAACCACCACCCGCGATCTGGGGCCGTGGGACTGGTTCATGGCTATTGCCGCGGTGCTGACGGTGGCACTCTTATATACGGGTGCGAATACGCTGCTCGCGAACGGGCCGCTGCTAAAGAGCCTGACTCCGGATTATGACTGAAACGCTGATCATCTCGAACGTCATCCTGTGGCTGCTGGTCCTGGTGCTCGGCGCGCTGGTCGTTGCGTTGGCTCGGCAAATCGGGGTGTTACATGAACGCATTGCGCCGGCCGGCGCGCTGATGCTGCGCGGTGGGCCGAAAGTCGGTGAGGCCTTGCCCGAATTCGATCTGCAAACACTCGATGATCAGCCGCTGCATCTGGGCGGTGCCAGCGCGAAAAGTACCTTGTTGTTTTTCCTGTCGCCGGACTGTCCGGTCTGTAAAACACTGCTGCCAGTGTTGAAAAGCAGCCGGCTCAGCGAGGCCGACTGGCTGAATATCGTGCTGGCGAGCGACGGCGACGTGCAGCAACAGCATCGGTTCGTGCTCGAGCAGGAACTCGGCATGTTTCCGTACCTGGTGTCGACCGAGCTCGGCATGACTTTGCAGGTGGCGAAGTTGCCGTACGTCGTGTTGATCGATGACACCGGCGTGATTCGCGGCAAGGGCCTGGTCAATTCGCGCGAGCACCTGGAGAGCGTGTTCGAAGCCAAGGAGCGTGGTGTCGAATCGATCCAGGAATATCTCAGCCAGCAACTCGACGAGGCGGTGTAAATGACTGCCAGCGTGTACCAGGAATTCCAGCGCTGCGCGGATCAATACGCGCAGCGGCCGCTGCTATACCTGCCGGCGGCTACGGCGGCGCTCTGCGGTGAGGACGAACAGACACTGACCTACGCGCAGGTGCTGGATGAAACCGGGTCGATCGCGAGCGCGTATCGCACGAGTGGCCTGGCGCACGGCGACCGCGTCGCGCTGATGCTCGAGAATCGGCCGGTGTTCTGGATGCATTTCCTGGCCCTGAACAGTCTCGGTGTCAGCGTCGTCCCGATCTATCACGAGTTGCCGGCCGAGGAAATCACGTTTCGCCTGGACCACAGCGACACGTGTCTGCTGGTAACGCTGCCGGGACACCGTGACCTTGCCGATACTGCCTGTGCGGCTGCGGCGCAGACCATCGCCTGTGTGAATGTTGGCGATTCGCTACCGGTGTTCCGAGAATCTGCCAAGAGCCACGACGCGGATCGGCAGGACGAAGTCGCGATGGTCTACACCTCCGGGAGTACCGGCCGGCCGAAGGGTTGCGTGCTATCGAACGAGTACTTTCTGGATATGGGCCGCTGGTATATCGAGCAGGGCGGCTATTGCGACATGTCACCCGAAGGCGAGCGCCTGATTACGCCGCTGCCGGTCAGTCACATGAACGCGCTGGCCTGTTCCTTCATGGCCATGCTGATGAGCGGCGGCTGCCTGATTCAGCTCGACCGGTTTCATCCGCGTAGCTGGTGGCAGGTGGTGCGCGAATCCGGCGCCACCATCGTGCACTACCTTGGCGTGATGCCGGCAATCCTGCTAAAGCTGGAGCCTGGCGCGGATGAGAACTTCGGCGAACAGGTGAAATTTGGTTTTGGCGCCGGTGTGGATCCGCGTCACCAGGCGCTGTTCGAGGAACGTTTTGGGTTTCCGCTGATCGAGGGCTGGGCGATGACGGAAACCGGCGCCGGCGCGTGCATTGCCGCGAATCGCGATCCGCGTCACGTCGGCCAGCGGTGTTTCGGCAAGGCGCCGCCGACGCTGGAATACCGGATCGTGGATGACGCCGGCAATGACTGCGACACTGGTGTGGCCGGTGAACTGCTGGTGCGGGCTGCGGGCGACAACCCTCGGCGCGCGTTTTTCTCCGGCTATTTCAAAGACCCGGCTGCGACTGACGAAGCCTGGGCCGGCGGCTGGTTCCATACCGGCGACATCGTGCGGCAGGATGACGAAGGCTCGATGTTCTTCGTCGATCGCAGCAAGAACATAGTGCGCCGCAGCGGTGAGAACATCGCCGCGGTCGAGGTCGAGGGCGCGTTGCTGGCACTGGATATGGTGCAGAGCTGTGCGGTTGCGCCGGTGCCGGACGAGATTCGTGGCGAAGAGGTCATGGCGCTGGTGGTGCCGGCCGCCGGGGTGACAGCGGACCAGGACGCGGCCCAGGCACTGTTCGACCAGTCGCGTGACGCACTGGCTTATTTCAAGCTTCCCGGTTATCTCGCTTTCGCCGACGCCCTGCCGCTGACCTCATCGGAGAAATTGCAACGCGGTGAGCTCAAAAAGCTA
>JASJBD010000015.1 GCA_030066665.1 Gammaproteobacteria bacterium
ATCGAGCGCGCCGGCGAGCAGACCCATATCAAACCCAAGTCCATGGCCGTGTTGATCGAGCTGGCCAGGGCCGAGCGTGCCGTACTGTCGCGCAACGAACTCATGGAGGCCGTATGGCCCGGTATGGCGGTGACCGACGACGTGCTGACTCAGTGCGTGGTCGAACTACGCAAGGCGTTTGGCGACGAGGCGAAGTCTCCCCGATATATAGAGACGATTCCGCGCCGCGGCCTGCGACTTGTAGCAGAAGTCCACGCGCCAACCGACCGTCCTGCGTCGAAGGTCTCGACTCAAGAGTCGGCCCGGGAAACGCGCGCGCGCCCGGTTGTGTCAATCGTCGCGATTGGCTTTGTGCTTGTCCTGGGCGTCGCCATCTACTTGTTTGCCTATCGCCCTGACGGCAGGAGCCCGGTAATCCGCGTAGAAGAGCTGCCGTCAATTGCAGTGCTGCCGTTTGCTGACCTGAGTTCCGGCGACGAGCATGAGTACTTCGCAGACGGCTTGTCGGATGAACTGCTGCACCGCCTGGCCGAGATGGAGGGCCTGCAGGTTACCGGCCGTACATCGTCTTTCTACTTCAAGGACCGGAGCGAGAGCCTGGGGGACATCGGCCGGAAACTCAACGTGGGTCACGTGCTGGATGGCAGTGTCCGCAAGTCCGCGGATCAGCTCCGAATCACTGCGCAACTGGTCAATACCTCTAATGGCTACGAAGTCTGGTCGGCAACGTTCGAACGAGAACCGCGGGACATATTCGCGGTGCAGGATGAAATCGCGGAGTCAGTCGCCAAGGCAATGCGTGTCAAACTCGGCGTCGGCGAAATGGCGGCATCCCGCGGCGGCACGCGAAATCTCGAGGCCTACGAGCACTATTTGCTAGGTCAGGCCATCTATCGGGAATTCGATCGCGCATCGTTACCCATGGCAATCGAACACTTTCGTACCGCTGTCGCGCTGGATCCGTCGTTTGCCCTGGGCTGGGAGCGCCTCGCCGATATCTTCACGACGACGGCCTATGGTTTGCCGCCAAATCAGTTCGAGGAACGCTGGAGGCAAGCGGACGAAGCATTGGCCCGCGCAATGCGGCTGGCGCCCGATTCACTCGACATCAAGGACACCAACGTGTTCCTGCGCCTGCATCGCCACGAATGGCTCGAGGCGGAGCGGCTCCTGCTCGAGTATTCTGAACCACAAAGAATTTCCAACCAGATTTGGCACAGCAATTGGACTCAACTTCTGTTCAGTGTCGGCCGTGGTCCCGACGCGATTGAAAACATGGAGCAAGCGCGTCGCCTGGACCCGTTGTCCGGCGTGATCGCGTACTACCTTGGCCTTGTATACGTGCACGCAGGCCGATTCGATGAAGCTTTCGCCGAACTGGAGCGAGGAGCTTCGTTGTCACATTTCCAGTTGAGTCGTTGGGAGGCACTAAATGCCGCGATGGCCGTCAACGACAGAGCGCTCATCGATAAATGGTTGTCTCGGGTCAGGGAGAACATTCCACCGGATAATCCCAATGAAGTGCTGGATAGCATGGCGGAGTTTCTCGACAATCCTGAAGTAGCCCTGACATATCTGGAACATGCCCTCGACCAGGGATTGCATCCGGGGCGTCATCACGGCATTGCTTTATGGGCGGCGTATTTCGACGATCCCAAACTTGCGGTTCGAGCACTCGCTGGCGTGCAAGCTGCTGGCCCATACTGGCACCCGCTATTCGACGATGTGCGCCGCTTGCCGGAATTCAAGCAGATCATTCGAGATTCCGGCCTGATCGACTACTGGCGCGCGTCAGGATGGGGAGAGTTCTGTCGGCCGGTCGGTAAAGACGACTTCGAATGCCGCTAGCCAGTTAGCGGTTCTGGCTGTCGGGCGCGGTGGTAGACTTTTCACCAAAGAGTGAGAATGCGACCGCGTTGACAGCACAAGCAGATTTCATCGTCGGGGACTGGCTGGTCAGGCCGGAACTCAACCGTATCGAGCGCGCCGGCGAGCAGACCCATATCAAACCCAAGTCCATGGCCGTGTTGATCGAGCTGGCCCGGGCCGAGCGCGCCGTGCTGTCGCGCAATGAACTGATGGAGGCCGTGTGGCCCGGCATGGCGGTGACTGACGATGTGCTCACCCAGTGTGTCGTCGAACTGCGCAAGGCATTTGGCGACGAGGCGAAGTCACCGCGATATATAGAGACTATTCCGCGCCGCGGCCTGCGACTCGTGGCGGATGTCCAGCTGGACGTAGACCGTGCCGACGAGAAAGCGTCGACTCACGAGTTAGCAGCAGCAAAGAGCCAACGCCCAGTGGCGTCCATTGTCGTGATCGGCCTGGTATTTGTTCTTGGCCTCGCCATCTACTTCCTGGCTTATCGCCCCGCCGAAAGAGACCCGGTGATCCGCGTCGAAGACGTACCAAGGATCGCCGTGCTGCCGTTTGCTGACCTGAGTCCCGACAAGGAGCAGGAATACTTCGCGGACGGGTTGTCAGATGAATTACTGCATCGCCTGGCCGAGATGGAAGGCCTGCAGGTCACCGGGCGTACGTCGTCGTTTTATTTCAAGGAAAGAAACGAAAGTCCGGAAGAGATCGGCAGGCAGCTCGATGTGGGTCACGTGCTGGACGGGAGCGTTCGAAAATCCGCGGAACAACTCCGGATCACGGCCCAGCTGGTCGATACGTCCAATGGCTACGAGGTGTGGTCGGCAAGTTTTGATCGACAGCCCGAAGATATTTTCGCGGTACAGGACGAGATAGCCGGAGCTGTCGCAAAAGCAATGCGCGTCAAACTCGGCGTTGGAAACATGGCAGCATCCCGCGGCGGCACAACAAGCCTGGAAGCGTACGAACATTATCTGCAGGGCAACGCGCTGTACCGTGACTTTGACCAAGCAACGCTGCCGGATGCCATTGAGCACTTCCGCACCGCGGTAGCACTGGATCCCTCGTTTGCGCTGGGCTGGGATCGCCTGGCCGACATCTATACGACGACTGCTTACGGATTGCCGGACGAGCAGTTCAAGGAGCGTTGGCGTCAGTCAGACGAAGCGTTGGAGCGCGCAATTAGCCTCGCGCCGGATTCGATGGACATCGCTGACACAAATGTATTCATCCGTTTGCATCGGCAGCAGTGGGTGGAGGCTGAGCGGCTCCTGCTCGGATATTCTGAATCACATAGACACTCTGACCAGGCTTGGCACAGCAATTGGGCCCAGCTTTTGTTCAGCGTTGGCCGGGGCCCGGAGGCCATTGAGAATATGGAACAGGCGCGCCGCCTTGATCCGTTGTCCGGCGTCGTCGCGTTCTATCTCGGCCACGTCTATACGGTTGCGCGACGTTTCGATGACGCGCTCGCTGAACTAGAACGCGGCGCATCACTGTCGCATTACCAGCTGAACCGTCGGGAGGCCCTGACGGCCGCGATGGCGATGGGTGACCGACCATTGGTCGACAAGTGGTTATCTCTGTTCCTGGAGAATACGCCGCCGGGCAGCCCCGATATCGTGTTCGGGACAATGGCGGAGCTAATCGATGATCCGCCGGCAGCGCTGGCATGGCTCACGCGGGCGCTCGACGAGGAACTCGCGCCAGGACGACCTGTCGCCATTGCATTTTGGGCCGCATATTTTGGCGACCACGAGCTTGCCGTTCGGTCCGCGGTTCGTGCGCCAAATACCGGTTACTGGTGGCATCCACTGCTGGCCGACATGCGCCGACTGCCAGAATTCAAAAAAGCCGTCCGGGAGGCGGGAATCTACGATTACTGGCGCACCGCGGGGTGGGGCGAATTCTGCCGGCCAGTTGGCGAAAACGACTTCGAGTGCAGTTAGATGGTCAATTACCCGGGCCGAATCGAAATCCGACAACGCCGCCGAAGGTCCGCGGATGCGGCCGCAGGCGAATCCCGCTAATACCGAAGTTTTCCTGGGTACCCGTGTAGTACTTTTCGTCGGTCAGATTCTGCACATAGGCCGTGAAGTAGAACGTGCCCGTATCGTAGCCCGCACGGACATTGATCACATCGTAATCCGGTGTGCGATACGGGAACTCGCCAGGCCCGACTGCACGCGTCACGACAGTCGGCAACAGATTCGGAAACGGGCCGCGGGTTTGCAAATTGGTTAGCGCTTCGATGTCCGAATATTGTCCGTCCCGATGAATATACTCACCGCGGATCCACGCCTCATGGCGCCCAATCGACCAGCGATAATCGGCGACGAGATTCGCGGTCCATTCCGGCGCTTTCGGCAATGACAGGCCTTCCAGGTTCACCACGAAACCACCGGTCAGCTCCACTGGCTCCGACGCCTCGATCTCGGTGTCGAGATAGCCAACTCCCGCGCTGAGGGAGAGACCTTCGGTCGGCACCGCCGTGACTTCCAGTTCGAAGCCCGTCCCCTCGGCACTCTTGATGTTGACGGTCTGCTCGATCACCGGCGACAGTGGGCCGGGCCTCAGGAACCGGAGTGTTTCGAACTGCAAGTCTGACCAGTCCTGCAGGAACACCGCCGCGTTCACCCGAAGTCGGCGATCCAGCCACTCCGATTTCAGCCCTAATTCATAATTCCAGAGCGTTTCCTCATCGAAAGGCCGGACGAAGGGCTCAGGCATTCCCGGGATTTCCGACGTGGTGCCAACGCTGGTTCCACCGGCCTTGTAACCCTTGGACACCAGGCCATAGACGTTGACGCTATCGGAGATCGCGTAGCGCAGCCCGAACCTCGGGGAGAAATCGTCGAAGCTTTCAGACCCGCTCGCCAGTGGGTTCACGACATTGATGAAACTTTGAAAGAAGTCGACTGGGTTGAAACCCGGTGTGCCGGGGAAGCAGCAGGTTGCCGTAAGGCCGTAGCCAAGCAGATCGGTGTCGACCTCGTCATGTGTGTAACGCACACCGGCGATCAAATCGAGTCGATCGGTAACGAAGATATTTGCATCGATGAAAGCCGCGATGCTTTCTACTTCGAAGTTCTTTTCGTTGAAACCGAGTCCCAGCCCGGCTGGCCATGGCGGCAGCGCTACCATGTAGCTACCGATTGTATGCGGTGGTGACAGGCCCGGGCCCGTATTCACAAAATTGCTCTGTTCCTGGTCATCCTGTGAGTACAAAGCGCCGACGGTCAGTTCCATACGGTCGCTGCTGTACTCGAGTCGTAGTTCGGTGCTCCAGGACAGGCCTTCGTAATTGTTGTCGCGCCCGATGGTATCGAAGCCTCCGATCAGGTCGTTGTCAAACACCCGCTCCTGCTCGGCATCCAGCACGCCGGTAATGGACTTGAGCGTCAGACTCTCATTGAAATCATGCTGGATGTTCAGGATCGCAACAATCGATTCGAGGTCGCTGCGCTCGGGCCGGTCGTGACTGAGCTGGTTCCTGTTCTGCGGCCAGAAGCCCGTGCCCGGGTCGATGGGCTCCGTGACCAGGAGCGTATTGACCGTGTCTAGATCCAGGACACCGGACGGGATGTTCTCGTCATGCCCCTGTTGTTCGTCCGCGTAGATCAATGTCGCGCCGATGGTTGTCTGGTTGCCGACATCCCAGCGCGCCCGGATTCGGGCCATCACGTACTCGTGACCACTGTCCTTGGCGCCGTTGGGCGTGAAATTATTCTGGAAAGCCAGGGGGCAACTATTGGCGTCGGCACCGGCGGCACAGATGTTCTCGACGAAGCCGCTGCTGTCTTCGTAGAAAAGCACTCCTCGCAATTTCAAGTCGGACGACACGGGCACATTAACAATCCCCGTGATATTGAATTGATCGCCGGCGCTCTCATAACTCTCGCCGCCAACACGAATTTCACCTTCGAGTTCGTCGGTGGGTTGCTTCGTGGACAGGTTCAAAGCGCCGCCAAGGGAGTTTCGACCAAAGTAGGTACCCTGCGGACCTCGCAACACCTCTACCCGTTCGATATCCGGCAGCATTGGGTTGGCGACCTGTGTCGGTATAGACGCGACGCTGAATTCATCGAGGTAGATGCCAATCGAATTCACCACGGCGTTCTCGCCGGTGACGAGATTGTTCACGCCACGGATAGCGATACCGAGGCCCCGACTGCCAACCTGGCCGTCCTCGGTAAAACTCACGTTCGGTGTCAATGCCATAAAGTCGATTGCGCCGCGGATATTGGCCCGATCGATGATATCGCCGGTGAAGGCGGTCATGCTGATCGGGACCTGCTGCAGGTTCTGTTCGCGGCGCTGGGCCGTGACGACGATTTCTTCGAGCTGCTGAGCCTGCGTTGGTGCACAGGCCAGGGCTGCCGACAGACAGCCAAGTATTCTTGTTATACGTGGCATGGCGCGGAGCTCCCCCTGCTAAAGCACATCCGCAACTATTGTTTCGACAGCGGTGCCATTGAAAAATTCGCGGTTCATGCCTGTAAACAGGTCGACCGGGTTATCGAACACGAACGCCCGAAAATCCTTCGGGCTGATCAGCTCTTCCTCGACCAGCTCCCAGGCTTCGGCCAGTACCTGCTGCATATCAGGCACATCCCAATGGCCGAAGTCGGATGAGAACATCGCGTTGAGTTTGCGACCGCCGGGCAGCAGACGTGCATCAAAGGCCGTGGCATTCATGCGGTCGTCGGCCTCGCAGCCGTAGTAGTAATTTGGCACCAGGCGGTCCAGCAGCTCATCGACGCTGTTGACACCGGTCGCGGCAAAGTCGTCGATTGCCTCGCTCTCATCGGCATTGCGCGCGACCGACTTGGGATCAAGCCGTCCGCCGAGCACGTCGCCGCCGTAGCGTTCGAACAGCTCCCCGAGATAGTCCATGTCGATCCGCGCGGGGTTGAACTGCTGCACAGCATCCGCGTTGCGCTTTTCCCAGCGCTCCTTCAGATCGCAGACCAGGGACGCGCCCCACGCAACGCCGCATTCCAGGAAAGCAAACTTCAGATTCGGGAAACGATTGGTCACTCCGCCGAAGAACAGTGCCTTCGCGAACGCATGGCCGGCATCCGCAAAATGCCCGGTCTGGTTATACATGTAGTTGCTGATCGAGCGGCGCATGCCGATACCCTGGCCAATCGCATGCGAAGTGACCGGCACTTTCAGTTCCATGCATTTCTGCCAAACCGGGTCGTAGTCATATGGGCTGTCCAGCGCGAGCGGGTCGACCCAGAATGCGTAACGACCCAGTTCGGGATCGCGCTCGGTTACCGCCTCGATGGGCCGCCGCACCAGGTTCGCAAACATGGGCACCTTGAAACCGAGTTCATTGATAGCGAATTCGAGCTCCTCAATCGCTTCGTCCGGCGTTTCGCAAGGAATCACCGCGGCCGGCGTCAGTCGATCGCCAAGGCCGTGGAACATGTCGGCCATCATCAGGTTGTGTGCGCGACACGCGGCGCGCCGCACGTCGCGGTCCTGGATCTCCGGGAGCAGGAAGCCGAGCGTTGGATATACGACCGAAAAATCGATACCCATTTCCGGCAAGCGTTCGTACATGAGTCGTGGCAGCATGCCGGTGGCGCGATCCAGCGTATTCTCGGCCGGTGCCGGCCAGAAAGCCGGACGCATCTGGTTGTGAAACCGGCGCTCGTTCGGCGTCATGTCGTACCAGCTACGGTTGTTCTGTCGCCGGAAGGCCGCCCACGTTGCTTCGGTCATTTCCGGGCCGCCGACCTGTTTCACGTAGTCGAACATCACCGGGAACAGCTCGAGCATATGGCCGTCGGCGTCGATCACCGGGTGGTCGAGACTCTCCCGGACTTTCAGCGAGCGAGAGTTGTTATCGGGCTTCATGATGGAACGCCCCGCTTTCTCATCCCCACCTCACAGGATAGTCCATAATCGCTGTCGGGATGAATTTAGACGCCTATACGCTGCTCGTCTTTCTGCATGTGCTGCTGTTCGCGTATTGGTTGGGGCCTGACTGGGGCGTATTTGTCAGCGCGCGCCGCGTGGCAAATGATGAGCTGACCCGCGACGAACGCCTACGTTTCCTGACCGCTTCCGTCGAGATCGACGTCCTGCCCCGCAGCGCGATCGTGCTCATCATCGCGGTTGGCTTCACGCTGTCGTACTTGGGCGGCTTCGCGAAAATCAGCGAGGGTTTCATCTGGACCTGGTGGGCCCTGTCTGCCGGCTGGCTGTTGCTGGTCTGGTTCACCGGCTACATCCTCGTGCGCGGGCCGTTGCGCGATCGGCTCGATCGGCTCCATCTCTGGTTACGCCATGCAGTCACAGCGTTCCTGTCGGGCCTGGGGCTCTATTCGATCGTGACCGGTGGTCCCGTTAGCGATCGCTGGCTGGCGACGAAACTCATACTCGTGGGCGTATTGCTGGTGGGTGGCAGCGTTTTGCGCGTGATCGTTGCCAGCTGGGTTCGTGAACTGACTGCGCCTGCGGAGACCGTTCCGGGCTCGGCTGGTGCGATTGCGAAGACTTACCCGATGACCCGGCGGCTCGTGTACGTCTTCTGGGGAACCACAATTGCAATCGCGTTTCTCGGCGTGGCAAAACCGTTCTAGGGTGACCTACCTGGTCGGCTCGCGTTCCGCCTTGAAGATCTTGTAGCTGGTCTGAAACTGCCCCCAGCTGTCGTCGGGCGGGGATATCAGGTAATCCGGAAAGTGTTTCTCCGTCCGATCGACGATGCGGCGAGGGATCTCATCGATACCGCCAACTTTCTGCACGACATTGCGATAGAGCAAATGACCTTCGTGCCTTCCCATCAACATCCATGGCAGCCACGACCGCATCAGCGTCCAGGACATCGTCGGATTGACCCGCGTGACGGCCGCGTCCTCCAGCAGCGACGTTTTCGTCATGAACTGCATCGATTCACTCACGCGAATCTTCTCGCCGACGGATTCGCGGGGCCATTCGTCGGGCTGCAACGGGTTGTCGCGAACGTCGTTGAATTCGATCGAGATGAAGGCGTCATCGTCGAGCACAAACCACGGCAGGATAAATGGCCGTTCGACAAAACCGCCGTCGGGCTGTTCGAACTTCCGTACGGTATCGAGTCTGCTGGTCAGCGGTCCCGCGTGGAGCTGGAATACTTCAACCTGCTCGTCGGTGAACGGGTTGTGCCAGGCATCGATAATCCGGTCAGTAGCCGGGTCCTTGTAGAACGCGACTTCGTTAATGAACGCATGAAAAGCACCATCGGCCTGGGGCACGACGCGGTTGACCGCAAAACCTTCGAAACCGAGGAGCGGCCGCAACGGGGCGCGGTCACCGATCACGGCGAAGATGTTGCCGTTGAACCTGCTGTAGATATCGACATGCCCTTCGATGTCACTGTAAATCTTGATCCAAGCGTGCAGATTGTCGCGCGGATTTTGTCGATCGAGCGCGCGTGCTGGTGAGTCTGCCATTGCAAAATCGCCGAATGCCAGGCAACCGGCGGTCGCCAGGCCGCCTTTAACCAACCGGCGTCGCTCGGCATCGAATACGCGGGAGGTCCAGAATCGGGAGAACACCGGGCTACTCGAGGCCTCGCGGGAAACGGTCCCTGAGGGCTGCGGTCAGCGACATTGGCAGGTCGTCCGCGCGGCGATACTTGCGCATGAACATCCGCGTGAAAATGTAGCCCGGCATGCTGCTCATCTCCATCCACGGCCACCAGGCTGCCGCGGTCTGCCAGGTACCGACGAAATCGGCGGATGTCAGGGAGCGATCTTGCAGCTCGCGCAGTGGCGTGACGAATTGTTGCGAGCTGCTGTCGCGACCTTCGCGATGATGCTCGACGACGGCGACGGCCTTTTCCTCTGTCACGAACCACGGCATCAGGTTCGACAATCGAGGCGGTGGCAACGCTTGTTCGACAAACGTGATCTCGTCAAGGTTTGTCGTAAATGGGTTGCGCCAGCGGCTGATGAAGCCATCCGTTTCCGCGTCCCGGAACAGCGACAGCTGCCGCGCCGAAATCCGCGCCGGATCGCCGTCGACGAGGTGGCTGATCATCACGCCTTCGACCTTGAATATCAGTCGCAGCGGTTCGAGGTCTCCCTGCACCGCGAAGGAATGGCCACCGAACCAGGTATACACACGTCGGTCGCCTGACAGATCAGATAGATCACCCAACAATTTCGCCAGCGCGTACCTACTGTCGGCAGTGGTCGCGAGGTCGAGCGACTCTACTGCCATGGTCTCAGCACGGTCGTATCGGCAGCGGCGAATGTCTTGCCAATGCTGCGTTCGTCGTCCATTGCTGCCACGATCAATTCCGCGAGGTCGACCCGATGGATGAAGCCGAGTGTCGTGCGGTTTTCGGTCAGGATTCCGGCGCCGGTTGGCGCACTGTCGTTCGCGCGCAGCCCGCCGGGCCGGATGATCGTGAACTCGAGCCCACTGTCTCGCAGATAGTCTTCGGCCTGAGTTTTCAGCGGCAGCAGGTCACGTAGCGCAAACCGCGACAACAGGTTAGCGGCGTCATAGCTGTCGCCGGCGCCAATCGTCGAGATGAGGATCATGCGGTCAACGCCTGCGACCCGGGCGGCATCGACGATATTACGATTGCCGAGGAAATCCGGCGGAGGATCGCAACGCATACAGCCGATGGTCGAGATAACTGCGCTGTACTCCGCGCCGGCTAGCGCCGCTCGGACGGCGCCCGGCTCGAGCGCATCGGCAACCACGAAACCCACGCCGAGCGGTTCGAGCAGACTGCGGTCCGAACTGGCGCGCACGGCCGCAGTGACCGGTTGGCCGCGGGCTCGCAGGAGCTTCGCAACTTCATAGCCGGTATTGCGTGTGGCACCGAAAATCAGCACGGGCCGGGCGTAGTCCGTGCCGGGCCCGGGCGCGCGCAGGTCGAAATGATCTTCGGGAATCGTGGCCCGCAGGCTGAGTGCGAGTCCGGCGACGGCCAGCACTGCAAGCCCCAGCAGGCCGAGCACGATTTTCACTAACGCCTTCAACAGGGCCATAATGTTCTCCGGGCCGCTCGGCAGCGCCCAACGCATAAGAAAACGTTATTCCACAGGGGTGAAATAATGGCCGAAAACTCAAGCGGAGTCTTTCCCCGACCCACTCATGATGAAGCCGCCCGCCAACGCTACGCGATGGGGTTGCGCGCGTACCTGTTCGGACCGTTGCGCGAGGCGGTCGGCCGCGCTTTTTACGCGAAGGTCGCGCCGGAATACGAAGCCCGCGAAGGTCGTCCGCTGGAGGACCGTCGCGAAGCCCGCAGGGAAATTCTCAAGCTGCCGAGCTACCAGTACTTTTCCGACCTGCATCGCGTCAGCCAAGACATGATCTGGAACAGCGTGATCGACACGCTGGATCGCACGGAACAAAGTTTGCGTGATGCCTACCGCGAGCTGGGCGACGACTGCGACGGTTCGATCGAACTGAATCCCGACCTGGAGATTCCCAACTACATCAGTGCGATCGATATCCACTGTATGCCGGGCAATTACCAGGCATCGTCCGGCGATGACGATGTGGTTGCCGGCGCGCTCTACGACCGCGGCGGGTTTCTTTACAGCCCCGGTGGCGGACCGCAGTGCGACGGTATGGGCCGAACCAGTCTCGGTTTCCTGAAGAAGCACTACCCGGATATCGCACCCCGACGCATTCTCGACATGGGATGCGGCATCGGCGGGCCGACACTGGTCTATGTCGATGAATTTCCCGATGCCGAGGTCCACGCGATCGACATTGGCGCCGCGATGCTCCGGTACGGCCATCTGCGTGCCGAGGCGATGGGTCGCCGGGTGCACTTCAGTCAGCAGCGGGCCGAGAATACGAACTTCGACGACGGCAGTTTTGACCTGATCCTGTCGCACATCATGTTCCATGAAACCTCGGCCAAGGCCGTGCAGCCGATCCTGACCGAATGCCGCCGGCTGCTCGCACCGGGCGGTGTCATGCTGCACCTGGATTTGCCGAAGCCGGATCTGTTGCCCGATGTCTATACGAAAATCATTTTCGACGGCGATGCCTTCTATAACAATGAGCCGTTCTGGATGCGCATGCACGACCTCGACTGGCCGGGCATGCTCGAGCAGGCCGGTTTCGCGGCGGATCGGATCGTCGCGGGAATCGCACCCGTCAGCATGTTCATCCCGCCGACGCGTGACAATCCGTCCGGCGACTGGCGGCCGGGCAGAATGGCGCTGTCTGCAATTGCTGCTTCGCTGGAGGAGTCGTGAGTATCGAACGCGCCGTGAAGGGCAAACGTCCGGTCTTCGTTGCCGGCGATCCTGACGAGAATATCAATCGCCTGCTGGCAATGGTGTCGGCCCTCGGTGCCGAGATTGCCGTGCTGCGCGATCGGCAACGCACACTGGAGCAGTTGTTGGCGCAGCGCGGCAGTATCACGCTGGCCGACATCGAAGAATTCCAGCCTGACTACGAAGATCTGGCCGAGCGCAGTCACTGGCAAGCGGAGTTTCTCCGCCGGATTCACCAGGTATTCGAGCGGGAGGCGGACGCCGAAGCCGGCGCGGCAGCGGACGGGACGGATTAGACTTCCGTCACGGATTATGTGAACTGCGGTCGGCTTTTCGCCGCGGGTCTGTGTGACAATCGCCCCTGTATGAGCGGGTAGGTATGTCGCGATGCCGAAGGGACTCGTCCATCACGTTGTTGTCAGGAAGGCGCTGCTCCTTTTCTTACTGACGCTGCTCGCTGCCTGTGGCGGCGGCGGGGGCGGCGGTGGCACGAGCCCGGCTCAGCCGGCCGCGCCGGCGCCGGTCAATATCAATATCGATGACGCCAATGTCACCGAGGGTGACAGTGGCCAGGTGAATCTGACCTTTACCGTGACGCTGTCGGCCGCCGCCGGCGCGGATGTATCAGTGGATTACGCGACCAGTTCGGGCACCGCGACGCAGGGGACCGATTTCGTCGCCACCAACGGCACCGCGAATTTCACCGCCGGCATGACCAGTCAGCCCGTCAGCGTGCCGGTCATCGGTGACAGCGATGACGAAGGCAATGAGACTCTCAGCATCGCGCTGTCGAATGTAACCGGCGATGCGACGATCGCCGACGGCACGGGAACCGGCACGATCGTCGATGATGATGGTAGCCCGCTGGTTGGTTTGAACCAGCGTCCGAGCAATACCACCTGCGTGGCGCCACCGCGCCCGACCGCCGGTGCCAGTGTCGCGATCGAAAACCCGTACCCGGCCTCGCCGGGATTCAGCTCGATCACCAAGATACTCCAGGCGCCGGGCGACGGCTCGCGCTGGTTTGTCGTCGAGCGGGTGGGCCGTGTGCGGGTATTCAATGTTGCCGATCCCGGTAATCCAGCAACCTACCTGGATATTTCGGGCCAGGTTCGCAGCGGTGGCGAAGAAGGCCTGCTCGGCATGGCCTTCCATCCAGATTTCCCGGCCACGCCGGAAATATATCTTTCCTACATTGCCGGCACGAGCTCGACGCGCCACTCGCGCATATCACGATTCATCCTCGATAACACGAACGCGCCGGTCAACGTGACGGAGCAGATTCTGCTGACCGTTGACCAGTTCCAGGGCAATCACAACGGCGGCGACATTGCATTCGGTCCCGATAACTACCTGTACATTGGTCTTGGAGACGGCGGCGGTGGTGGCGACCCGCAGGAAACCGGGCAAAACACGACCAACCTGTTGGGTTCGATGTTGCGCATCGATGTCCTCGGCGTGGCGTTTCCGATGCCGGCCTACATGATTCCGCCGGACAATCCGTTTGCTGCCGGGAACCCGAACAAGTGCGGGCCCACGTTGGTGAACGGCAACAACTGTCCCGAGATCTATGCCTGGGGATTGCGTAATCCCTGGCGCTGGAGTTTCGACGAGCCGACCGGGATGCTGTGGCTGGGTGATGTCGGCCAGGGGGCCTGGGAAGAGGTCGACATTATCGAGCGCGGTGGCAATTACGGTTGGGATTGCCGCGAAGGTGCGCACCCGTTCGAGGGGAATGGTTGCCCGCCGCCGGCCGCGTTGATCGACCCGGTGAGCGAATACCCCCACACCAACGGCAACGTGTCGATTACGGGCGGGTATGTCTATCGTGGCAACGCAATCCCCGGCCTGTTCGGCCGATATGTATTCGCGGACTACGCGTCCGGCCGAATCTGGGCGCTGCAGGATGATGGTCAGGGCGGCTACAGCAACGAGTTGCTTGTGAACGCGCCATACACCATCTCGGCATTCGCGCTGGGTGAGGACGGCGAACTCTATTTCGCGGATTTCTCGAACCAGCTGATACGGCGGTTGATACCGGCTGGTCCCGGTAACCCGGACACGATACCGGACAACCTGGTCGATACCGGCTGTGTCGATACCAATGACCCGACCCAACCGGCCGCCGGTCTCGTGCCCTATACCATCAATGCACCGTTCTGGTCCGATGCGGCGGTGAAGCCCCGCTGGATGGCGTTACCCGACGGCAGCACGATCGACATCGACGCAAGCGATGATTTCGTGTTTCCGAATGGTTCAGTGTTGGTCAAGAATTTTGAACTCGGCGGGCAGTTGATCGAAACGCGACTGCTGATGCGTCATCCGGATGGCGTGTGGGCGGGCTACACGTATGAATGGAACGACACGGTGACTGCGGCGACCCGTGTCAGGGGCGGCAAGACGCGCATGGTCAACGGCCAGGAATGGATCTATCCCAGTGAAGGCGAATGCATGCAGTGTCACACCAGCGCTGCGGGCTTCAGCCTCGGGCCTGAAATCGCGCAGCTGAATGGTGACCTGACCTATCCGTCCACGGGCATCACCGCAAACCAGCTCGATACGCTGGATCACATCATGATGTTCACCAATCCGTTGCCGGGACCTGCATCGAGCTTGCCGGCGTTGGCGGACCCGACCAATGCTGGCGCGTCTCTGGCAGATCGCGCGCGTGCCTATCTGCACTCCAACTGTGCGGGATGCCATCGCCCGAACGGACCCACGCCGTCGACGATGGACTGGCTTTATACGACCGCGCTGTCGGCAACCAATGCCTGCGATGTCACGCCGTCAGGTTTCGATCTTGACATCGGCCCGAACGCCCGGCTGATCGCACCTGGCAACGCCGGTAACTCGGTGATTCCGGGACGCATGGATCGGCGTGACGTGCACGGCATGCCGCCGCTGGGCTCGAACCTGGTCGACTCGGCGGGTGTTGGCTTGATTAATGGCTGGATCGGTAGCTTGTCGAACTGCAATTAGTCGTCGACTATACTCCCCGTTAACAAAAGAAATAAGAGGGCGGGCAAACCAATGCAGCCAGTTTTCCGCTGCCGCAAGCCGTGAGTACTCGTCTGCGCGTTCTACGCGATCACGAGGTACAACTGAGCGATTCCGAGCAACGTAAATGGCGTGAATTTGCCGCCGAACAGTCGAATTGTAGCGTCGACGAGTTGAGCATTGTCTTCGCGTCCCGGCCACCGTACCTCCAATCACGACCGACCTCTCGAGAGGAAAGCCATGGCCTCCTCTTTCAGCTCCGTTACGTGGCGCAAGAACCCGTCGCGGAGAGTAGCTGGTGGTATGCCGCTGCAACAGAACCGGACCATGATCTATCTGTGTGGTGCCTTGGCGTGTACAAGAGCGACAAGACAGTCTTTCATGTGAGGCCGCTTATCAACCGTAGGGAGTTCAAGGCGGCTCTGAGGTATCGGGTTGTTGATGTCGCCGAGGATACGGTAGCCGACTACCTGCGGACATTTGCCGATTTCGCATCAGTCACGGATGGCGGTCTACGGACGACGCCGTTGCTCGTTGAGGATGTCGAGGACGTTGATTTCTATTCGCCACTCAATGAGCTGGAGGTGCGGGAGATTAGTGATCGGGTTACCGATTACAGACTTTCTCCCCCGGAGGAGACCACAAATGGGTTTGCCATTACGGCGAACGCCTTGGTCGGGGATCAGGTAAGACGTGTCCGCTACGACGTATACATGCGTAGCGTCGAGGGCCTCGACCAAGAATCGATTGTGCCGAACGACATTCACGTGGAGCTCATTGATGATGCTCCGCCGATCTCCGGTCTCCCGGGAAATCGTCACAGGAATCTTGAATCCAGGCCGACGCCGGCGGAAGGAAGAATCTGCTTCCAACCAGATGCGTCCGGTTGGACCCGAGTCGAACCACGCATTGCCGACGCGATCGTCCAAGACATCAACAGGCAGGTAGTGCCGTTGGTCTTGTGTGACGACTCAACCGTCGTCTTTCGAAAACCATTGCCATTCTACGGACTGGATCTGATCGAGGTCCGGGCTTGCATTCAGAATGGTGAGCACACCAATCGATTTTTCGTCTGGGAGCCTGGATTGGCAGCGTCGCTCGACACTCGCGGCCACCTGGTCACAGCGTTGAGTCAACACCTGCACGAGACTCGCGGCTGGACCCTTGAGTCTGGCAAAGACGCCGGCGAATACCTGAAATTTTTCGTCGACCACGACGAACTGTCCTTGCGCACAAAAAAGGAGTCGATAACAGGGCGTTATAAAGTCCTTTGTAGTCGTGATGACGCTGCCTTGCAAGCGATCGATCCCGCGACGGTCAGAATTCATCCGGACGCCGTTGAAAATGCAGGCTGGAGCGGTGACAAGACAGCGGACGACTTTCTCAATGCAATAACCGAACCAATCGTCAGGGAAAACGACATCGGCGGTTATACCGCAGTGGCGGTGGTGTTTTGCGATAGCAAGCTCGTCTTGCTTAAGGTCGCCATCGATCCGAAGGGACAGATCACAATCGAGCGACATGGGCAGCTCCTCGAGTGGTCGCCGGCACGAGGCGCGAAAGACTTTTTTGATGCTCACGGATCGGCACGTCCGCCAGCCATCGGTTTTGCGCAGGAAAGCAGGCTGGCACTGGTTAATAGCGGTGATCTGATTGCTGAGACCCTCAGTTCGTCGACAAGCGAAGGCCGACGCAACGTGGCTGTCCGAGGCAAGACAATTTGCGGACCGCTGGAAATCGTTGGACAAGAATACATTTCCCTGGTTTTCGAGGACTGCCGGTTTCGTAACCAGGCGCGGTTTTCACACGTAAACTGCTCGGCGGACCTTGAAATCCGCAACAGCGTGTTCGAGCGAGGTCTGGAGTTTTCGAACGTAACTCTGCGAGGCCGATTGAGTCTGGAAAACGTTGCTGTGTGCGGACGAATCCCGGTGCCGGCGACTATCAAAACACCGTTCCGTCCCGACTTTAAGGGTATGGTTCTGGCGAACGTCAGCGTGCGGAATGTTTCGCTAATTGACGTCAGCCTGTTCGCCGGGTTGTTGGCGCCCAATCTACAGGTTCAGGGCGACGTGGTATTGCAGGGTCTGCAATCAATGGACAGTGTTGATCTCGAATCTGGCGATATCGAGAATCGCCTCGAGATCACCACGATGTACCTGGCAAAGCCAAGCTATATTCACGGCGATCTCACCCTCGACAACACCAGTGCGAAGAGCATCGGGATATCTGCGATCAATGTCGCCGGCTCCCTAAGACTCATTAGCACTATTGTGGAGCAGTACATTGATGCTTCAGGGGGCACATGGGGCGCTGCGGACGACGGCACATCTGAAAAGGTTCTACCGCTGAAGATTGGCCATTTTCCATACCCCGCGAAGAAGTCCAAAGGCACAGCGGGTGAATTGAATCTATACGGGACGATCATCGAAAGGAATCATCTGGCGCTGCAGAACATTGATATCGCGGGCGATCTGCAAGCTAACTTCGTTCGCGTAGGTACCGGCGTCTTTCTGGAGCCACACGATGACAATGACGAGCGAAACAGAATCGGCGGAGACGTCGACATCGGTGGGTCGGAGGTACCGCAGCTAATTCGCATTCGCTGCACCGATATTGACGGAAATCTCACAGCACGGGGCCTGAACGCAGGCGAATTCCGTATGGTCGGTAGCGTTTTTGACGGGAAGTCACCGCAGCGACCCGATGATTGCGCAACTCCGATCAACTGTCCGCTGCGGGTCGGTGGAGGGGTGTATCTCCCAGACGCAAGAGTAGCCGGTGAAATCTATGTGCTCGGCGTGTCGGCGGACAAATCGCTGAACCTGCGGCATGCGACTATCGGAGGCGATCTGACGTTATCGCTGGATTGCGAAGAAGCGTACGAGCGTGGTCTGCTGCGGCCACGCGATGCGAGGGAGGGCCGATTGACGTCGAATTTTCCTGACGGCGTCAAACTGCGCAAATCCACTGTATCCGGCGACATCGTGCTTTCCGGGGTCGATTGCTCGGCGGGCGGCATCGACCTGGCCGACACAACGGTTCAGCGTGACATCGAGTTGCTCCCCGATGGCGGGCTGGCAACGGCCAGAGCTTTGCGCCTCGAAGGCCTCAGGTGCGATGGGTCCGTAGACTTGTCTGGATTGGCGCTCGACCGGGGATGCATCGAAGAGGGTTGCTGTGGCCGACGCTGCACGCGGCCGAAATGCAAAGACAAGCTGGGTGTCGGGCACGTGGAGGCCAAGGGGGCGCGAATTCTGGGCCACCTTCGCACGGCCAGCGAGGACCATAGTGCGAGAATTCCCGGCTGCCTGGATCTGTCATTCAGCGAAATCGGCACGCTGGAGCTGTCCGTCGATACCTTTCCGTTGCCGGATGCGCAGCCGCAGACGCCGGAAGCCTGCGGCGTGATTCTGCAGAGAGCATCGATAGGCATGCTGGCCGTTCACTGCACCGAGGGCAATTATCCTCGTCCAACCGATTTTCGTTACGCCGAGATCAAGTGGTGGGAGTTCAACAAGGGCAACGGTGGCAGCGACAATGAGCGAGATGGCGATTCCCGCAGCAGTGACAATCCCGCTGATTACATTGCGTTGTTACAGCACGACAAGGGTTTGCAACGGCACACCTGGCGCGCAATAGAAAACAATCTACACAATTGGGGGCACGAAGATGCCGCCGACGAAGTACACCGGGCAATGCGTCGTTGGCTGCGCGACAAGATCCGGGACGACGGTCCTGGGACTGGTTTGCTGAAGAATATCCTTTGGTATCCAGCTCGCGTTGCACGCAGAATCGGCGACTACCTTACCGATGATGTGACGAGCCCCCTGAGATTGCTGCGATTGATGGGTTTTTGGCTTGTGCTGTCAACGTACCTGTTATCGATCTCTGAGAATATGGGTTTGTCCGAGCCCGGCTATCTCACCTTACCTCCCGATCAGCGCTACGTAGTCCAGCATCCGGATCCCAGTGACTGGGGCCTGCTGTCAGGATTCTGGACCGCATTGCAATTTCATGTGCCGGTCGCGGCGTTCACGGCTCGCGATGAATGGGAGCCCTCGAACGACGAGCCGATGGTCATCTATCGGTTTTCAGATATGTTGGTCAGGCTTCCCTGGAACGTGACCGCCGAGGATTACGGGAACCTTGTGCTGGTCACACACTGGATTGCGTGGCCAGTCGTCATCGTACTTGCATCACGCAAGTTCCTGCGCCGGGCGCAGCAACAATAGCCGGAGCACCGCGACGTGGGAGACAAAGCCGTTTTGCCAGCAGCGCTGCGCGAGGGCTGGGTGTCCTCCTACTCCCTGAAGGAAGACAAGTCCCGCAACCTGTGGCGCTTCGACTATATTCTCGAACTGGCCGTGGAGCGCGGCATCGATATCTGGATGCGACCACTGCCGTTTCTCGAGCACGGTTGGCTGGTTCAGGGTCGCGCCGTCAAGAACTTGCAGGGCTTCGGTTTCGCGCTGTGGGCGTCCCGCGGCTTCAGCGAGCTGGACACCACGGCCGTGCCGATCTACGAGGCCCTCGACCGCGAAACCCTGCAATTCGATGCCGAGTCGGTCTTTGTCTACACCGCCCTTTTCTGTCGCTTCGTGTACAGTGACGACGGTCCGTTTTGGATCATCACCGACCCAACCGACCTCAACGCTTCGATGATGCCCGGTGAGCGAGCAACGGCCAGCATGCCGACACTGCCCGCCAGCTATGACGAACTCACTTTGGAGCAACTGGCCACACTGATAGAAGTGCCGGAAGTGACGCAGCACCGTGATGACTGGCGCGTGAAGGTCTGCGTGCAGCATGGCGGCGATCTCTCCCGCGCAGAGTTCCTGGTTACTGCAGACGGTGCCATCGAGATGGCGGAAGACACGCCACTCGTCAACGGAATCGGCTTCGTGGCGAAGCGGAATCAAAAGCTCAAGGCCATGAATTTCGGGCGCGTGCCGATCCAGGGGATCGAGTCGCTGGTCGAACTGCGCCGGGGTCGGGTGGCGACCAAGGCTGACATGGACGAACTGATGAAGGTCATCAACAGCGCGGACGTGCCGCCGGATCATTCGCCCAATGAACGCACTCGCGAGCGCTCACTGATCCGGGAATGCCTGCGCCTGCAACTCTTACGGTCGCTGCGCCGCGGAGATGCGGCGCCGTTATTCGACGCCGAAGCAGACCTGGACGATGACGCGCTGCTACTGAAGTTCGCCGAGTTTCTGATGCGCAGCTGGCCGGCAGTCGTGATCGAGTCGCCGTATCCGCTCGCCGAGCAGACAACATCACTGATCCTGATCGATTTGCTCGATGAAAAACCCAAGCACAACCTGATGCAATCGAGCGTGCCCGGCGAGCCGGACCTGATGGGCATTCCGCAGGTCGACGATGGCGACCTCCTGGCGTTGTCGTTCCACACAGCGCGCAAGCTGGTTCGCCCGGAAGCAATTGCCTATCACCTCGGCGCGACCGAATCGCTGACAATGATCGGCTGCAATTTCCTGACCGACCTGCCGCCTGCATTGCAGCGCATGGCGGACATCGTGCTCACGCTGGGCAATCTCGATCCGGAGCTGTTCCGGCAATTGTTCTGCCTGGCATTCGACTGCGAGTGGCCGACCGGCGTCGACATCGACGATGCACTATGGGTGCGATACGTCGAGCCGCATGACCTGGAGCGCCCGCTTCGCGACAAGCAGGATCGGACCGCCGGGTGGCGTGCGGAGGATGCGCTGCAAGCCATTCGCGAACGGGTCGAGCGGCGTCTCGACAGCATCAATACGGCGGACGCGCCGGAACTGGATGACCTGCACGGCCTGGATGCAGCCAAGGCGGTCATCCGGGACCTGATCGATGACCTGCGCGGCGCGGTAGCCGGCGAATTGGAGTGGGAGGAGGTCGATCGCGGTTTGTTGCTCGTTGGCGAACCCGGCACCGGCAAGACGATGCTGGCACGCGCGGCGGCCAAGGCGGCCGGAGTCCATTTCATCAGCACGAGTGCTGGGCGGTGGGCGGCCGCGGCGACGGAGTTCTATGATGTGATTCGTACCATCCGGGACGTGTTCGCGGATGCGCAGCGTTATGCGCCGAGCATTCTGTTCCTCGATGAACTGGACTCGCTGGGACGGCGTGACCAGATGACCGACCGGAACCGGCAGCTGGAACTGGAAGAGCTGAATACGGTATTGCAGGAGCTGCAGGGCTTCCGTGACCGCAAGGGTGTATTCGTCATCGGCGCGACCAACCACCTTGACCGGATCGATCCGGCATTGACGCGGCCCGGGCGCCTCGACCAGGTTGTGCGCATCCCGCGGCCTAATCGCGCCGCGCTGGCCGCGATTCTGCGCTACCACCTCGAACCGTATGTCGCGGAGGAGCGCGTTTCGCGGGACCTGAACCTCGACGATCTCGCGGCGCTCGCGGTGGGATGTACCGGCGCTGACATCGAGGCCTTCGTCCGGGACGCTGCCCGGCGGGCCCGCAAGGCGGACTCCCTCATCAATGCCGATCACCTGGCAGCGGCCATTACGCGTGCGCCACGTGACATCAATACGGCCCAGCCGATGTCGGTCGATGAGCAGGAGCGCACCGCGTTTCATGAGGCCGGCCACGCGGTGGCCTGTTTGCTGGCACAGCACTATCCGGCAGAGCTCACCATGGTGTCGATCGTGCCGCGCAGTGATGGCAGTCTCGGCTTTGCCGGCTTTTATAGCGACGAATTGCTGGGGCTGACCCGGGCCGCGCACCTGGAATACCTGGAGATTCTGCTTGCCGGTCGCGCCGCGGAGGAGCTGCGCTACGGCGTGGACGGTGTGTCGTCAGGCGCGGGCGGCGAGTCGCCGACCAGCGACCTGGCGCTGGCAACACGGCACCTGCTGAAAGTCGTCACGGAATTCGGTGTGCACGGCGAGCGCTCCCTGCGTTGGCGGGAAATCCACGAGCGCACCACGGACGTTGCCGTCATCGGCGAGCTGCTGGACAACGCGTATGAGCGCGTGCGCCAGAGGCTGAAAGATCATCGACCCCTGCTAGACATGATCGCACGCCGCCTGCTCGATGATTCCGAGGTGCTGGCCGACGATCTGGAAGTCCTGGCCAGACAGCACGGGATTGACGCGGTACCGGCGGACAAGCAGGTCAGCCAGGTATGAGCGCCGACAAAAGAAATTTTGACTACCAGGCGAATCTCGCGTGGATTCGCGTGGGGCTGAGTCGGGCGCTCGATCGCGCAATTGCCGACGGCGTATTGAAACCGGCGGAAGGCGAATCGGTTGCTGCGGCATTCGTGCGTTATATCGAGCGGCATCGGCCCGTCGTACTGGTCGAGACACGCCTGCCGTTCGGCGAGATCCTGGTTGCCGAAATCGTGCATCAACTTGGCAGCCTGCCGCGCGCGAAACCGATGATCTCGCTGCTGACCGGCGATACGGAACTCAAGGAGGAGGTGTTCCAGAGCAGCGAGCCGGTGGTGGTATCGATGCACGATTCGGGCATCCAGTTGAATGACGCCGACCTCGGCCGGCAGCTTGCCGGGGCACGTTGCCCCGTGTTCATTGGTTGCTCGAGTCAGTGGGACCTGCCGGATACACTGCGGCGCACGGTCGACCTGGCGCTATCGTTACCGAATGCGGACGAGCAATACTTCCTGCAGGTTTTCGAAGCATTGTTCGATGCACCCTTTCCGGACGATATCGAAACCGGCCCGGCGACCTGGCGGGATTTCGTGCTGCCAACCGACCTGCAGCAACCATTGCGACTCGGCTTCGATGCCAGCGCCGCCGCCGGGTACATTCGCACACGTGTGAAGGAACGCCTGGCACGGCAGTCACCGGAGTCGGGTCCGTCACTGGCCGACCTCCACGGCTTGGGCGAGGCACGCGCGTTCGCCGAGGACCTGGTACACGACCTGCGCGTGGCGCTGGACGGGCGGCTCGATTGGGACGAAGTCGACCGGGGCATGCTGATGGTTGGCCCGCCCGGCACCGGCAAGACCACGCTCGCGCGGGCGATTGCGAAAGATTCGGGTGTAAAGTTCGTGGTCGCCAGCGCGACCGACTGGCAGGCCGCGGGTCATTTGTACCTGCACCTGGCGGCAATCCGGGCCAGCTTCGATGAGGCACGTCGCTATCCGGCGGCAATCCTGTTCATTGACGAAATCGATGCGGTCGGAAACCGCGACCTGCTCGGCCCGACTGGCCGCGGTTACCAGACCCAGGTCATCAACTACCTGCTGGAACTGCTCGACGGTTTTCATCGCCGCAGCCGCCTGGTCGTGATTGGCGCAACCAACTACGAGGAAGCAATCGACCCGGCGCTGCGACGCGCGGGCCGACTGGATCGCACTGTCCGCGTGCCATATCCAACAGTCCGGGCGCTCAATTACATTTTCGAATTCCATTTGCGTGACTATGCCGAGTTGGGGCGACTGGCGGCGGACATCGATATTGCGGAACTGGCCGGCCTGTCATTCGGCCTTACCGGCGCGGACGTCGAGCTGTTCGTCCGCGGTGCGGCACGGCGGGCGCGGAAGCGGCGTGAGCGCATCTGCCAGGAAGACCTGATCGCCGAAGTGCTGCGGCGCCCGCGCGCCGGCGCCGGGCGCACGTCGATTTCGCCCGGGACACTGCGACGGCTGGCGGTGCACGAAGCCGGACACGCCCTGGCGCGATTGCAGAGCCGCAGTAATGGGCAGGATATTGCCTATGTGTCGGTTGCGCCGCGTAGTGATGGGCGAATTGGTTTCACGGCCGCGATGCCGGATCAGCGCACGTCGCTGACGCGCGATGACTTTCTGGAGAAGATTGGCGTCATGCTGGCCGGCCGGGCCGCGGAGGAAGTGATCTATGGCGAGGATGGCGTATCGGATCTCTCGGGCCAATACGGGTCGCAAAGCGACCTGGCGCGCGCGACGCGACTCGCGACGATGCTGAACGGTTCGGCCGGTCTGGGTCCGGATGGCGAACTGACCTGGTGGCCGGCACTGGCCGGCGCAATCGACACGGCGCTCGATCGCCGGGTCGACTCGGAACTTGCATCCATCTACCAGGCTGTCGTGGCAGCCCTCAATCGGGATCGCGCATTACTGGACGCAATCGCGGCTGCGCTCGTCGAACGCCAGGAACTCACCGGAGAAGAACTCCGCGGCATGGCGAACAGCAACTGAGCTACGGATACGTGCCGCGAATCGGGTAGTTGTTGTCCGGATTCTTGATCCATTCGATCCCGGAAACCAGCGCGTCGAGTTCCGGTCGTACAAACGGGTTGTTCGAAATATCGACGACCTGCACTTGATGATCTGCGTTGATCACGAACAGGCCCGGTTCCGCAAACGGGTGATCGGTTTCCTTGGGTGACCGGGGATGGGAAATGTACAAGCCGAGATCCTGCATCTGTTCGATCGTCAGCCCGTAATAGAGAGGAAAGCTGACGTCCAGTTTTTCCAGATGGCTTTGCAGTTGTTCATGACTGTCGCCTGACACGGCGGCCAGGTCCACGCTGACGTCCGCAAGCCTTTGCTTGAAGCCTTCCAGCTTGTTGAGATACTTCGTGCACAGTGGGCAATGCTGCCCGCGATAGACGACGACCATCTTCCACTCGGCACCCCCGGTCGGCTTGCCGATGTCATCCACGCTGCCGTCGAGTGCATTGACTTGTACCGCCGGAAATCCTGACCCCGCCTGGATTTTTGTTGAATTCACGTTTGTCACCTCTTGAGCGATGCCGACCGTTTACGTAGGCTGCCAGTATAAGAAGAAAAACAGGCCAACGGTTTTGCCGTGGTCGGGAGGAAGACATCATGCGACGGAGCGTGATTAACCTGGTCGTAATCCTGTTGTCGCTATCCTTGCTGCCGGTCGCAATTGCGTCGGTTGCCGAGAGAGAGCGCCGTTCGCTGCACCGCCCGGTGCCGCCGAGAATCATCGGTGTCTATACCGATGCCGGGCAACTACTGGTAGCCGGTGAGAACCTGCCTGCCGGTGAAGACGTGGAAGTGCGGCTCGGCGACAACCTGCTGGAAGTGACGCTCAGCAGCAAGACGTTACTGGTTGCCCGCCTGCCCGTTGGCGCGCTTGGCCAGGTCGATGAACTGGTCATCCGGCGCGGCGTCCGGCGCGCCCGGATCCGCGGCGAGGCCGTGCAATGGGGTCTCCGGTTGCCCAACCTGTTCCGCTAGTCCAGTTCAGCCGGGCAGCGTGATCCCGGTCACATATGTAAAGAGACTGTCTTGCCGACTGCCGGGAGAATGGTTCAGCATCCGACACGGCGCTAATGCGCTTTTCATGACTCGACCGCCGAAGCGAGCCCGGATCCGACCGAGATGGCATCGACCTGGACTGTATTGATCGTTGATGACGACCCCGCCATGCGGCAGCTTGGCCGTGCCCGGCTGGAAAAGCTCGGCCTGATCGTCACCGAAGCTGCCGACGGCAAGGAAGCGCTGGAGGTGTTCAAGCAATGCCAGGCCGACCTCGTGCTGCTGGACGCCAGCATGCCGAAAATGGACGGCTTCGAAGCCTGTCAACGGATTCGCAAGCTCCGGTACGGCGAGGATATTCCCATCATTATGGTCACCGCACTGGCCAGCTCGGATTCCGCCAAACAGGCAATTGCGGCGGGCGCCACCGAATTCGTGACGAAGCCCATCAACTGGGCCGACCTCGGGGAGCGGATTCGGAATTACCTGGCGTACCGGGCGACGATGCCGATCGACTGATTTCCCCAGCAATCGGCCGCAGAACAATCACCGAAAGGTGACATAAGTCACGCCGGCAAAACACCGCCGAATGCCAGAATCTCTGTGTTGTTGTGCCTCAGGGATGGGCAGCGGTGCGCGCAAGATTCAGTGACCTCTGGCGGCGGGAGCGGCTGGGGCTGACGATGATCGTCAGCTCGATGGCGGTGATCGCCGTCACCGTATTCCTGCTGCTGAATTTCGACAGCAACGAGCGGGTCGAACAACTGCGGCGCCAGGGTCCGAGCATCACGAGAATCCTGGCTGATATCCCGTTCCCCGAACTGCGCTCCCGACATATCGACTACAGCCCGCTGCGCATTCTGCAAATCGGCCAGGACGACGAGGACTTTGCCTACGCCGTGGTCGTTGACAACGACGGCGCGGTCCTCAACGCGGTCAACTCACCCGTCGTGGATGTCGGCAGAATTGCCACCGACGTACCGCAGGGCGTCTGGAGCGGTGAGCGGCAGGTCAATCTGCCGGGCGCGAATCGCGAAGTGCTCGAGTTTTTCTCGCCGGTGGTGGAAGGCGAGGACATCATGGGGACGGTGCGTATCGGCTATTTCATGCCGTCGCTGGGTCTGGACGCGGGCCAGTTGCCGTTCCTCGGCTCGATGGCATTGGCAATCTTCTTGCTGACCCCGCTGTTCTACTTCACCGTACGTCGCGAAATCCAGCCGATCAAGGCGGTTAACGACCAGATCGCGGCCCGCATCGACCAGGGGCAGTTCAACTCCTGCACCATTGAAGCCAGCGGCGAGCTAAGCGAGTTCATCGACCGCTTCAACAAGTTCACTGATCTCGCGCGCTCGAAGATCGAGTCGCTGGAGCAGAACAACAACGAGCTCATTGCGTCACAGAAGCTGTTGAGCTACCGCAAGCTGCGCATCGAGGCCGTACTGAAAGCCATCCCGGAAGCGGTGCTGATTCTCGGCGAAGACGGCAGTGTCTCGTATGCGAATGAGAAGGTGTCGGACCTGCTTGGCGTGCAGCCGGTCTCGATCATGCACCGCAAGCCCAGCCAGTGGTGCAAACATGCAGAAGCCCTGTCGTTTCTGAGTCGCTTCGAAGAGAAGACGACCTCGAATTTTTATACCGAGACGGCGCGGTTTACCAGCCCGATCGCCGAGCAAAAGAAACTCTCGATCAAGGCCTATCCGCTGTTCTCGCCGAAGGATCCCGACGCGATTTTCGGGCGGTTGATCATCTTGCGCGATGCGACGAAGGAAGCGTTGGCCGAGGAGGGCCGGGCGAACTTCGTCGCGCACGTTTCCCACGAATTGAAGAACCCGTTGAATACGCTGGGCCTGTATGCAGAGGCGCTGAAGGGTGAGCAGGGCCAGGAAGAGTCCTTCCGCATCGAGGCCTACAACGTGATCCACGACGAAGTGGAGCGCCTGGCATCCCTGGTCGACAACCTGCTGAACATCACCAAGATCGAGATGGGCAATCTCAAGATCGACAAGCAGCGCGTTCGCCTGCAGGACTTGTTGCGCGATGCGTTCGAGCACGTGTCGACCAGCGGTCGGGCCAAGGGTCTCGAATTCAACATCGACATGCCGCCGGAGCTCACCGCGGTTGCCGTCGACAAGGACCTGCTGCGCATCGCGATCAACAACCTGTTGGTCAACGCGATCAAGTACACGCCGTCAGGGGGCAGCGTAACGCTGCAGGCCGGCGAGACCGACAGCGCCATTGAAATTCGCGTATCAGACACGGGTATTGGCATCGCGCAGGAAGACCAGGACAAAATTTTCGACAAGTTTTATCGCGCCGAATCGGACCAGGTCCGGGAAGTTGGCGGCCACGGCCTTGGCCTGCCATTGGCAAAGGAGATCATCGAGCTGCACCGCGGCCAGCTCAGCGTGAGCAGCCAGCCGGGCCAGGGATCTGAATTTCTGATCAGCCTCTGGAAAGACAGCGGCTTGATGAAGCAGGCGATATGAGCAAGAAACGCGTCTTGATAGCTGACGACGAGCCCATGGTCCTGCGGGTCCTGCGATTGCAGCTCGAAAAGGCCGGCTACGAAGTCGAAACCGTCCCGAACGGTGAAGTGGCGCTGGAACGCATCCGGGAAAGTCATCCCGACGTGCTGATCACGGACATCGAAATGCCGCGTATGTCCGGCGAAGAGCTTTGCGTTGCCTTGCAAAAAGAATTTCCGGACCGAAAGTTTCCGATCTTTGTCGCGACATCGCTCACCGGTCTCCGGCACCGGGAGTGGGCCAAGGCAATTGACAACCTGCACTTTCTGGAGAAGCCGCTCAGCGCCAGGAAGATGCTGACGGCGCTTGGCGATTACTTTTCCGGACACACCAGCGGCCAGGAGCAGGAACCTGCATCATGCTGAATACCGCGATACAGGCTCTGGACCTGGCGAATTACGCCGGCATGGCGACACGCATGTTCCCTGCCAGTCTCGGACTCGCGATTTGCGCCGACGACGGGAGCCTGCTGAAGGCGAGCGACGATGACATCGCCGACCACGCACAGACGTTGGCCGCAGCCCGGCCCGACTGGGCGGCAGAAGTGCAGGATCTCGAACATGTCGAGGTCGCGAATGATGGCTCCGTGATGATCATGAACCTGCAGTCGGATACGGGCATGACTCCCGTGTTCCTGCTGTGGTGGCTGGGCGAGCCGGCAGCCGGCGAAGCATCCGCCGACATGCACGATACGCTGCTGTCACTGGCAGTTTGCATCCGGAACGAACTGCAACTGCAAACCGAGCTCGACAGCATGGCGCTGGAGCTTTCCGAGCGCTACGAGGAGCTGAACCTGGTCTATCACACCGACGACCAGGTGAGCTATTTCCGCGAGGGCTATGAAGCGTTCCGCGCCCTCGTGCAGAACTGCTCGGACTACCTCGATGCCGGCCTGGCCGTACTGCATATGCGAGAAAAAGGCGTGCTGGTAGAGAGCCGCACGGATCTCGATGCGACCGACATGCGTTTGATCCAGTCGGTGCTGGATGACTACCTGTATGACCGGGTAATCGGTAGCTGCGACGTGGAATTTCTGAACAATGAAGGCAACGGTCGGGGCAACGATGCGGCGCACATCCCGTATCGCCTGATGGCCGGGCCGATCATGAGTTTCGGCGACCAGGCCGACGGCGTACTCGTCATTGCCAACCTGTTGTCATCCAAGTCATTCAGCAACAGCGACAAGAACCTGTTGTCGGTCATGTCCCGCAAGGTCGCCAAGATCGTGCAGGGCAGTTACGACGGCCTGACCGGATTGCTGAACCGGGCGAGCTTTGAACACCTGATCAACAACGAGCTGGAACATATCCGGCACGCAGGCGGCTCGCATTGCCTGCTGCACCTGAATATCGACAAGCTCCACCGGATCAACGAGACGCTCGGTCACGATGCCGGTGACATGATCGTGCGGCGTTTCGCGGACGCGATTGCCGAGGACCTGCGCGAGACCGACAAGGTGGCCCGAATCGGTGGTGACGAAATCGGCGTCCTGATCCATGGTTGCCATGCGCGCAAGGGCATAAGTATTGCCGAAAAGATCCTGAGGACGGTCGCCAACCTCGACCTCGAATGGCAGGGCGAGCAGTTACACGCCACCGCGAGCGCCGGTGTCGCCGTGCTGGACCAGTCGTCGCGGACCGGCGAACAGGTCATGAAGCAAGCCGTGATCGCCTGCGACCTTGCCAAGGACGATGGTGGCGATTCGGCCGTAGCCTACGAACCCGACCAGGCGAGTCTGCAGGAGCGCGAGGCCAGTATGTGGATGGTTGGTACCGTGCACAGCGCGCTGCGCGAGAACCGTTTCCTGTTATACGCGCAGCCCATTACGCCGTTGAAACCATCCGGCGGCGCTCACCTGGAGATACTGCTGCGCATGGACGATGGCGAAAAAATCGTCTCACCGCACGCGTTTCTGCCGGCGAGCGAGCGCTATCAGCTGATGACGTCGATCGATCGCTGGGTGGTTGAAAACTCCCTCGTGGAAATCGGACTGTATCTCGACGGGGAGCCGCGCGTCCGGCCGGTGTTTGGCATCAATCTGTCCGGTCAGTCATTCAACAGCACGGAATTCCTGGAATTCGCCATCGCGACCCTCGACAAGTCCGGCGTGCCGCCGGAGCTGATCTGTTTCGAGATTACTGAAACTGCCGCAGTCTCCAATATGGCGCGCGCACAGGACTTCATCGCCGCGTTGCGCGCCAAGGGCTGCCAGTTCGCACTGGACGACTTCGGCGCGGGTGTGAGTTCGTTTGGCTACCTGAAGTCCTTCGACGTGCAATACCTGAAGATTGATGGTGCACTCGTTCGTGACATTGTCGAGGACAAGGTCAACGCTGCGATGGTCGAGTCGGTTCACCAGATCGGCCACGTGATGGGCCTGCAAACCATTGCCGAGTTCGTGGAAACCGAAGCGGCGCGCGCGTTGTTGACGAAGATGGGCGTGGATTACATCCAGGGCTACCTGATCAGCAAACCCGGCCCACTGCAAGAGCAGCTGGCGATCATGAATGATGCGCCGGCGCTGTCGGCGCTGTGACCGAAGCTGCCGAACAACTGGATCGCAAGGTCTTCAAGGCACGCGTCGGTGTCGAAACCTTCGTGGCGCCTGCCGGCGCGTTGTCGAGCAACGAAATCAATGACGAACTCCACCAGGTACTGACTGAGTGCATCGAAGACGGTGAGTACGGCATCATCGTCGACCTTGCTGACGTGCCGCAGATAAACAGCCGCGCCATCGAAATCCTGCTTGATACCCAGGATCTGCTGCTGCAAAAGGGTGGCCGGCTGAAGGTCGTCGGGGCCGGCGCCGTCGTGCTGGAGTCGCTGCAAATCACGGGTTTCGTGCACTACGTCCCGACCCAGGGCCAGGAGCAGCTGGATCCGCTGCGGGAAGCATCTGCGACCTACAATCCCCTGCCCCTGGGTGAGCTGCTGGTCCGGAAGGAGCTCATCTCGCAGGAGCAGGTCGAGGAGGCGCTACGGGCCCAGAAGAAGTCGGGCAAACGACTCGGCGAAATCGTGACCGAGCGTGGCTGGCTCGAGGAGCGCCAGGTGTTACAGGCACTGGCGGAGCAGCTCGATGTACCAATGGTGCGACTGCGGGCCGGTGTTTACGATCCCGAAACCGTGGCGATGCTCGATCACGATACCGCGAAGCGGCTCAAGGTGCTGCCGCTCTTCCGCGTGCGCGGTGTCGTCGCGCTGGCAACCGCGAATCCGCAGGATATGCCGAGCCTCACGGAAATCGAGGACCGGTTGCAGGCCACGGTGCGTCCAATCATGGCGCGGGCCGAGGACATCCTGAAGTGCCTCGAGGAAACCAGCGATGAACTGTTCATGTCGGAAGAGTTCATCACTGAGGTCGATGCCGATTTCGAAGTCGTCGAAAACCTGGCAACTGACGACTACACGACCATTGATGAGATGGCGGCCGGCAGCCCCATCATCAACCTCGTCAATTCGTTGATTCAGCGTGCCATTCATGACGGCGCCAGTGATATTCACGTCGAGCCTGGCCGCAGCAAGTCGCGGATTCGCTTCCGTATCGACGGCGTGCTGTACGAGGTCATGACGCCGCGCATCGAGCTGCATCCGGCGATCGTGTCACGCCTGAAAGTCATGGCCAACCTCGACATCGCCGAGCGGCGGCTGCCACAGGACGGCCGCATCCAGGTGTTCAGTCAGCAACGCTGTATCGACCTGCGCTTCAGCTCGCTGCCCGGTCTTTACGGCGAGAAAGTTGTGCTCCGTGTGCTGGACAAGAACCAGGCCATCCTGGACGTGAACAAGCTCGGCATGACCAATGCCAACCTGGCAACGTACCTGAATCTCCTGGACAAGAGCCACGGACTGATCCTGGTCACCGGGCCGACCGGTAGTGGTAAGACGACCAGCCTGTATGCGGCGCTGAACCACCTGAACAGCCTGGAAAAGAGCATCGTCACGATCGAGGACCCGGTCGAGTACCAGATCGACGTGATCAACCAGAACGAGGTCCGCGACAAGATTGGTCTCGGTTTCGCGAAGGTGCTGCGGCACGTGTTACGCCAGGATCCGGATATCGTGATGGTCGGCGAGATTCGTGACACCGAGACGGCCACGATCGCGGTGCAGGCTGCACTAACGGGCCATCTCGTCCTGTCGACGCTGCACACGAACGACAGCATTGGCGCCGTGACCCGAATGATCGACATGGGCGTGGAGCCCTACCTGTTGTCATCAGCGTTGATCGGCGTGATGGCGCAACGCCTGGTGCGGACGATTTGTCCGGCCTGCAAAACGAGTTTCCTTGCCCAACCGGAGGTCCTGAAGCAGTACGGCTGGGAAGGTGACTCGGTGACTCTCAGCCGTGGCCGCGGCTGCGGTGAATGTTATGACTCGGGCTACAAGGGCCGCATCGCGATCCATGAGCTGATCAAAGCCGATAACAACTTGCAGAAGCTCATCATGAAGAACTCCAGCCGGGACGAGCTCACCGAGTATCTCGTCGACGCCGACGTGCAGACGCTCTTCCGCGACGGTCTCGGCAGGGTACGCGAAGGCAAGACAACGATTGAAGAAATCTCGCGCGTGATCACGAGCTAGCCATGCCGATCGAATTGCAGACAGCAGCCGCGGGATCAGCGCCCGACGTCAAGGTCGGGAAGAAGTCCGGAACAAAGCCGTCACGCGGGTTTGGTGCCGGTAAACCCGGACCGCGCGACCGGATGGCGTTTACGGAGCAGTTGGCACTTCTGCTCGAGACCGGCATGCCACTCCACGCCGCTCTGCAAAGCCTGCGGCAACAGGCGGGCAACCCCGGCATGCGCGCCATCATCGAGGAAATGATCGCGGACGTGGAGTCCGGTCAGCGCTTTGCCAGCGCACTGGCCAAACATCCGGAGCTCTTTTCGACGACGTACGTGAATCTCGTGTCTGCCAGTGAAGGCAGCGGTTTCCTGCCGAAAGTGCTCGAACAGCTGCTGGCGGAAGAGGAAAAGCGCGAGGAACTGCGCAATACGATCGTGTCGGCGCTGACCTATCCGGCGTTCCTGATGGGGTTCTCCGTGCTGGTCGTGATATTCGTACTGGTGCTGGTGTTCCCGAAATTCGCGGATATGTTCGCACGCATCAAGGATCAGTTGCCCGCCACGACGCTGGGCCTGATGTGGCTCAGTGACATGCTGCGAATTTACTGGTGGCAGGTCCTGGCCACGCTGGGCGGAGCCGTATTTCTGTTCCAGCGCGCGGTCAGCTCGGACGCCGGTCGCGCGACGCTCGATCGCTGGGCACTGACGCTGCCTGGTGTGCGCAGCATCTTCGTGCAGCTCTATATCACGCAGTCATTTCGGGTTCTGAGCCTGTCGCTGTCGCATGGCGTGTCCGTCGTCGATGCCCTGGAGGCCACGCGCGACGTCGTCAAGAACCGGCTGTTCCGTCGTCTGCTGAAAAATGTGGAGCGATCGGTACAGGAGGGCGGCACGATCGCGGCGGGGTTCGCGGATGCTGATTTCGTGCCGGAGCTGGCCGAGCAGATGGTCACGACCGCGGAGGCATCCGGCAACCTGGCACCGGTGCTGGGCCGCGTCGCTGAACACTACGAACGTGAACTGAGTCGCAAATTGCTGGCGCTCAGCAAGATGGCCGAGCCCATCATGCTGCTGGTCATGGGGCTGGTGGTCGGCATCATCGTGAGCTCGCTGATCCTGCCGATCTTCAAGCTCAGCAAGGCGGTGACTTGAGTCGCGGCACGTCGCCGCGCCGGGTTTATGTAATGTGAACCGGTTCATATCCAACTACCCGAAATTGGTAAAGAATTGCCGCCAGCGACCGATGAATACCTGTGAGCTCCCGGGATGGAGCGTTGCATAGGCGAACGGAGATCCGTCCATGAGACAGGCTACGGCTAAAATCAGGCAAGCAGGCTTCACCCTGGTGGAGCTGCTGATCGTTGCGATCATCCTGGCGATTCTGGCGGCGATTGTCGTACCCCAGTTTGCATCGACGACTACGGATGCCCAGGAAGCCGCACTGCGTGCGAACCTGTCAGCGATTCGCGGCGCGATTTCCTTGTACCGCCAGCAGCACAACGAGTACCCGGGCGCGGTTGCTGCAACCGGTGGCACCTGTGGCGGCACCGCCGGCAGTGGTGCAGCGGAGACGCGTGCAGCGCTGGTCGAGCAACTCACACGTTACTCGAACGCGTCGGGCGAAACCTGTTCGCGGCCTGAAAGCGGTTCCTTCCCGTTCGGTCCCTATCTCGACGAGAATGACATCCCGGCCAACCCGGTAACCGGCAACAACGCCGTGGCGATCGTGCCATCCACCGATGCCGCGGCAGGTGACCTGGCAATGCAGGGCGCGGGCGCGGGTCTTGGCTGGCGCTATGACCCGACCTCCGGCAAGTTCATCGCCAACGATACCGACACCGACTCGCAGGGTACGCGCTACGACGCATACTGAGTAGGGCCTTCTGGTCTTTCTCCGGGGGGACATTCTGGTTTTTCTCCGGAAGGAGAAAAAGCTGAATGTCCCCAAGGGCTACTTACCGCATAAACCAGCAACGTGAACGCGGCTTTACCGTCACGGAGCTGCTGGTCGTCGTAGTTATCATCGGTTTACTCGCGGTTGTCGCGGTTCCGGCGCTCCGCTCCAGCGATCCAAACAAGCTCGATCTGGCCGCGACCCAAGTCGCGGAGGCGATTCGTATCGCCCGTGCCGAGTCAATGCGTACCGGCGACCTGTATGGCGCCAGAATCAGCCAGGTCACTCAGCGCGTCGAGGTCCGTCGCTACAACCCCGCAGACGGCAGCGGCATAGAAACGCTGTATCACCCGGTCGACAAGCAACTCATCGACTTCCATGTCGATGACCTCGCGGGGAACGCCGGGATCCTGATGACCAATGCCATCAACGTCTTTGACTATTCGGGCACCGCCAACAAGAAACGAGTGTTCTTTGACGCTCAGGGCATACCTTTCTTCATTGACTCTGGCGGTCAGTCCTACCAACTGACTTCCGGATCCATTGAACTGAGTCTTGGGACGGATAAGCGATTTGTGATTCTGGCACCGATCACGGGTCGGGTGACGATCCAATGACTGCTTCACGTCAATGCGGCCTGACGTACGTCGAGATCCTGGTTGCGACGCTATTGCTACTGGTCGGCCTCGTGCCGGCGCTGGATGCGCTGCGGACCGCGACCGTTGGCAGCCGGGTCAATGATTCCTACGTGGCGGCTCAACACCGGCTGGGCGGCCGGCTCGAAGAGGTCCTGGCCGAACCATTCTCGGAATTGGACGCTGCCGCAGTGGCCGCCGGATCGCCAACCACACCAACGGACTACTCGGAGGCACCGGGCACGCCCGGGCGCCTGCTGGTGTTCATTGCTCGTTATGACGGCGACGACGCGGACCTGGATGGTGACCCGTTCACCGGCGGCGACTCGGGGCTGCTGTGGGTGCAGACCGCAATCGAGCAAACCACGTACTCGCTCGAAACGCTGATCAGCCAATGAGCGAACGCACCGCGAATCTTCCTCACAAGGAGACCGGCGTGACGCTGGTGGAACTCCTGGTGACTCTCGTCATCACGGTGCTGCTGTTCGCCGGCCTGAACAGCATCGTCACAGGTGTACTCGGGTCCCGGGTATACCTGGCGGAGCGTCTGGAGCTGACGCGTGAGGCCGAGTTTGCGATGGATCGCATGGTGCGAACCGTCAGTCATTCACGTCGGTTACTGGTGCCGATGCCGGACAAGGCCGGGAGCAACTGGCCCGAGAACATTCGGGAGCAGACCGTTCCGGACACAGCACCGGTGGGTGACAGTGTTTATGCAACCGCGATCCTGGCCGTCACTTTGCCGGCGTACTACGACCTGGACTTCGACGGCATTCCGGACGCGGACGACGATGGCGATGGTCAGATCGACGAAGACCTGCACCGGGACACTACCAATGACTTTGCTACCGGCATCTTCGAAATCGACGATGATGGTGACGGCTTTGCCGATGAGGGTGGTAGCTGGTGGGATGACGATGAAAGCAGCGACGCCGACGAAGATCCGATCAATGGTCTCGACGACGATAACGACGGGCTGATCGATGAAGACCCACCCGCGGACGTCAATGCTGACGGCGAGCCTGGCCTGTCGGGCGTCGATGATGACGGTGATGGCCTCATCGACGAAGGTGATCCTGCAGATGACGACGAGGACGGCGAGAACGACGAGGATTCCTACAACGCCGTGGTCTACGAACTCTACCTCGGAGTCATAGAAGAGCGTCTGCCGGTTCCATGGGATGAAAACGGTGATGGCAGCGTCAACGGCAGGGATTTCATCTGGTCGACGCTCGCGGAGAATGCGAATTTTCTGCGTTTCGAACGCGTGCCAACCCCGGCGGGCCAACCGGAGCTCGTTGACATTACGTTGGGTCTCGCGACGGCGACGGCCGGCACGGTAACCCTGAATACGCGCGTGCGCGTAGGCGGTGCACTGTGATTCGGGGACATTCTGTCAGCAGAATGTCCCCCAACCAGTCGGGCATCGCCGTCGTCTCGGTGCTGGTATTCCTGCTGGTGATCGCGGCGGTCGTGGCCTTGCGCGGTGGTGAGGAACTCGGCGAGATTCAGCTGGCCGCCGCCGACGCCGAGGCTCGCCGCATCGACTACGCGGCACAGGCCGGCTTGCAGCACGCGCTGTGGCGGGCGCGTGAGAGCGCTTGCCAGGGCGATTTCACCATTCCGCCAACGGCTATCGGGCCGGATACCTACAGCGCGACGACTTCGGGTGGCGGTAACAGTTCGTTCTATACGTTGACTGTCGACCAGGATGCGTGGGTTCGCAGTGACAATACCGGTCAAAACAACGGCAACACGAATGACCTGCATACCCGCTTCGAGAACGGCAAGATTGAACAATCGCTAGTGCGCTTCGATCTGTCGCCAATTCCGGCCAATGCGCGAATCAATTCTGCTTCGGTTTTCTTCTATGTCGAACTCAATAAGGAACACCCCGAAGGTTCCATTACACTCCATCGCATCACGGCCGACTGGGCCGAGAACGCCGTGACCTGGGATTCCTTCAATAGCGGCTACGACGCCGTGCCACTCGGGATGATCCCGGCCCAGGATACTGGTGCCGTCTGGGTGCGGGTCAATATCACCGGGCAGGTGCAAGCCTGGGTCAATGGCCAACCGAACTACGGCATCTTGCTGAACTCGGTCGCTGAAGGCGTTCACGCGGAGTACACCAGCAAAGAGGGCGCAGGCAATCAACAGCCGCGGCTGGAGGTTGTGGTGGGCAATACCCCGGTGACACCGCTTAGCATCCAGGCCGATGGCACGCTGGCCAATGGCAAGACGCGCACAATCACTCGTCCGTCGGCCATTGCGTACCAGGTGCCGTCGGAATACGGAGTAACGTCGGGCGACGGTACTGGCCAGGACGCGATGATCAAACAGGATCTTTGGGGCAACAATCTTGGCGCGAACGAAGACCTCTGGGTGCAGGATACGTCCGGGGGGAATGGCGATCATGCGTTGCTGCAATTCGATCTGTCCGGCATCCCGCAAGGCGCGCGAATCATCGATGCGACGTTGTCTTTGTATCAGCACTGGAACGGCACGCCGGGTGGCACCGTCGGCGTTCACCGGCTGACCAGGGATTGGGATGAAGGCACCCAGGTCAACGGCCCTGGTGATGGCGCAACCTGGGTTACCTACGATTGGTTCGCTTGGTGGACGAATTCGGGCGGTGATTTCGAAGCCGAGGCCAGTGCGACCACGGACATTCCGCCCGGTGGCGTCGGTCGGCACGAATGGGAGTTGGCCAGCCTGGTCGATGGCTGGGTGCAGGGCCGTTATCCAAACTATGGTTTTATCCTGACGCCGGATTCACCCGGCGCGGACATGGGCTTTTACAGCAGTGACATTGCCGATAGCACTTTACATCCGAGGCTCACCGTGACCTATTCCTGCGCCTGCGGCACCGCCTGCCTGGCGCCACGGGGATCGGGCAAGATCGCGCTAATCGGCGACGACAACTCGCCGAATTCCGATGACCAGCTCAGAATTCAACTCTTCGAATCCTGGGGATATGAGGTTGATTTCTACGAGGATCTGGATAGCGATACGATCAACTGGAGCAATTATGATCTGGCCTATATCTCCGAGACGGCCGTCTCCGGCGACGTGAGTGCCAATGTCGCCAATATTCCGATCGGTGTGGTCAACGAGGAACCCAATCTCTACGATGATTTCGAATTGGCCGGTGATGGAACCGAGCACGTCGGTTCCAGTATCGACATCACCGATACCAGTCACTACATCACCGCGATATTCCAGCAGGGTGCCTTGTCGATCTACAACGCCGACATGGAAATTCTGACGGCCAATACGCCGCTCGCCGGTGGTTTGCAGACACTGGGCCAGTACAACGGTCAAGCCAGTTTGACGGCAACGGACGCGGGCGCAGCGACAACCAGTGGCACGGCTGCCGGTCGCCGTGTGACACTGCCGCTCGGTCAACACGTCCAGGCGAATTTCACTTGGACCCAGTTGAACAATAACGCCCACCTGCTCGTGCAGCGGGCCATGGCGTGGGCCATGAACGCCGACTTTGTGAGCATCGGCAATCTGCTGATGGTCGTAGGCAATGACGGTAACCTGACCGACCAGGAAGACCAAAAGAAGGCGTTAATTGAATCCTGGGGATACACCGTCAGCGTGATCGACGAAGATGACAACCAGGGCGAGTTCGACACGGCACTGGCCGCGAACGACGTCGTGTTCATCACCGAAGACGTCAATGACGGCGATCTCGGCAACAAGCTCGCCAATGCGACGATCGGCGTCGTCACCGAAGAAGTCAACCAGGCCGATAACCTGGGATTCGATACGAATCCCGACTGGGATTCGGGCACGTCGATCAATATCGTCGACAATTCACACTACATTACGCAGCCGTTCAGCACCGGTAACCTGACCGTGCTGAACACGAGCGAATCACTTGGATTCACGGACGGCACTTCGGCGCCGGACATGATTATTCTCGGCACGGTCAGCGGCGAGCCGAGTGTCGCGGCGCTCGAGGCCGGCGCTTCGATCATCGGGGGCGGCACGGCGGCCGGGCGCCGGGTCCTTCTGCCCTGGGGCGGCAACAATATGGACGTCAATTACCTGAACGATGACGGGCTGACGATCTTCCGGCGTTCGCTGGAATGGGCGCGTGGAGCAACGATGCCCGGACCGATCGCGCACTGGATGTTCGACGAAACGTCCGGCACGATTGCCGACGACGCAATTGGCAACAATGACGGCACCCTGATTGATGGCCCGGTGTGGGCGCAAGGCATCAAAGATGGTGGGCTGCGGTTTGATGGCGTCGATGATCGGGTCGATGCAGGGACATTCGATGTCACTGGTTCCGGTATCACGATGGTCGGCTGGTTCAACGCGGACGTGATCAGTACCAGTGATCCGCGGATTATTTCGAAAGCGAACAGCACCGCGGTGCAGGGGGCCCGGTGGCAGCTCAGCACCTCGAATTCTGGCAGCAATCGTTACCTGCGCATGCGATTGAAGGCGGGCGGTACGACCGACGAGTTGATCGACACCACCACCAATCTCACCCCTGGGCAGTGGTATTTCGCCGCAGGAACATACAATGCGGCCTCCGGGCGGATGACGCTGTACCTGAATGGCGTCGAGATCGCCAGCACTAATCACGCCGTTGGTGGACCGGTCGATACCGACCCGACGGTTTCGGTCGAGATTGGTTCCAATGGCACGGCCGAAAGATTCTTCGACGGCATCCTCGATGACGTACGCGTTTACGATCGGCCGTTATCGGCAACCGAAATTGCTGAACTGGCCGTGATACCCACGCCGGAACCAATCGCACACTGGATGCTGAACGACGGTGCTGGTACCACGGCGATTGACTCCGTCGGCGGTAACGACGGGACCTTGTACAACGGTCCAAGCTGGGTGGCCGGCTCCCTGGGCGATGCGCTCGAATTCGATGGCAACAATGATCGGGTGACGACCAACAGTAATTTCACGCCGCCTTCCGCGGGCACGGTCAGCTTCTGGATGCAGGTTGATGGCCCACCGGGTGCGCACGGCCGGATTCTCGGGCTGCATGACACTTGGGAAATTCGCCACGTCACCACCGGCACCCCGGATGGCATTCCGTACGGCCTGGTTTTCGATCTCGGTGTGAGCGGTGTCAATACCGAATTCGTCACTACGACAACGATAGATAACCCGGGCCAGTGGTACCACATTGCCGCGTCCTACGACACCGCGACCGATGCGTATGCGGTCTATATCGATGGTGTACCGCATACGAGTGGCATTTACTCGTCACCATTGTCGATGCCAAGTGCGGCTCCGTTATCTCTCGGCACGCGCACGGGATCCTCGAACAACTACGATGGCAAGCTGGACGACGTTCGCATTTACGACCGTGTACTGACCCCGGCACAAATTGCTGACCTCGCGGCTGGCGGCGGCGGCGGGGGCGGTTGCAGCGGCAATTTCCGCGACGAGTTCAACGCACGTAGTTGGGACGGCGACGATGGCACGTTAGGTTGGTCGACGGACTGGGTCGAGGTCGGCGAGAGTGACGGGCCCACCAGCGGTGACACGCGAATCACGAATGACACCAGCAACTATCAGCTGCGGACCAAGGATAACGACAACGGCGGCGAGGGCGTCGAACGCGAAGTCGATCTGACCGGCGCGACGACGGTGACGCTGACCTATGACTACCGCCGCGAGAGCCTCGATAATTCCAACGATTATACGGCGGTGCTGGTATCCGCTAACGGTGCGTCGGGACCGTGGACAGAACTGACCCGCCACCAGGGCGGCGGCACCGACAGCAGTTACCAACCGGCGAGCCACGACATTAGCGGCTCTATCTCCGGCAACACACGCATTCGCTTCCGCACGTCGTCGAACATGGGCGGCAGCGATATCGTGTGGTTCGACAACATTGAAATCAGCTGCGGTCCGTGAGTGTGAACTGCGTCACACTGGAGCCGCGCAAGTCAGTTCCGTAAACACACTGGCTTGTCATAAGTTGTCCTGAATCTGGACTGGTTCACAGTCTGAACCCCGTGATTTTCCTTAATCTTCGTTTGGGAAACCGCGTCTGCGGGCTGCCGCGGCGCGTCTACATCTTGGGCGAAAGGAAGCGAAAAACGCGTGTTCGACAGGGCGAAGCAACTGCTGTCAGCGACCGAATTCCGGCGTAGCGAAGTCACCGACTACGCCCGCGATTTGATCCTGCCCGAAACGCGGGTCGGTCTTCTGTGGCTCGCGGTACTGTTGCTGGGCTTGCAGTTCGGCATCTGGATCCTGGAGTATCGCGCGGGCCGTGGCGAGGCCTATTTCTATACCTTTTGTATGCTCAGTCTGTTGAGCGTTCACATGCTGTGGTCCGTCAAGTTTGTCAAGGACACGACCGCGCTGCACTACCTGGCGATGGCTTACCTGCTGGTGTACGCGATGGCCACGGTATTGGTCGCGCATCGCGCTGGGACGTTCGACATCGCGCTGATGGCCAGCGCCGTGATGCTGATCGTCGTAGTGCCGCTGATTCCGTGGGGATTGCAGGAAGCGGCGGCTGTCACGATCCTGATCTACACGCTGTTTACCGCATCGACGATTGCGGTCAAAGGGCGCTTCGACGTCGAAACCCTGTTCACGCTGCAGTTCCTGCTGTTTGCGAGCGCGATCATCGTCGTGGTGCTGGTCGCACGTAATGTGCGCGTTCGCAAGCACGATATCGAGACTCGCTACGATCTGGAGCAGGCGCAGCGCCGTCACGAGCACCTGTCGCTAACCGATCCGTTGACGGGCGCCTTCAATCGCCGTTTCCTGGATCAGAACTACCAGAGACTGGTCGAAGGCGCCTGCGCCCGCGAGCAACGCCTCGTGCTGGCGTTGCTCGATGTCGATCGTTTCAAGCCGCTGAACGACACCTTCGGGCATCACTGCGGTGACAGCGTGCTGAAGCAGCTCGTGCGAATTTTGAATGAGAACCTGCCGGGTGACTCCCTGGTGATTCGCCTTGGCGGCGATGAGTTTGCAGTGCTTTTTACCGGACAAAAGTGTGAGCAGACGATCGATCGCTGCCTGCGACATCTCGAAACGGATCCGGCTGTGCTGCGACTGACGGAGGGACACCCGGTGACTGTCAGCGCCGGCTTCGCGGTGGCTGCGGAGGACGGCAGTGGCGATACCCTGGATGATGCCTATCGTCGCGCCGATGACGAGTTGTATGCGCGCAAACGTGGGCACCGGCCCGATCGAACGCAGCCATCGTTGCCGGAAAGGCCGCAGGAAACATGAGTGCGCTGGTCGACAAACTGAAAGACGGCCTGAAGGCCAAGCCGCGGGCCAGTCAAATCGGGCCCATCGGTCTGCATTTCGCCGAGGAACAGGTCCACGCGGTGCAACTGCGGCGCCTGGCATCAGGCAAGTATGTGCTGCGCGCCTGGGCGTCGTTGCCCTATCGCGAGACTCGCGAGGACGCGCTGGCGGACGAGTCGCGCCTCAAGGTCCTGTTGACGAATCTTTTGGGCCGCGCGTCGTTTCGCGGCAAGCAGGTCGTCACCGTATTGCCGCCGGCAATGGTGCGTATCTCGTCGCTGAACTATCACGCCGGTGGCGGCGGCGACGGGGAGGCGATTCTGCGCTTGATGGATGACCGGCTGGATGGCTCCGTGAATGACTACGTGATCGACTTTTTGCCGGTGCGTAGTGATGCGAGCTCGCGTGACAAGGTTGCCCTGGTTACCGCAAGCCGCAAGAGCGACGTCGTGGACTTTCTCGAATCGCTGCGTCACGCGAAGCTCGATGTCGCGGAACTCGAAGTCAGCCCCGCCGCGCTGAACCGCCTGATCGGCCTGCTGCCGCGCAAGGCTGGCGAACGCGGCAACATCCTGGTGATCAATTATGGCGCGCAGCATTCCTACCTGACGCTGATTTCCGGTCGCCGGCTATTGATGGACAAGGAAATCGACTTCGGCTCGGAATCGGTCATTCAACAGCTCGCCAAAGGACTCGACATCGATCTCAATATGGCTGGCGAGATGGCGGTGCGCGAAGGCCTGGCGCAGCAGCTCAAGGCACCGTTCGGCGCCACGCAGGTGCTGACCGCTGACGACGTAAACCCGGTGGTGGAGATCGTGCGGCCCGTGTTTTCGCGCCTGGTGGAAGAGGTCCGGCGTGCCTGCCTGTACGCGGCGTCGGAAAGCCAGGGTGACGTCGTGGAACAGGTCTATACCTTCGGTTCGATCGCGCGCTGGCCCGGTGCGGATCAGATGTTGAGCGAGCTGGCACGGCTGCCGGTCGCCAGCAGCCTGCCGCTGACCGCGATCTTTGACGGTGCCGACGAGAAATCGGCGACAGACTATCTCGGCGTGGGGCCGGAGCTTGCAGTTGCTACTGGACTGGCGCTCAGGGGGCTGACGGACGATGCCTGACATCGATCTCATTCCAGCCGACTACCGACGGGCACGCTGGCTCAAAGTCTGGTTGCGCCAGATTATCAGCAGTGGCGCGGCCATGCTGACCGTGACGCTGGTTGCGTTCGGTTTTCTGAGTATCCAGGTGAAGGAACTGCGTGCGGAAGCGGCACAACTGGAGAAACAACGCGCTGTTACCGAACAGCAACGCCAGGACCTGGAGCAACTCGATTCGCAGAAGAAAGCACTCAGTCAGCAATTGTCATTGTTGTCGAGCCTGCGCAGCGGTGCGCCGGCACGCTCGATGTTCATGACCGTCGACAAGGCGCTTGCCAATGCCGACGTCTGGTTCCTGCAATGGGAGTTTCGCCGCGCCGGCGTGAAGGTGCCGGAAAGCCAGGCGCGCGGCGTCGAAACGGGCTATTTCATTGTCGTGCCGGAATCCGGCGAGGCTGGTGGTGACCAGGCGTGGCTCGTGGAAACCCATATGAAAATTACCGGCCAGGCACGCGATCATGAAGCGCTGTCGCGCTTCGTCAAAGGCCTTTACATGCAATCTTCCGTAGTCGACGTGAGTGTGCAGCGTACGGATCTCAGTCGGCTCCGCGATCGCGATGTGGTGCAGTTCGACCTCGCAGTCGTCTTGAATAGTGAGGCCCGCGGATGATGGCGCAGTTGCAAATGCAGGCTCTCGAGCCCCGGCAAATGCAGCTGGCCGGCTACGGCGTGCTGACACTGATACTGGCCGGGTTGTTGATGTACCTCGTGCTACCGCAGTGGCGGGCCTATCAGAGCACCGGTGCATCCCTGGCGCTGCTGCGCCAGGGCGCGGCGGACGGCGCCACGCTGGAGACCCAGCTCAGCCAGCTGCGAGTGGACGTCGAGCGTCTCGAACGCACGCTGAACGGCGACGCCTCGAACCTGCCCGCGAAGCAAATGGAGGCCTTTGTTATCGGCCGTCTGCAGACTATTTCGTGGCGCAATAACCTGGTGCTGGTGGGCGTGCAGCCGAGCGAGGGCACACCGCTGAACGAGTTCCGCGAACTGATCTTTGACGTGGATCTGAAAGGTGGCTACTTCGACTTCTTCGATTGGCTGCAGAACATCGACGAGGAACTCGGTTTCGTCGTCGTGAAACGTTTCGATATCAGCCCGTCCGCCGGTAACTCTACCGAAGAGGAACCGGAGCTGCAGATCAGGTTGACGATGGCTGCCTACAGGAACCAGGGGTCATGAGTAAGGCAATTGTATTGGCCGTCATACTGGCACTGTTACACCTGTACTCGACCGGCGAGGCCGAGCCGCTGCAGCGGGATCCTTTCAAGGTGCCGACTGACTTCAGTGCGGCGCCAGCCACAGCGGGCACGGTTGCACTGGCCGCCGGCGGCGAACCGGAAATTCTCGGCATCCTGGTCGCGGATGGCGAATCGCTGGTGAACCTGAACGGCACGATCATCGGCCTGGGCGAAGCGGCCGACGGCTACCTGCTGGTGGAGGTCGGTGAGGAGCACGCGGTTTTCCAGCACGAAGATGAATTTATCACCCTGTCCCTGTACCCGGACGAAGACGATGAAGCAAATGACCAGTAGAGCAGGAACGAATTCCGCCAGCAGGCCGGCGAGGCTGGGCGCTTTGCTGTTGTTGCTGCTGATGGCCATGCCGGCATTTGCCGACACTAAAGATCGCATCACGCTGAGCATGCGTGAGGTATCGCTGGCATCCGTCATGGAAATGCTGGCGCGTCAGAACCGGGTGAACATCCTGCTCGCGGAAAATGTCGAGGCGGATGTG
>JASJBD010000073.1 GCA_030066665.1 Gammaproteobacteria bacterium
TACCCACAGCACGACGTGGTCGATATGCATCGCTGTCTACTCTGCGTCGATTGTCTTGACCATCAGCAACGCATCGCCCGTCATGTGAATCAGGGGATGCGGACGCACCGCGCGGCGCGCAATTTCACGATAACCGAACCGATCATACAGGCGCTTGGCGCCAACATTTTGCTCGAACACGATCAGGCTCGTTTTGCCGAAACCGCGCTCGCGGGCCTGTGTTTCGGCCAGATCCAGCAGTTTCGTGCCGATCCCCTGGCCGCGGAAAACCGGCAGCAATGCCATACCGCAGATGTAATAGCTGTTGTCCTCCTCGAGTTCGCTGTAAGGACGCAGGACAGGATCCGCCTCCGCTTCCGCCTGCGGATCCACGTGCATCGGAAACGCCACCAGCATCCCGGCGATCTGACCGGCCGACTCGACGATGGTGCAGTTGCGATAGCTGAAGACCGAGTCCTCCTGCTCGTACCGCCGTTGACCGACATCGAGAATATCCTCGTCAGGTCCCGCCAGCTTGGTCCATATATAGTCGGCCACGCCGTCCGACGAGATTCGATACAGCGCCGCTATGTCCCGGCAGTCCCCCTTCGTCGCCGGGCGAAACGCAACCTCGACATCCACCATCTCAATTCACTCCGGTAACGCGAAAGCAACGATGTAATCGTTGACGTTGGTGAATCCCTGGAAAATATGTCCGCCGGCGGCCACGGCAACAAATTGCCGGCCTTCGACCGCATAGGTTATCGGAATCGCCATGGCAGGCGCCGGGGTATCCGTCTCCCAGAGCTTCTCGCCCGTTTCGATATCGAACGCCCGAAACTTTGCATCCGAGCTGGCGCCAATAAACACGATGCCGCCCGCGGTCGCGGTCGGGCCGCCGGCCAACGGCGTCCCGAACTCCAGCGGAATCGGTACCGGCATCAGCGCGCTCAGGGTGCCGAGCGGGAACCGCCACTCTGTTTCCGCATCCGTGCCGAGATCGATCGCCGCCAGCTCGCCCCACGGTGGCGACACACACGGCGCGAAAAACGGTGACATTACCGGCTGGAACTCAAAGGAATACGGCGTCCCTGCCATATCCATCGGCGGTCCGATAGGACCCCTGCGCGGCATGCTGCGAACCTCGTCCGGGATCTCGTCGGTGCGCGTCAGGCGCGTGAACATCGGCGTCTGCGAAATCGGGACAATCAGGCGCTGCGTGTTGGGGTCGAAAGATGCACCACCCCAGTTAAAGACGGATGCACCCGGCATCGTTGCCGTGCCCTGGAAGCTGGGTGGCTCGTACAAGCCACCGGTGCGCAAGCTCGCGAGCTTGCGGCGGCAGGCCGCGCGATCAAAAACGGTAAAGCCCCAGGCATCGTCCGGGGCCAGGCCTACCCTGCCAACTGGTGCCGGCCGGGTCGGAAATGGCTGGGTCGGTGACAGCACCTCTCCCGGGACGCCATCGGTTGGCACCAGCCGTTCCTCCACGGGGAAAACCGGCTCACCCGTCTCTCGATGCAGCACGAATATCAGTCCCTGCTTCGTGAGCTGGATGACCACCGGGATGGTGACGCCTTCACGAGTCAGGTCAACGAGTATGGGCTGCGACGGAATATCCAGGTCCCAGACATCGTGATGCACGATCTGGAAATGCCAGGCGACACTGCCGTCCGCGGCATTCAGCGCAACGACCGAGTTCGCGTAGCGATTGTCACCCGGCCGCAGGCCACCGTAGTTGTTCGGCCCCGCCGTCGCGGTTGGCAGGAATACGAGCCCACGCTCCGCATCCGCGGACATGATTGACCACACGTTCGCCCCACCGACATTCTGCATGGCTTCCGGCGTCCAATGCTGCGCCGCCGGGTCAGCCGGGTCCCTAGGAACCGGGTCGAAACTCCAGCGCGCCACACCGGTTCGTGCATCGTACGCACGCACAGCGCCGCTGGGACTGTCGGCACGCCAGAATTTCGTATTGTCGGCTGAGCCAACGATGACCAGGTCTTCAATCACCGTTGGCGGCGCGGCAAAAGTCACGTCGTCATCGGCAAGATTCGGCACATCATCGTAGATGTCCGGGCGAACATCGATAGTTCCGTTTACGCCGAACTGGCCGCATGGCTCGCCGGTACCGGCATCAAGCGCAATCAGGCGCAGATCCTTGGTTGCCGTAAAGATACGATGCTTGCAAACCTGTGCTTCTGGCGCCGAGGCATCTGCCCAATAGGCCACGCCACGGCACAAAAACTTGCTGTCAATCGAGCCTAGTGGCACTTCCGGATCAAAAACCCAACGTTCGTCGCCAGTCGTTGGGTCCAGCGCAATGACACGATTCATTGCGGAGCACAGCACGAGCGATTGGCCGGCGCTTTCGGGCAGCACAATGGGCGTCACGTTCAGAGCGATCATCGCGCGCCGCTCCGGGTAGCGCTCGATCTCGCCCGTGCGGTAGGACCATGCAAGCTGTAGCTCGCCGACATTGTCGCGATTGATTTGCGCGAGCGGTGAATAGTGCGACCCGCCGGCATCACCGCCGAAATACTGCCAGCCCGACGCCTGGGCCGAGAACGTCAGGAGAACAAATGCGAAGCCAGGTTGAAGGAGCCTTCTCATCATGGCGCAACGCGGAGGCCGTAATAGAGGTGGCCACACTCCCGACCATCGAAATCTGCCACGTTGGGCATGTGCCCCCATTGCCGGAAACCGAACTTTTCGAGTATGCGAAAGCTGTCGGCGTTGATGTCCAGCAAAATTGCAAACAAGGTCTTGATGTTCAAAGCGACCGTATCCGCTGTCGCCGACTGCAGCGCGATAGCCTGGTTATAGATTGCGGTAATGGCCGGCACGTCGCTTTCAGCAGCCAGGCGAATTCGAAACTCCATCCCGGACGATGGTCCTGCAGACCCAACTCTGTGGAGACAACTAGTCAATTATCAGGCGGTCACGCACTAGCTTCGCAATGCCCTCGGCAAGCTTATCCATTTCATCTTCGCGTTCGACACTAGAGTAGTTGGTGAGGAAGTAAGACGACAAACTGAGGTCCGTTCCGCAGTCCTGCAACACGGACCGTATGGTTCCCAGCGCAGCTTCCGCGCTGTCGCTGATTTCGGCCATTACGATGCCTGCGACGGGCCAATCACGAAAGCAAGCTTTCTCAGCAACGTAGATTCGTGCAAAAATTTCGTCGAAGAATTTCTTCATCATCCAACTCATGTTCCAAAATCGCACAGGAGTCGCTGCTACCAGCACACGATACTCGAAGATTTCGCGGTGCGAGCGCACGTCCTCAACGGTTTTCAACGTGACAGAGAAGCCGCGGGCGCGAAGTTTGGAGGCAAGCTCGGAAGAAATTGCTCTTGTGTTGTACGACGCTGGTGTGGCACCCGATACCTTGTCTACGTCGGCTGCAGATAGTTCACTGATAGTTCGGTACGGAACGCCGACCGCATAGACAATGAGAACATCTTTGTTCGGCGCTGCAGGCTCGACACTGTCCGCAATCTGCTCTGGCGTGCCCGTCAACGCCGTGATTGTGATGGCAAGCGCAATAAGGATCGCCGCGAAAAAAAATACAGCCACCCAGCGAAACTGTCTTCTATTCTCGGTGTTCACTTGAGTCAGAGCGAGTTCGGTCCCTCCGGGAATTCTCGCAGCGTAAGCGCCTGTGTACAAACAGCCCGCTGGACCGATTCCCGCTGATCGTTGCGTCAACGAGCCGCCGGAGCGGTCGGCACGAACTCCCGGATTGCGGAGTTCAGATAGCGCTGACCGACAGCGGTCGGCCGAATCCAGTCTTCATGAACATGCAGCAGTCCCCGTTGTACGCATCGTTCGAGACCGACTCGTACGGATCCGGGAGGCAGCCCGGTTCGCGCGGCGATCAGTGCGAGCGGAAAACCGTCACGCAGGCGCAGCGCAACCAACATGAATTCCAACGCCAGATCCGCATCGCTCAGTGTTTTCGCGCCGGTGAGTGCCGCTGCAGAACCGGCTTTATCGAGATAACTGGCCGGGGTCTTTACGCGCGCGCAACGGATTACCTGGCCGTCCCTGGTCAACTTGGTGTGCCCACCGGCGCCGATGCCCAGGTAATCACCAAAGTGCCAGTAGTTGAGATTATGCCGGCATTGATGGCCCGGCCTGGCATGCGCGGATACCTCGTAGTGGGCGTAACCGGCCTTGTCGAGCTCGGCCAGCACGGTTTCTTCGATCGCTCCCTGGACTGCCTCGGGCGGCAGTGACGGCGGCTGTGAGAAAAACACCGTGTTTGGCTCAATCGTCAGCTGATAACAGGACAGATGTGGTGCCCCGGTGCTGATTGCCCGTTCGACATCTGCAATGGCGAGGTCCGGGGTCTGGCCTGGCAGGCCGTACATCAGATCCAGATTGAGATTGTCGAAGTGCAACGCGGCAAGTTCGACGGCCTGCCACGCGGCCGCGCCATCGTGGACCCGGCCCAGTGCCTGCAAGCAGTCATCGTCGAAGCTCTGCACACCAACCGACAGTCGATTGACACCGGCGGCCCGATAACCGGCGAAGCGCGCGGCTTCTGCCGCCCCAGGATTCGCCTCCAGCGTAATCTCCGCATCGACGGTTAGCAGATCGCGAGTCTGCAGGGTTTGCAGCAGCCGTCCAATCGATGTCGCCGAAAACAGGCTCGGCGTGCCGCCGCCGAAATACACGGAGGAAAACCGCCGCCCGGCAAGGTCGGGTAACGTCACGTCGAGATCCGCGATTAAGGCATCAACATAGGCGGACTCCGGGAGCTCTCTGCGCAGTTCGTGCGAGTTGAAGTCGCAGTACGGGCATTTACGCACGCACCAGGGCAGGTGCACGTACAGGCCCACGGGAATAGTCGAGCCTTCGATCATTCGGATATCACAGATCGTGTTGGTCCTTGCCCTACAATAACCGAGTATATTCGAGCAGGAGACTGCAACATGCTGATGGGGTTCCACCACGCCGCCATATCAACGCCCGACCTGGAACGGTTCATCGACTTTTACCAGCGGAATTTCGGCTGTGAGGTGGCGTGGACGTTTGGCTGGAATGCGGGTATTCCAGAAGCCGATGCCCTCACCGACCTGGAGAATTCCGCCGCCAAAGCGGCGATGCTGAAACTCGGCGACAGTTTCCTCGAAGTGTTCGAGTTTTCATCGCCGGTACCAAGACCGCGTGATGGCGATCGGCGAGTCTGCGACCATGGCATCACGCATATCTGCCTGCAGGTGCAGGACATGCACGCGGAGTATGAGCGCCTGCAAGCCGCCGGCATGCGCTTTCACAGCCCGCCGCAGGCCCAGGATACCGGCTTCGTGGCCTACGGCCGCGATCTGGACGGCAACGTAGTCGAGTTGCTGGAGTTCACGAACGCAGGTGAGTGATCCCGCTCAATAACGCGGCGGCTGTCCGCTCGGCACGAACAAGTAGTTGCGCAACTGGATATTCGGCCGGGGGTACGGGTGCTGGTCGAATTCGGTGTAGTGAATATAGCGACCACGGCCTTTGTGCAGCAGGCTGCGATGGTCCTTGGGTGACACCCAGAAAAAGAAACCGTCGTAGCCAAGATCGGTCAGGAATCCAAACAGCTCGCCGTCGGCGGCCTGGTTATGACGGCACTCAAAAATCAGTGCCGGCTTGTCTCGCTCCAGGATTTCGCGGCCACCCTGAAACACCTCCAGCTCGTGGCCCTCGACGTCAGATTTGATAAACGAAACGGGTCCCGCCCCACAGTCGCGGAGACACTCATCGAGCGTCGTAACCTGCACCCGGACTTCTTCCAGGCCGCCATCGGCCCCGTGTTCGAAGCTCGCCCCGCCCGAACCCGGTTCTACCCGTCGCAGGATCATCTCACCCGCCTGCGTCGACAAGCCTTTGTTGACGATTTCGAGATTGTCCAGGTGAAAGGCTTCGCGCAGATCCAGCAGGTGCCGGCCCAGTTCAGGCTGCGGCTCGAAGGCAAACACCTGGCCATCGGGCCCGGCTTTGCGACTCATGTAAAATGAGTGGGTGCCATAGCGCGCACCGACGTCGACCATCGTGGTGCCGGCGAGGTCCGCGTTCAATATGTAGCGGATGGTCGGGACCTCCGACTTGAACCGGATTCGCCAGCGACGGTGAACCTGGTGCAGCCGGTCGAAAAGACCGAGCCCCATCCGCGTCTCAGGCGACGCGCACGTCCGGAATGTTGAACAGCGACTTCCAGTCGCGGGCGATCAGCAGGTCCATCAGCTCCGATTCCTGCCCGGCCTTCTTGCGCTCCATTTCCTGGATCATGGTGATCAGCGCGCGGTCGACGTCGGGGCCGAACAGATAGCGCAGATATTCCATCGGGATTCGCGGCTCATCGCTGAACCGACCTTCCTCGTCGAAGGCCGGTGGCAGAATCGGCGGTACATAGAACACGTTGGGTTCGGTACCGAATTCCGGATGTAACGGCAACGCGACCTGCCACTCATTGACTAACTTGTGAATCGGACCCTCATCGTCTTCGAGGAAGCCAACGAAACGCAACCGACCGGGACACTGCCGCGCACAGGCCGGCGCCACACCCTGTTCCACCCGCGGGAAACAGAAAATGCACTTCTGGCTGATGTTCTTCACGTGGTTGAAGTACACCTTGTCGTACGGGCAGGCCTGGTTACACAGCCTTGTGCCCTGGCATTTGTCCGCGTCGACCAGCACGATACCGTCTTCCTCGCGCTTGTAAATCGCGCGCACGGGACAGGCCTCGAGGCAGGCCGGCTTGGTGCAGTGATTGCACAAGCGTGGCAGGTAGAAGTGGTAATTGTTCGGGTAGTCACCAGAGCTGGTGTCTTCGTCCCAGTTGGCGCCGTAGCCCATCGGCTCTTTCTGTTTCAGCCGATCCTCGGTGCCCTCGAAATAGACCGCCGCGTGGTTCAGCGGCACTTCGCCGCCGAAATTCTCGTCCGGGTGCAGGCCACCGTACTGCAGCTCACCGTCTTTCCAGCCGGAACGCGCACCCTTTTCCTGCCAGTCGCGCGGGTAGCCCGGCCCGGGCTTGGTTTCCACGTTGTTCCACAACATGGATTCCTGGCCTTCCTCGTCCGTCCACAGCGACTTGCATGCCGCCGTGCAAGCCTGGCAGCCGATGCACTTGTTGAGGTCAATCACCATTGCGACCTGCATACCCATTACTTTTGCTCCCGCCTCTGGTCCTGTTGTCCGTTGTATCGCCTGTGTCCGATCATGCTTCCACGTACTTCTCGAACTCGCACGTCGTATCGTGGAAAGTCTGGTTCGGCACGTTGTTCGGCGTGGTGTAGTTGATGTGCCCATAGCCGCTGATCATCTGTACGGGCTTAATGAGGCCGCGCGTCGAGATGACCGAACTGAAATTATCGCGGCCGCGGAACATCATTGGATCCCAGCCGTGGTACATGAACATTGTGCCCGGTTGCGTATTGGAGCTCACCCGCGCCTGGGCTACGAACGAGCCGAAGTCGTTGTATACCTTGACCAGGTCGCCATCGGCGACGCCGCGGCTCACAGCATCGTCCGGGTTTACGTGCACGTCGGGCTCGCCGCGTTGCAGGCTCACCAGCAGGCTGTCGTCACGGTACATGCTGTGTATGCCGTGCCGCGCATGGCCCATGACCAGGCGCAAGTCGTAATTCTTGTTTTTCAACGGCGCCCGGTAGCCCGGCAGTCCCTCGCCCTCCTGCAGGAACCAGTCGTGGTCCATATAGAACTGCTGACGGCCGGTCAACGTCGCGTAGGGAATCCGGTTCTTCACGCTGTCGAGCACGTAGTAGCTGTAGGGCGCATTTGGGCCGAACTGCACATCGTCGGCGTCGTCTACGCGCACAATACCCTTCAGTTGCAGTTTGTCGAAAGTGACGTCGGACATGCCGGAGGAGTTCGCGAGAATGAAATCGACCACATCGCGATTGCTTTTGACTTGCAGTGTCTTGCCATCCTGGCCTTGCAGGGTCGTAAACAGGGTGCCGAGCTGCGAATAATCCCACTCCACCGGCTGGCCGAACGCTTCGCCCTTGATCGGCTCGATGCCGCGCTCGGCCGCCCGCTGACTGATGGCGCGCGACAACTTGTCCAGCACCGACCACTCCTCCAGGCTTTCTCCCAGTGGCGCAACGGCCTTGTCGATGACCTGCGCGTATGGCGTGCGGCCCTCCATGATGTAGTCCTGGCGCTCGTAGTGATCCGCGATCGGCAACACGTAGTCGGACAGGATGGCCGTGACACTCATATTCGGTGTCAGCGTCACGGTGGTGTCCAGTTTCATGAACGCACTTTCTTTCCAATCGCGGCCGGTCGCACGCCAGTTGGCCGGGTTGTGCCCGGCCATGATGCCCATCTTCCACGGCACGGCCGCGTAATTCGGGATCCAGCCGTTCTGCACCGCCGCCTGGTAGTGACCATCGACGTGCGCGGCATAGTTCTCGCCATACACGTCGCGGTTCATCTGGGCGCCGTCGACATGCGCGTAGTCCCATAGCGACACGGCGGCAACACGAAGCCGCGGACCGACACCATTCATCACGAACGCCATGAAGCCATCGGCGTTGGCAAGCTGGGTCGTCTGCACCCCGCCACCCGCGCGGCCGGTATTGCCGGTCAACGCGCTCATGAGCAGCCAGGCTCGCAGGATCAGGTCACCGTGCAACCATTTGTTTACGCGATAACCGGCGAAAATCATGCCGGGCTTCGCGCTCGCGAAGGTGCGCGCGACCGAGCGGATATTGTCCGCGTGCACGCCGGTGATTTCGGCGGCGCGCTCCGGCGTGAATCCCTTGAGCTGCTGTTTCAGGAGTTCAAAGACCGTCGTGACTTCAACCGGTCCGGACGGCGTTTCGATAATCCAGTTGCCTTCCACGGCCGGACGGATGTCGCCGAGCGCCAGGCTTTCGTTGCGCCGCGGGTCCGGGCCAAAAGCCATTTCCCCGAAACCGGTGCCTGGCGCCTGCACTGGCTGATCGGTGTTCTCGTCCCAGAAATAGAAATCCGTATCACCGTCTTCTGCGCCCGGGTCGAGGTCCGTGCGGCGCAGGAACTTGCGATTGTCGGCCCGCACCAGGAACGGCAGGTCCGTCTGCTCGCGCACGTAGTCCCACTCCACGCTGCCATCGTCGACCAGCACGTTGACCATGGCCATCGCCAGCGCGCCGTCCGTGCCGGGTTTCGGGTTCAGCCACTTCGACGCGTGCATGGCGCTGCCGTTGAAGTCCGGCGAAATCGCGATGACCTCGGTCCCGTTATAACGCGCCTCCCAGAAAAAGTGCGCATCCGGGATGCGGGTCGCCGCGGGATTACAGAACCAGATCAGGCAGACGCGCGACTTGAAGACAGCCGCCATGTTGTCACCCGGCAGTTCGTAGCCCAGCACCTGGTACGCACCGACCGGCAGGTCGCCGACGCCGGCAAAGGTCTCCGGAACTGAAATGCCGGTGAGATTGGCGAAACGGAACAATGAGGCGAAGGAAGCACGCTTGAGAATCATCTGCGTGCCCATGGCGAATGTAATCGATTCCGGTCCGTGCTCCACCGCGTAGTCGATGAACTTGTCAGCGATTTCGGTGCAGGCCTGGTCCCAGCTGATGCGTTCCCATTTGCCTTCACCGCGTTCGCCGGCCCGTTTCATCGGATAGAGGACGCGCTGGCGACCGTACATGTACTTCGAGTGCCGCAATCCCTTCTGGCAGCCGCGCGGCCCGTAATCCGGCGTATCGGTACCGGAACGACCGTATTCGCCCTGCTGCTCCTCGCGCCACACGATGCCGTTCTTCACGTAAACATTGAACGCGCAGTGCCCGGTGCAGTTGAGGCCGCGGCTGCCACGCACGACGCTGTCCCAGGTCCATTTCTGCCGCATCAGGTCTTCCCAGCGACCGTAGACCTGTTCGGCCTCGTCCTCGGCACCAGCCGGGGCCGCGTACTTGAGGGACAGAGTGGCAGCAAGAGCGCCGCTGCCGCGCAGGAAGTCACGCCGGTCGGCCGTGATACCAGTCATTGAGTTGTCTCCGCTTCAGGGCAGCCGTTCACGCGATCTTGATCCTAACAAAAGCCGGCTGGGCGCGGTGGGCCCGCGTCAAATCAGGCCGGCCTTGATCAGTCGCTCGATATTCTCTTCCTGGCGTTTGCGAAATACCTGCCGGTCCGGCGGCTCGATGACTTCCCCTTCCTGCAGCAGGAAATTGCCGCGATGAAAATCTGCGTTGGCATAGCTGTCCGCGAACAACCCGTAAGCCTGCCGCGACAGGATATTCGCCATGCCGATGCGACGGCGCTCGCGCCGCAGTGCACCCACATCCAGCACCGCGTTGGCTGACATGCTCTCGCCGCCCTGACCGGCCTCGGTCATGATTTCGCCGTGCGGGCCAACGATCTTGGACATGGCGCTGCAGGTATATGGAGGAATGGGAATGTCATCGATGCTGGCCGAATTCGGGGACACAACGTAGGCCATGTTCTCCACGGCGCGCGCGCGCCGTGCGATCTCCTTGATCGTCATCTGCGGACTACCCGGCTCGCTGGTCGGATGAATGATGACCTCCGCGCCGCGCATGACGTGCATGCGCGTGAATTCCGGATACAGGATTTCCTCCGACGCGATCATCGCGAGATTGCCAATTTCGGTTCGCGCTACCGGGAACACGCCATCGAGACCGTATAGGTCCAGGTACTTGTCCCAGACGTCATGCGGCGTGGGCTCGAAACTCGAGGTTAACCGCCGGTAACGCAGTATGACGTCACCGGACGGGCCGATGATGAAACAGACCTGGAAATAGAGCTGTGGGAAGTTCGGATCTACCTCGTAGACGTTGCCGGCGAGGTAGATATTGTTGTCCTGCGCAATCTTGCCCAGGGCCTCGTATTCCGGGCCGTCATATTGCAGGCAGGCCTTCTCGCGCCATTCGGCCGGGCTCTCCTTCATCGGGAATCCCGTGACCGCGTACTCCGGCAATGCAACCAGCTTGACCGGCGCGCCGTAGAACCAGTGGAGGAAATTCGTCGCCGTGGTGGCGTAACCCTCAATGGTCTTGATCGTTTCTGCGATGCGCGCGCGCGCCGATTCGCGATCGGCACAGCGATTCACACCCTTGCAGGCAACCTGCAGGGCCACGGCAATAAATTCCGGCCCGGCCGCTTCGTGCTCCGACATTGGTGAATTCCTTATTGGTTATGCCCGCGCCCGCCTGGCAGCGATGGCGCTCCTGTGGCAAAAGTATAGGGTCCGGGATACCGATCCGGCCGCCCGGGACGTCCGGCGTCCACGTGTCAGCCGCTGCGGGGCGGTGTCTTGGGGCAACCGAAGGCCAGCGTTAGCATGTCAGCACGGAAGCACCGATGAGCGAGAGCAACACACCACCGCCCTGGAGCAGGCCCGACATGCGGCCGACGCTGAACGACACGGGTTTCATGTTCCAGAAGAGAGATGCGTATGCAGATGATTTCATCGCATTCGCGGGCTCCTGCGCGGAGCCGGTGCTCGAGGTCGGCTGTGCCTACGGGGTCGCCACCCAACCGGCTCTCACGGCGGGCGCTCGCGTGGTCGCCTGCGATCTCGACCAGCGCCACCTGGATATCCTGTGGGACGAAACGCCGCCGGACGATCGCGACCGGCTCGAGATTGTTCAGGGCCAATTGCCTTACGTGGATTTCGCGGCCGAACACTTCGGCGCGATTCTGTGCTCGCGGGTGCTGCATTTCCTGGACGGTTCGGCAATCGACGCATCCGTGCGCAAAATGTTTCGCTGGCTAAAACCGGCTGGCCGCCTGTACCTCGTCGCGGATACGCCTTACGGGATCTGGCGTAACTTCGTGCCGACCTTCGAGGCAAAGCTGGCTCGCGGTGATCGCTGGCCCGGCCTGATGATTGCACTGGAGAATTGGCTGCCGCGTTCGTCCAGCACGGCCAACCGTCCCATCAAGGGGCCACCCTTCATGAATCTGTTGGTGCCGGAACTGATGGTGCGCTGCTGCGAGGAAGCCGGGTTTCGAATCGAGCGCTCCGGCTTCATCGACCGCAGCGATTTCGGCGGTCTCGGCAGCATGGACGGGCGCGAAAACGCCGGGGTCCTGGCGATCAAGCCCGCTTGACGAATTGCAGTCCTGTTATGTAAAAACGCGGAGCCTTGAGTCCGCATTTCGGCATTTTTTCCTTGACGCAGCAATGCCATAACGTGAAGCAGGCGAACGTTCCTGTCATAAACCGTTGCTAGACTCCAGCCGATGATCGGTCTGTTGGCTGTGGCCGGTCGATCAAAACGCCGGGCGGCGGGGAAAGATGGCTGTCGATAGCTTAAATACGGGCACAAGCTCACGGGCAGAGAACTTCCGCGAGATTTTCGAGGAGTTTCTGGCTGCGCGCGTGAATCTGCAGCTCGTACTGGACGCTATGACCGCGCTGCTGGACGAAAACCCGGACTACAGCGAGGCGATCCAGAGCGAACTCGATGCCGCGCTCGAATCGGGACGCCTCCCGGAGCAGACCTGGGAGCGGCTCAGCGCCGAATTTGATCACCTGATATCCGAGGACGATCCCACCGAATGGTCGATGGATATGCCGGGACCGCAGTTCGCGGGTTTCGAGCCCGATGACGAACCGCAGGCAGAACCCAGCCCACCGCCTGCTCCGGCACAGCCTGTGCAGGCCAGACCCGAACCGCCAATCCTGACAGAGCCAGCCACCCCGGAACCGCCGGTTCTGACAGCGGCAGCACCCCAGCCGTCTCCGGCGCCGAGCCAAACCGCGCCAGCCGCGCCGCAAACGGCGGCGGGGGAACCGACCGAAACCGAACCGGTTCACGGGCAACCGGGCCAGGGCACGGCACTCGAACCGGGCAGCCTGCTCAACGATCGCTACGTACTGGTTTCGCAAGTCGTCAGCGGCGCCATGGGCGATATCTACAAGGCGCTCGATCGGCAGCGAAAGGAAGCCGGTGTTGCGGATCCATGGGTCGCGATCAAGGTCATCAATGCGCAGTTTGCTGCAAGACCGGACGCGCTCCAGGCGTTGAAGAACGAGGTCGAACTTTGCCTGCGCCTTGATCACCCGAACGTCGTTCGAGTGTTTGGCATGGAACAACACAACCAGTTGTCGTTCATCACCATGGAATGGGTGGACGGGGAATCGCTGGTCGATGTGCTGAAGCGCACCGGCCGCAAGCCACTGCCAGAAGCCCAGGCACATCGCATCCTGGATGGCGTCAGCTCGGCGCTGGAACATGTGCATGCGATGGACGTGGTCCACGCCGACGTGAAGCCCGGTAATGTTCTGCTGACCCGTGATGGCCAGCCGAAATTGATCGACTTCGGCATCGCGCGTCGGATGGGCGTCAATGACGATGGCTTCGATTCAGCACAGCTCGGCGCACGAACGCCGGGATACTGCAGTCCGGAAGTCCTGGAAGGGAAGCCGATAACGACGGCCGACGAGGTCTTTTCCCTTGCGCTGCTGGTCTATCGCGTGATGTCTGGCACCCGCGCTTTCGGTGACTCGAACGCGCTCGAAGCCGAAGTGGCGGGACAACGTCCAGCACGCATTGAGGGCCTGTCAGATGCCCGGTGGGCCATACTCGATCGGGCACTCGCCTTTCGGCGTGCCGACCGGACCGGCAGCGTCGGGGAATTCCGGGCCGAATTCTTCGCGCCGGAAACCGAGGAAATCACCGAAGAAATCGTGCTCGAAAGTCCCGAGCCGGTTATCGTCGAACCCGCTCCCGAGCCGGACCCGGTCGTCGCGACTCCCGAGATCGCCGAACCAGCACCAGTCATCGCTGATGATGACGCCACGGATATTAACCAGTCGATCGATTTCGATACCGAAGGGGAAATCCAGCGACCACCCCTGTGGCGTCGTCCCGTGGTGCTCGCTGCCGCTGCCACCATGACGGCGGCGGCAATTGGACTGAGCCTCTTCATGGGCGGCGAGACGGAATCGCCACCCCCGTTCGCGGACGCCCAACCAGATCGCCTCCAGCCGCCGCCGACCCAAATGCAACGGCCAGCCCCGTTCAGCACGATGGGCGCAGGGCTCGCGCAGGAAACCGAGCTGCGCGAGGTAATCGTGCGCGCGTACATGCGACCCGATGTCTTCGCGCCGGATATCGGAACCCGGCCCGAACCAACAAAAGATCTTCCTGACACGGTCGCGGTCACTCCGCCTGCCGTGGTCACGACTGGGCCGGAACCCAAACCAGCGCCACAGCAGGTCGAGCCGGCACCGCCGCCGCCGAAGCCTGCACCGAAGCCGGAACCCGTCCGCGCGGCTGCGCCCAAGCCGCCCCCGGAACCAAAGCCGGCAGTCGCGAGTGCGCCGGAATCCGCGCCAGCGCCGAAGCAGGTCCAGCCGGCACCACCGCCGCCGCAACCCGAACCGGCACCCGCCGTGGCAAAGGCACCTGGGCCGGCACCCGAACCAACTGCGGCGCCGGCAGCCCAGGATCGCGGTGATCCGCCGACCACAGAGACGGGTTCATTGGTCGCCTCCACCACAGCCATGGCAATGGTCGCGCCGGAAACCGCGGATTCGGTCTCCAGCACGAAACTGGAAGAAACCGGACCACCCACGCCGGTGCGCGCGAAGCCCCAGCCGGCCCCCGGCGAAATCGGACCATTACCGCCGCCCGGACCGGGCACGGTAGCGCTGTCGAAACTCGAATTCCGCAAGTTCTCCGAGCCGCGTTACCCGAGACGACTGGCCGCGAAGAGAATTGAAGGCTGGGTAGCGGTCGAATTCCTCGTGGATGAAAAGGGCGAGACCTCGGACGTCCGCATCCTCGATGCCGACCCGCCGGAACTGTTCAACGCCGAAGCGGTCGCGGCCGTGGAAAGGTGGCGCTTCAAGCCCTATATCGTCGACGGTGAACCAACCGCGACCTACAGCCAGGTCCGCTTGCGCTTCGACCAGTAGGCAGCCTTCAGAGACCAAGCGGGCCAAATACGTCGCGCTTGCGAAACAGGCTCATCAGGAAGCGTCCGCGGACCTTCCACGGTGTTAGCCAGCGAACCGCACCCCCGTTCTTGTCCATGGCCAACATCCCTTCGACCAGGAATGGCGTCACCGTCTCCACCGTGTCCGCCAGGATATTCAGGATTTTTTTGCTCTGTTCCCAGTGCTTGTCGCGCTTGTCGGGTGGCGGTACGAGCAAGTCGGTCACCACGATGCCGGGACTGAGAT